>NZ_FNTD01000004.1:6450128-6792692 GCF_900104815.1 Streptomyces misionensis
GCTGCTGCGCGACGACCCGCATGTGCAGTCCTTCGCCGAACGGGAGCTGGACGGGCTGCTGTGCACGGCCGAACCCGAACTGCTCGGCGTGCTGCGCACCTATCTCGCCACCGGCCGCAACAAGTCCCGCACCGCCCGGCTCCACCATGTCTCCCGGCCCGCGCTCTACCGCCGCCTGGAGGCCATACAGGACCGCCTCGGCGTCGACCTCGACGACTTCGAGCAGGCCGCCTCGGTGCACATCGCGCTTCTCGCGCATGACGCGCAACAACGCTGACACCTGAGACCACCTGGGAAAACGGCGGTGAAACATGGGCCCACGAAGACATGACACGGTGGCACGCCGACCGTCCGCGGACGTGACACGCTGCCCGTCGAACCGCGCCCGGCCGCTTCCTAGGCTCACCGGACACCCACCGAACGGAGGCTTCGATGAGCCGAGTGATCCGAGCCGCCCTCTTCCAGGCCGCCTGGACCGGCGACAAGGAATCCATGATCCAGGTGCACGAGCAGGCCGTCCGCGACGCGGCCGCCCAGGGCGCCCAAGTCCTCTGCTTCCAGGAGCTGTTCTACGGCCCCTACTTCTGCCAGGTGCAGGACAAGGCGTTCTACGACTACGCCGAACGGATCCCCGACGGCCCGACCGTGAAGCGCTTCCAGTCCCTCGCCCGCGCCCTCGGCATCGTGCTGATCCTGCCGATGTACGAGGAGGAACAGCCGGGCGTCCTCTACAACACCGCGGCGGTGATCGACGCGGACGGCACGTACCTCGGCAAGTACCGCAAGACGCACATCCCGCAGGTGCGGGGGTTCTGGGAGAAGTTCTACTTCCGCCCGGGCAACAGCGGCTGGCCCGTCTTCGACACCGCCGTCGGCCGGATCGGCGTCTACATCTGCTACGACCGCCACTTCCCCGAGGGCTGGCGGGCCCTCGGCCTCGCCGGCGCCGAGATCGTCTTCAACCCCTCGGCCACCTCCCGGGGCCTGTCCCGCTACCTGTGGCAGCTGGAGCAGCCCGCGGCGGCCGTCGCCAACGAGTACTTCGTCGGCGCCATCAACCGGGTCGGCGTGGAGGACCTCGGCGACAACGACTTCTACGGCACCACGTACTTCGTGGACCCCGAGGCCCAGTACGTCGGCGAGGTCGCGGGCGACAAGGAGAACGAACTCGTCGTACGCGACCTGGACCTCGCCAAACTCCGCGAGGTCCGCGACCGCTGGCAGTTCTACCGGGACCGGGCGCCGGGCGCGTACACGCCGTTGACCGCGCCGTGACCGAAGCCGAGTGACCCAAGGAGCAGCATGAGCAGCCGTACCGTCATCCGCGGTGGCCTCGTCGTCACCGCGTCGGACGAGATCCACGCCGACGTCCTCATCGAGGACGGCCGCATCGCCGCCCTGGCGGCGTCCGGCACCCCCGCTGCCGCCGCGTTCACCGCCGACCGCACCATCGACGCCACCGGGAAGTACGTCATCCCCGGCGGCGTCGACGGCCACACCCACATGGAGATGCCGTTCGGCGGCACCTACGCCTCCGACACCTTCGAGACCGGCACCCGCGCCGCCGCCTGGGGCGGCACGACCACGATCGTGGACTTCGCCATCCAGAGCGTCGGCCACTCCCTGCGCGAGGGACTGGACACCTGGCACGCCAAGGCGGAGGGCAACTGCGCGATCGACTACGCCTTCCACATGATCGTCTCCGACGTCACCGACGAGACGCTGAAGGAGATGGACCTGCTGGTGGAGGAGGGGGTGACCTCCTTCAAGCAGTTCATGGCCTACCCGGGGGTCTTCTACTCCGACGACGGCCAGATCCTGCGCGCCATGCAGCGGGCCGCCGACAACGGCGGGCTGATCATGATGCACGCCGAGAACGGCATCGCCATCGACGTCCTCGTGGCACAGGCCCTCGCCCGCGGCGAGACCGACCCGCGCCACCACGGCGAGGTCCGCAAGGCACTGCTGGAGGCCGAGGCCACCCACCGCGCCATCCGGCTCGCCCAGGTAGCCGGCGCGCCGCTGTACGTCGTCCACGTCTCGGCGGCGGAGGCGCTCGCCGAGCTGGCGCGGGCCCGGGACGACGGCCTGAACGTGTTCGGCGAGACCTGCCCGCAGTACCTGTTCCTGTCCACCGACAACCTCGCCGAGCCCGGCTTCGAGGGCGCCAAGTACGTGTGCTCGACGCCGCTGCGGCCCAGGGAGCACCAGGCGGCGCTGTGGCGGGGCCTGCGCACCAACGACCTCCAGGTGGTCTCCACCGACCACTGCCCGTTCTGCTTCACCGGCCAGAAGGAGCTGGGCCGCGGCGACTTCTCCAAGATCCCCAACGGCATGCCCGGCGTGGAGAACCGCATGGACCTGCTCCACCAGGCCGTCGTCGAGGGGCGCATCTCCCGCCGCCGCTGGATCGAGATCGCCTGCGCCACACCGGCGCGGATGTTCGGCCTCTACCCGAAGAAGGGCACCATCGCCCCGGGCGCCGACGCCGACGTGGTGATCTACGACCCGCACGCCGAGCAGATCATGTCCGCCGAGACCCACCACATGAACGTCGACTACTCGGCGTACGAGGGCAAGCGGACCACCGGCCGGGTGGAGACCGTCCTCTCGCGTGGCGTACCGGTCATCGACCAGCGGGAGTACACCGGGCACGCCGGACACGGCGTCTACACCCCGCGCTCCACCTGTCAGTACCTCAACTAGGAGTGGCGCCCATGGACTTCGGACTCGTCCTGCAGACCGACCCGCCGGCCTCCCGCGTCATCGACCTCATGCGGCGGGCCGAGCAGAACGGCTTCACCCACGGCTGGACCTTCGACTCCGCCGTGCTGTGGCAGGAGCCGTTCGTGATCTACAGCCAGATCCTCGCCCAGACGCGGAAGCTGACGGTCGGGCCGATGGTCACCAACCCGTCCACCCGCACCCCGGAGGTCACCGCCTCCACCTTCGCCACCCTCAACGACATGTTCGGCAACCGCACCGTCTGCGGCATCGGCCGCGGCGACTCCGCGATGCGGGTGGCGGGCCGCCGGCCCAACACCCTCGCGCGGATCAGCGAGGCCATGAAGGTGATCCGTGCCCTCGGCCGCGGCGACGGTGCCGACCTCGGCGGCGGCACGACCGTGAGGTTCCCCTGGGTCCGGCCGGGCGCCCGGCTCCCCGTCTGGATGGCCGCGTACGGCCCCAAGGCGCTGAAGATGACCGGTGAGGAGGCCGACGGGTTCATCCTCCAGCTGGCCGACCTCTACCTCACCGAGTACATGGTGAAGGCCGTCAAGGACGCGGCCCGGGCGGCCGGGCGCGACCCCGCCGAGGTCACCATCTGCGTGGCGGCCCCGGCGTACGTCACCGCCGACGACTCGCCGCAGGCCCTCGCCCACGCCCGCGACCAGTGCCGCTGGTTCGGCGGCATGGTCGGCAACCACGTGGCCGACCTGGTCGGCAAGTACGGCGAGCACTCCGCCCAGGTGCCCGGCGAACTCACCGACTACATCAAGGCCCGGCAGGGCTACGACTACGCCCACCACGGGCGCAGCGGCAACCCGGACACCGAGTTCGTGCCCGACGAGATCGTGGACCGGTTCTGTCTGATCGGCCCGGCCGAACGGCACATCGAGAAGCTGAACGCCCTGCGCGCCCTGGGCGTCGACCAGTTCGCGCTGTACGACATGCACGACGCGCAGGAGGCCACCATCGACGCCTACGGCACGAAGGTGATCCCGGCCGTCAACTCCTGACCGTCCGTCGTCCGTTCGTCCCTCCCGCCGATCCCCTCGGGGGTCCGCCCCAACCCCCCACCCCTGGTCACCCCTCCCCGCCTCCCCGCGGGGAGGGGCTGGTGCCCGCACGGCCTCCGCCGACCCACCCCGTTTCCGATTGGGGCCTGCCCATGACCGACACCGCTCCCGCCGGCATACCGCCGTCGGCCCAAGTCACCCTTCCCGACGGCCGGGTGGAGATCGCCCCCGGCGCTCCGCAGCCCAGCGGCCGCTACGCCAACGAGGACCTGCTGCCGGTCCCGGTCGGCCGGCGGACGTGGACGACGTACAACTTCTCGGCGCTGTGGGTCGGCATGGCCCACAACACGGCGTCCTGGACGCTGGCCTCCGGTCTGATCGCCGTCGGCATGGACTGGAAGCAGGCGGTGTTCACCATCGCCGTCGCCAATCTGATCGTGCTGGTCCCGATGCTGCTGACCGGGCACGCGGGACCCAAGTACGGCATCCCCTTCCCCGTCTTCGCCCGCGCCTCCTTCGGGGTGCGCGGCGCCAACCTGCCCGCCGTCGTACGGGCGTTGGTGGCCTGTGGCTGGTTCGGCATCCAGACGTGGATCGGCGGGGAGGCCATCTACTTCCTCGCCGGGAAACTGATCGGCGGCAGCTGGTCGAACGCGGCGCACGTCGGCGGATACGCCTGGACCATGTGGCTGTCGTTCGCGGTCTTCTGGGCGCTGCAAGTGGCCATCATCCACCGGGGGATGGAGACCATCCGCCGTTTCGAGAACTGGGCCGCGCCGTTCGTGCTGGTCGGCGCGTTCGTGATGCTGTGGTGGATGGCGAGCAGGGCGGGCGGTGTCGGCCCGCTGTTCGACCAGCCCTCCACGCTGAGCTGGGGCGGGTCGTTCTGGAAGCTGTTCTGGCCGTCCCTGATGGGCATGATCGGGTTCTGGTCCACCCTGTCCCTGAACATCCCGGACTTCACCCGCTACGGCCGAAGCCAGCGCGCCCAGACCTGGGGCCAGGCGCTCGGCCTGCCCACCACCATGACCCTCTTCGCCTTCCTCTCCGTCCTGGTCACCTCCGGGTCCCAGGCGGTCTACGGCAAGCCCGTGTGGGACCCGGTGCAGCTGGCCGCGAAGACCGACAACCCGGTCGGCCTGCTCTACGCCCTGGTCACCGTCCTGGTGGCGACCCTCTCGGTGAACATCGCGGCCAACCTGGTCTCGCCGGCCTTCGACTTCTCCAACGTGGCGCCGCGGAAGGTGAGTTTCCGCGCCGGGGCGCTGGTCACCGCGGTCCTCGCGGTGCTGATCTTCCCCTGGAAGCTCTACTCCGACCCGCAGGGCTACATCTTCACCTGGCTCGGCCTGGTCGGCGGGCTGCTCGGCACCGTCGCCGGCATCCTCGTCGCCGACTACTGGTTCCTGCGCCGCACCCGGCTGGACCTCGCCGACCTGTACCGCACCGGCGGCCGATACTGGTACGCGGGCGGCTGGAACTGGCGGGCGGTCGCCGCCTTCCTGGCCGGCGGTGTCCTCGCGATCGGCGGCGCCCGTCTCGAGCCGCTGTTCGACGGCCGTCCGATCCCCGCCCTCGCCCCGCTCGCCGACTACGGCTGGGCGGTCGGCCTGGGCACGTCCCTGGTGCTGTACGTGGCCCTGTCCCTGACGACCGGCGGCCGGCGGCGCAGCACGGTCTGATCCCGCCGGGGGACGTCCTGGTCCGCGCGGGCTAGGACGTCCCGCCCCCGAGCGCCGCCACGGCGGCCCGCGCCGCCTTGATGGCGCCGGTGTTGATCTCGTCCGTCCCCGGCGCCTTCTTGGTGTCGAAGTCGCTGCCGCTGTACGTCACCACCACCAGGGCGTTGGAGACGCGCGCCATCACCACGCCCTCGCGGGTCTGCTGCTTGTCCTCGGTGCTGAGGTTCACGACCGAGTACGCGCTGTCCCCGAGCCCCGGCACGGTGCCGCCGCCGCTCTTCTTGCCCATCTGCTGCTGGTACTGCCGGGTGGCCTCCTGCACCGACTCGCCGATCTCGTACGACACGTCGAGCCAGCGGTAGCTGTAGCCGTGCAGGGCGTTCCAGGAGCAGGTGCGGCGCAGCGTGGGATCCGTCGAGGGGATCTCCTTGCCGCCCGTCTTCGCCCCGGGCACCAGGGACTTGACCGTCGACGCGGGCACGGCGGAGCAGGGGGCGGGCGCGGTGGAGTACGCCTTCGCCCGCGCACTGGCCGAGGGCGCGGGCGCGGACGACCCCCCGGACGCCTTGGAATCCGCCGGGTGCCCCGCGGCGGCGGACGGCGCGGCCGGAGCGGAGGACAGCGCCCACCCGGCACAGGCGAGGACCACGACCGGGGTCAGCCGGGCGGTGAGGGCGAGCGGCAGAGGCAGAGAACGCACGGCGCACATCTCGGGGGAGGGGTGCGGAAGAGGTCCGCAAGATGGACGGGGGACGACAGTCTCACATGACGGCCTGTGAGCGGAAGCGGGAACTCGCTGCGTACTCGGCCGGTCACCCGGCACCCTTCACGACGTGCCGCTTCGCCCGGTTCGCGCCTCCAGCCGACGACGGGCGCCGACTTCTCCGGGGTATTCGCGGACGGTGAGGACGGCGGCCGACCAGCCGACGCACCACGCGACGATCGGGGGCAGGATCGGCGTCGCCAGCAGCAACGGAACGAGACCGGCCCGGGACCAGTACACGGCGCGGCTCCCCTCCGCGCGCTTGGCCGCACGGAAGGCGTCGGGTGCCGGCGGGTCCACCAGTTGCCGGCGCAGCTTCCGGCGCTGGCCGACCCACCCCCAGACGAAGGTCACGCAGGAAGCGACGATCTGCACGGCGTCCCATACCCGGCGCACGCGGGGCGGCATGAAGGTGCGAGGAGCGCCGGAGTACAGCTTCAGCGCCAAGCAGCCGAACAAGGCCAGGACGGTGAGCAGGAAGAGGGCGTTGACGGTACGGCGCAGCCAGTAGCGTGGGCCGCGTTCGTACCAGGTGGTGCCGAGTCCCGGCAGGGACGGGACCTCCACGGCGGTCGTGCGCGTTCTCATGGTGCGGCGTGGTGTTCTTCCATCCAGCGGCGGGCGCCGACCTCGCTGGGGTATTGGCGGACGGTGACCCATGCGATCAACCAGCCGGCGGCGTACGCGGCGAAGGCCGGCATGACGGGCGCGGCGAGGATGACCAGCCCGCGGCCCAGGGCGACCAGGCCCGGGGTTCGCCTGCTGTGGTCGCGTTTGGCCTGGTAGGTCTCACCGGGGGAGGGGGGATCGAGAAGCGCCTTGCGGTGGCTGCGGCGCTGGGTCACCCAGCCCCATACGAATGTCACGCAGGACGCCACCACCTGCACCACGTCCCACACGCCCCGCGCCGTGGACGGCAGGATGTCGCGGAATCCGGAGTACAGGCTCAGCGCGAAGAAGCCGAACATGGCGACGACGAGCAGGAAGAAGACCGCCGTGCGGACCCGGCACAGCCAGTACAGCGCGCCGCGTCTGTACCACGTCCGGCCGAGCTTCGGCAGGGCGGGGACGGGCACGGAGAAGCCGGGGGCCGGGGCTTCAGAAGATGCTTTTGACGCCATGCCAGACATCCTTCACCAGTCGCTTGCCGTCGTCGTACGTCTCCGAGGCGACGTGCTTCGTCCCCGTCCACACGCCACCGACCACACCGTGGTCGTGGATGTCCTCGCTCCAGTGCTCGTGGAAGGAGTGGTCGATGAGGCTGGTCGCGCCGATCACCACGAGACCACCGGCCCCGGCCACCAACGCGGTGGGCACCTCGACGGGCAAGGCGGCCACCACACCCGCGGTGATGGCCGTGCCCGCCACCAGGCCGCCGACGTTGGCGCCGCCGTCCACGGCGATCGACTTCTGCCACGACCAGCCCTTGTCGTGGTCGTCGGACGCCTCCAGCACACCGCACGCACCGGCCGCGGCGACGTCCAGCACCGGGATCTCCTTCAGGAAGTCCGGTACCGCCTCCAGGCTCTTGCCCGCGCGCAGCAGCTCCGCCGCGTCGGCCACCTTCACGTTGAGCGCGCGGTCGTAGGGCAGCTTGGTGCTGCCGTTCTCGGCGCGCGCGATCGCGTCCTCGAGGTCGTCCACCTTGGTCAGCGCGTCCTTGTACGCGCTCTTGGCGGGCAGGTCCTTGGGCAGCGCCTTGCCCGCCTTCTGGTACGCCTTGCGCTCCGCGCGCAGCTCCTTCTTGGCGTCGTGCGCCGCCTGCTTGGCGTCGTCGAGCTTCTCGCGCGCCTTCGCGCCGCCGGCCCGGGCGTCCTCGGCGTCGTACGCGTACAGGCCGCGCAGGTAGTCCGCGATGGTGGTCTTGTCCCCGGTGGACACCGAGCCGTCCTTGGCCGTCACCTTGTCGTACAGGTCCGACAGCTTCTGCGCCGCGTCCAGACGCGCGTGCTGGGCGGTGTGCAGGATCCCGTCGCGCACCTTGGCGTACTCGTTCATCGCCGAGATGGCCTTCTGGTCGTCCGCGCTCGGCGGGTTCGCCGTCATGATCGGCACCGGCGCGCCCTTGGAGTCCGTCGACACGCCCTTGCCGGCGGCGACGTGCTCCGCGTTCTGCAGCGACGTCTCGCAGGTCGACAACGCGTCGGCGAGGTCGCCCAGGATGCCGCCCACCTCGGACACCAGCTCGGCGAAGGCGCCGGCCGTGAACTCGTCCTCGGACCACACGCCGCGGAACGTCTTCGCCGCCTCGCCCTTCCAACTGGCGTCGTCCGCAAGTTTGTCGACGGCCTTGCTCAGCACCTTCACCACGCCGTCGAGTTTGTCCTTGGCGTTCTTGTAGGTGGTCGCCATCGTGTGCAGGCCACCGATGTCGCCGCCGACCCAGCTGTCACCCATCAGTCCAGACCCTCCGTCAGGTCTTCGAAGACACCGTGGATGTCCACGTCGTGCCGGTGGAAGGAGTCGCGCGCGTACGCGGCCTTGTCACCGCGGTCGTCCAGGTGGTCGGCGAGCCCGATGTGCAGCGCGATGACGAGGTTCGCGACCTCCTTGATCGCGGCGTCCAGCGCGGGATCGCCGCCGCTGACGATGGGCGGTGACACGTCCGGGGCCAGCTTCCGGTAGTCCCCGGCCTGGTCGTGGAAGGTCTTCGCCAGGGTGGAGAGGTCGTCGTAGATGACCTTGAAGTCGGCCGTCACCGGCGCACCTCCCGCGCGAGGGCGGCCAGGTCCGCGGGCCGCCAGTTGGGCTCCTGGGGTGCGACCTGCGGGTCGAGGAGGACGGTGACGCCCTGCTCGTCCATGCTCTCGGCCAGCGGGCCGAGCGAACCGGCCACCCACGGCTGCGCCTCGCCGAGTGCCGCCGCCAGCTTCGCCGGCGTGGTGAAGGCGAAGGCGACCGTGCCGTGGGACGGATGCGCGAACAGCTCGATCATGATGAACGGGACACGGGCGGCGCGGCCCTGGGTGCCCGTCCCGAGGACGGAGCGCGGATGCGCCGGCACGCACACCGGGGTCTGGTACGGCGGCACGCCCGGCTTGGGGCCGGGCCGGTCGTCGCCGGCCGGGGGCGGGGGAGGGGCGGACTCGGCGAGGTCCAGCAGCCGGGAGCGGCGCGGTCGCGGAGCCTGCTGCGCCAGGTCGGCTTCCGGCGGCGCCGGTTCCGTCCCCACGAAATCGAGCAGGCGTGAACGTATCCGCGCCGACACCGCCGTCACCTCTTCCCCGTGGTCGTGCATGGCCGATTCAGGCCCGACCACGGTAGCCAGCGGGCGGTGGGGCAAATCCTGTTATGTCAGTGCCCGTGAGCCCGACGTGCACGGAACCCATACACGTGTTTGATCGGGGCATGGGCATGCCTTGACCTGTCCCTGAACCGCATCCGCGGCAGGGCGCGGCTCACGGCACCCGGGCGGTCCACTCCTCGGTGCCGAACTTCGTCCGCACCAGGTCCCGGGCGCGGACCAGCTCCTCGTCCGTGATCTTGCCCGGGGTCAGTCCATAGCGCGCGCGGAAGGAGTCGATCATGCGGTCGATGACCGTCTCACGCGGCAGTCCGGTCTGCCGGCGCAGCGGATCGACCCGCTTCTTCGCGCTCTTCGTCCCCTTGTCGGAGAGCTTCTCCCGGCCGATGCGCAGCACCTCGGTCATCTTGTCCGCGTCGATGTCGTACGACATGGTCACGTGGTGCAGCACGGCGCCAGGGCCGCCGCCGGGGCCCACGACGCGCTTCTGCGCAGCGCCGGCGATCTTGCCCTGGTCCGTCGCGATGTCGTTCAGCGGCTGGTACCAGGCCCGGATGCCCATGTCACCGAGCGCGCCGAGCACCCAGTCGTCCAGGTAGGCGTAGCTGTCCTGGAAGGACAGGCCGTGCACCAGGGACTCGGGCACCGACAGCGAGTAGGTGATGGTGTTACCGGGCTCCACGAACATCGCGCCGCCGCCGGAGATCCTCCGCACCACCTCGATGCCGTGCCGGGCGGCGCCGTCCGGGTCCACCTCGTTGCGCAGCGACTGGAAGCTGCCGATGATCACCGCGGGCGCGCCCCACTCCCACACCCGCAGGGTCGGCGGGCGCCGGCCCGCGGCCACCTCGGCGGTCAGCACCTCGTCCAGCGCCATGTGCAGGGCCGGGGACTGGGGGCCCTCGTGGACCAGTTGCCAGTCGTAGTCGGTCCAGTCCGTGGCGTGCGCCAGGGCGCGGCGCACCGCGATGGCGACGCCCTCCGCCGTCAGTCCGAACATCACCGTGCCCGTGGGCAGCGCCGCCTCGATCCGGGCGGCCAGCCCAGTCGCGTCCGTCGACGAGGGCGAACCCTCGAGAGCCGCGTTGATCGAGAGGATCGCTTCGTCCGGCTCCAGGAAGAAGTCCCCGGCGACTCGCACGTCGCGCAGGACGCCTTCCTCGACGTCCAGATCCACGACGACCAACTTGCCACCGGGCACCTTGTACTCGCCATGCACGGCTTCGATTCCTCCCAGCGCGCGGCGTCCTGAGCCCGTTGCTCCGACATTCGGATGGAAGCGCACATCTCTCGGATTTCACCTTAATGCTTGCCGCTGGGGAGCGGACAAGCGGCCCCGAGAGGCGGGGGCGGCCGCGAGGACGGCGCTGCGCGGCGCCCCGCGCTCTCCCGCCAGGGTGGTCACGAAGGCGGCAGGGCTTCGAGGAACTCGGCCAGGAGGGCGTTGAACGCGGCCGGCTGCTCCATGTTGGGAAAGTGCGCCGTGTCCTCGACGGACACCGCGCGGCCGTCGGGTACCGCTTGGACCAGGCGCTCGGCCATCGCCACGTGGTCGCTCACGTCGAGGGCGCCGTTGATCGCCAGGACGGGGACGTCGATGGACGCCGCACGACGCCAGGTGTGCGGAACCGGCAGGCGATGGTCCGGCTCGCCCGCCGTGTGCTTGGAGATCGTCCGGGACGCCATGGCGCGCAGGCGGTTCGCGAGGTCCGCGTCGACATCCGCGGGCGAGCGGTGCGGGCCTGCCGCGAAGCGCACGTGCCCGTCGAGCCAGCCCTCGATGTCGCCCGCCGCCAGCGCGCTGTTCTGGTCCCCGAGGACCTCCAGACTCCAGGGGTCCTCGAAGTACGGTTCGCTGGTGCCCACGCCGCTGACGACCACGGCGCGGACCAGTCCGGGGTACTCCAGCGCGGTGTCGACCGCGGTACCCCCGCCCATCGAGACCCCGACGAGCACCGCCGGCCCGACGCCGAGATGACGCAGCAGGGCCGCCAGGTCGTCGGCCGGACGAAACGGCCGGGTCGCGTTCGAGGAGGCGCCGTGTCCGCGGGCGTCCGGTGCGATGACCCGGTAGCGCGGGGCGAACGCCCTTGTCTGCTCGTCCCACATGCGGTGATCGAAGAACCCGGCGTGGAGCAGCACCAGCGGCTGCCCCTCGCCGGCGTCGCGATAGGCGAGGGAGCCGTCGGAGGTCGTGAACGAAAGCGTCTCGGGGTGGTCGGCGACAGCAGACATGACAACCAAGGTGTCATCATTGGCGAGAGTTGGCAACCGAAGTGTCATTCTTGGGGAATGACAGGCCCCGACACCCCGCTGCCGCCCGACGAGCTGGCCGACCGACTGACGGAGGTGTTCGCGCTGGTGGGGCCGCTGTACCGGCGGGTGCACCGCAAGGTGGAGCAGGCCGAGCCGATCGAAGGGCTGTCCGTCGGCGTGCGCGCCGTCCTCGATCTGCTGCACCTACACGGCCCCATGACCGTCCCTCAGCTGGGCCGCGCCCAGACGCTCAGCCGGCAGTTCGTGCAGCGCATGGTCAACGATGCCGCCGCCCGGCACCTGGTCGAGGCCGTCCCCAACCCCGCCCATCAGCGGTCCTCGCTGATCCGGCTGACCGCCGACGGCACGGCGGCCATCACCGCGGTGCACACCCGCGAACACGCGGCCCTGCGACAGGTGGGCGGCGACCTCACCGGCGCCGACGTGGACGCGTGCGTACGCGTCCTGACCCGGATGCTCGCGCTCTTCGACGAAGCGGACGTGCCCTAGCGTCGCCGACTCGCGCCTGACGGCGGACGGTGCGGGCGGTCTCCCCGGTGCGCTCGCGAGGATCTATCTTGGGCGCCGAAACGGCCGCGCCGCCGGGTCCGGACAGTGAGGGGAAGCATGTTCACCACCCGTCCCACCCTCCAGGGCACCTTCGGCATGGTGTCCTCCACGCACTGGCTGGCCTCCCAGTCGGCGATGGCCGTGCTGGAGGACGGGGGGAACGCGTTCGACGCGGCGGTGGCCGGGGCGTTCGTGCTCCATGTCGTGGAGCCGCATCTGAACGGGCCCGCGGGCGAGGTGCCGATCCTGCTGGCGCCGGCCGGGGGACGGGTGCGGGTGCTGTGCGGCCAGGGGGTGGCCCCGGCGGGTGCCTCCGCCGCCCGTTACCGGGATCTCGGGCTGGACCTCGTCCCCGGCACCGGACCCCTCGCGGCCGCCGTGCCCGGAGCCTTCGACGCCTGGCTGCTGCTCCTGCGCGACCACGGCACCAAGTCCCTCGACGACGTGCTGAAGTACGCGATCGGCTACGCCGAACACGGGCACCCGACGGTCGACAACGTCGGCGCGGCCGTCGACACCGTACGGACGCTCTTCGAGACCGAGTGGACCTCGTCCGCCGCCGTGTACCTGCCCGGCGGGCGCGCGCCCCGCCCCGGTGAACGGCTGCGCAACCCCGCCCTCGCCGCCACCTGGCGCCGGCTGCTCGCCGAGACCGCGCGGGCCGGCGACCGGGAGGCCCGCATCGACGCCGCGCGCGAGGTGTGGCGCTCGGGATTCATCGCCGAGGCCCTGGTCCGGCAGTCCCGGCGGCCCACCCTGGACACCAGCGGCGAGCGGCACACCGGCACGCTCACCGGGGACGACCTGGCCGGCTGGTCGGCGTCGTACGAGGACCCGGTGACGTACGACTGGCACGGCTGGACCGTCTGCAAGGCCGGCCCCTGGAGCCAGGGCCCCGCCTTCCTCCAGCAACTCGCCCTGCTCCCGGGGGAGTTGCCCGCGTACGGCTCCGCCGACTACGTGCACCTGCTCATCGAGGGCTGCAAACTCGCCATGGCCGACCGGGAGGCCTGGTACGGCGACGCCGCCGAGGTGCCCGTCGCCGCGCTGCTGTCGGACGCCTACAACGCCGGGCGGCGGGGCCTGATCGGAGCCGAGGCGTCGTACGAACTGCGTCCCGGCAGTCCCGGCGGGCGCACCCCGCGGCTGCCCGCGTGGGCGCACGCGCCCGTACCGGACGGCACCCGGGGCGTCGACCCGATGGGGGCGGGGGAGCCGACCGTCGCGGAGGTCCCCGAACGGCCCCGGGCGAGCGGCGACGGCGCCGCCCCCGACGGCATCGCGACCGGCCGCGCGGGCACCGGTCCCGACAACATCGCGACCGGCCCCGACGGCGCCACCCGCGGCGACACCTGCCACCTCGACGTCGTCGACCGCTGGGGCAACATGATCGCGGCCACCCCCAGCGGCGGCTGGCTCCAGTCCAACCCCGTCGTCCCGGAACTGGGTTTCCCGCTCGGCACCCGGTTGCAGATGGCCTGGCTGGAGGAGGGCCTGCCCAACACCCTCACCCCCGGCCGCCGCCCCCGTACGACCCTCACCCCGTCCCTCGCGCTGCGCGACGGCGTGCCGGTGATGGCGTTCGGCACGCCCGGCGGCGACCAGCAGGACCAGTGGCAGCCGCACTTCTTCCTCGCCGTCGCGCTGCGCGCCCCCGTCCGCGGCGGCCTCGACCTCCAGGGCGCCATCGACGCCCCGAACTGGCACAACGACGGCTTCCCCAGCTCCTTCTACCCGCGCGGCCACCAACCCGGCGCCGTGACCGTGGAGTCCCGGATGCCCGCCGGGGTCGTCGCCGAACTGCGCCGCCGTGGCCACGACATCACGCTCGGGCCCGCCTGGTCCGAGGGCCGGCTGTGCGCGGTCGCCCGCGACCCGGAGACCGGTGTGCTGTCGGCGGCCGCCAACCCGCGGGGCATGCAGGGGTATGCGGTGGGCCGGTGACCCCTGTTCTTCAACCCGATTCCACCCGGTGTGCACCGGGCGGGCGGGGATTGTCAGTGGGGCGTGGTCCCATAGGGGACATGAACGAAGAGACGGAAACCATCGACGAGTTTCTCACCCGCCGCGCGGCCGACGTGGAAGACGCGATCCGCGCGGCGGCCGCCGCCGAGATCCTGCCCCGCTTCCGCTGCCTCACGGCGGCCGACGTGGACCAGAAGAGCGGCCCGCACGACCTGGTGACCGACGCCGACCGGCTGGCCGAGAAGCGGCTCACCGAGGCGCTCGGCGCGCTGCTGCCCGGCTCGGTCGTGGTCGGCGAGGAGGCGGTGCACGCGGACCCGGCGACGTACCGGGCGATACAGGGCGACCTCCCGGTCTGGATCGTCGACCCGGTCGACGGCACCCGTCAGTTCGTGCACGGCGACGACGGGTTCTGCACCCTGGTCGCGCTCGCCCACCGCGGCGTCGTGCTGGCCTCCTGGACGTACGCCGCGGCGCGCGGCCGGCTCGCCACCGCGGTCCGCGGCCGGGGCGCGTTCCTGGACGGCGAGCGGCTGTCGGCGGGCGTACCGGCGGCCGGCCGGGACCTGGTCGTCGCCACGTCCCACCCCGACTACACCACCGATGCGCAAAAGCGCGCGCTCCGCCCCCTGTGGACGGACGGCGTCGCCCCGCGCCCGTGCGGTTCCGCGGGCCTGGAGTATCTGGCCGTCGCCCGGGGCGAGTTGGACGCCGTGGCGTTCTCCTGGGAGGCGGCCTGGGACCACGCGGCCGGACTGCTGCTGGTCGAGGAGGCGGGCGGCACCCACCTCACCCGCTCCGGCGAACCCTTCCGGATCGCCGGCCGGAACGCCCTGCCCTTCACCGCCGCCCGCGACACGGCCACGGCCCACCGCCTCACGGAGCTGCTGCGCACGGCGGCGGTCTGAACCCGGCGCCCCGGCGTCCGGCCCCGTCCCGCCCTTGATCGCGTCCCACCCGCACAAAACGCACTCGCCCCCACCACCCCCCGCCGTCCGGCATATCCTGGCCCCGAGTGGCCATCGGCTGACGAAGGGGTCCGAAGGTGCCGGCGATGCTCGATGCGGTCGTGGTGGGGGCGGGGCCGAACGGGCTGACCGCTGCCGTGGAGCTGGCCCGCCGGGGCTTCACCGTGGCCGTGTTCGAGGCGCGGTCCACCGTGGGCGGCGGCGCCCGCACCGAGGAGCTGACCCTGCCCGGGTTCCGGCACGACCCGTGCTCGGCCGCCCATCCGCTCGGCATCAGCTCGCCCGCCTTCCGCGCCCTGCCCCTCGACCGCTACGGCCTCGAATGGCTGCACCCCGAGCTGCCCATGGCCCACCCGTTCCCGGACGGCACCGCCGCGGTGCTGGCCCGCTCGGTCGCCAAGACGGCCGCCTCCTTCGGGCCGCGGGACGCGGGGGCGTACCGCCGACTGGTCGAGCCGCTGGTCGCCCACTGGGACACCCTCGTGCGGGACTTCATGTCGCTGCCGTCGACCGCGCTGCCCCGTGACCCCCTGACCCTCGCCCGCTTCGGCCTCGCCGGGCTGCCGCCGTCCACCTGGCTGATGCGCCGGTTCAAGGACGAACGGGTCAAGGCCCTGTTCGCCGGGCTGGTCGCCCATGTGATGGCCCCGCTGGACGGGTTCGCCACCGGCGCCATCGGCCTGGTCTTCGCGCTGGCCGCGCACGCCCACGGCTGGCCGGTGGCCCGCGGCGGCTCCCAGGCGATCTCCGACGCCCTCACCGCCCACCTCGCGGACCTCGGCGGCGCGGTGCACACGGACTACGAGGTCAAGCGGCTGGACGACCTGCCGCCCGCCCGTGCCTACGTCTTCGACACCTCGCCCGCCGCCCTCGCCCGCATCGCCGGTTTCGGCGGCTATTACGACCGCTACCGCTACGGCCCCGGCGTCTTCAAGATCGACTACGCGCTGGACGGCCCGGTGCCCTGGACCGCGCCGGAGGCCCGCGTCGCCGGCACCGTGCAGATCGGCGCGAGCCAGGCCGAGATCGGCACCGCCCTGCGCGCCGCCTCCCGCGAGGGCCGCGCCCCCGAGCGGCCGTTCATGATCACCGTGCAGCCGGGCGTGGTCGACCCCACCCGCGCCCCCGAGGGCAAGCAGGTCTTCTGGGCGTACGGCCATGTGCCGAGCGGCTGGTCGGGGGATCTCACCGACGCCATGGAACGCCAGCTGGAGCGCTTCGCCCCCGGCTTCCGCGACCGCGTGCTCGCCCGCGCCGTCGCCGGTCCCGCCGAGCTGGCCGCCCACAACGCCAACTACATCGGCGGCGACATCGCCTGCGGCGCGGCCTCCGGACTCCAGCTGCTGCTGCGGCCCCGGCCGACCCTGTTCCCGTACCAGACCCCCCACCCGGCCGTCTTCATCTGCTCGTCCGCCACCCCGCCGGGCCCCGGGGTGCACGGCATGTCCGGGCACAACGCGGCCCGGGCCGTCTGGCGCAGGCTGCGGCAGACATGACCGCCCTCCTTCCGGTGCGGGGAGACATCACCCGCCGGCGCGCCGACGCGATCGTCAACGCGGCGAACTCCTCGCTGCTCGGCGGGGGAGGGTGGACGGCGCCATCCACCGCCGCGGGGGCCCCGCGATCCTCGCGGAGTGCCGGGCGCTGCGCGCCTCCCGCTACGGCCGGGGACTGCCCACCGGCCAGGCCGTGGCCACCACGGCGGGGCAACTCGACGCGCGGTGGGTGATCCACACCGTCGGCCCGGTGTACGAGGGCCCGGACAGCGATCCCGCGCCGGTCGCCTCCTGCTACCGGGAGTCGCTGCGGGCGGCCGACGAGCCGGGCGCCCGGACCGTCGCGTTCCCGGCGCCCCGGCTGCCCGGCGCCGTCGACGGACCATTGCGGACTGACGAGAGCCCGTGGTCGGCGCATCGTGGGGCACGAGGAGCAGCGGAACGGAAGCCGGCGCAACCTCTTGGTGGGCCGCTGACGGAGCGTCGGCGGCCGGACCTGTCTGAAGTTGTTCCACGGGTCAGGCCCGCGTGCGACCGACCACGCGGCCCACGGCGTTGCGCACCGCGAGGCCCGGTCGGGTGCGGGGCACCATGAGCCTGGAGAGCAGACCGACGCGTCGCTGCCGCGGGCCTACCTCACGGCGGAGCCGCGACTCGTAGGCGGCGAAGGCGCGGGCGTGATCACCGGGGTGGGCGGAGAGCTCTTCTGCGAGGGCGTACGCGCCCGCCATCGCCATGCTGGACCCGTCGCCCAGCAGGGATGTCGCCGCCGCCGCGTCCCCGAGCAGTACGACCCGTCCGCGGGACCATGAGGGCAGCCGGACGGTGGTCAGGGGGTCGAAGAACGGAGCCGGGTGGTCGAGGAACGCCGCCACGAGTTCCGGTGCCCGCCACCGCACGTCGGCGTAGGCGTCGGCCACGGTCTGCTTGTGAAGGGCGATGTTCTTGCGGTCGTGGGGCGCCGGCTGTGCGGCCCGGAAGGTGAAGATCGCGAGTGGAGTCGTCCGCGAAGGGTGGAGGACCAGCATCCGGTTCGGCACGGTCAGCATCGTCATCTCGGTCGGGTCCTCGATGGCGTCGGGTTCCAACGGGACGGTCGCGCCGTACAGGCCCAGGTCGCTCGCGAACTGCCGCTCGGGGCCGAATACCAGGCGCCGTACGGTGGAGTGCATCCCGTCGGCACCGACCACCAAGTCGAAGCGCCGTGGCGCGGACCGCCGGAAGGTGACGTCCACCCCGCTTTCATCCTGGTCGAGAGCGGTGACCGTGTCGTCGAACAGGAACTCGGCCTCGGTCTGCGCCGACCGGTAGAGCACCTCGGACAGGTCGGCCCGGGTCACCTCGACCGTCGGCGCCTTGTCCGAGGTGAGCGGGAGTTGCAGGATCCGCCTGCCGTCGGGGTCGAGCAGGGTCAGCGATCGATTGCGGGTGGCGAGCCCGCGGAGCTGCGGAAGGATGCCCATGCGGTCGGCGACCGGGATCGCGGGCCCCTTCACGACCACCGCGCTACCACCGGAGCGCAGCTGCCGGGCGTGTTCGACGACCGTCGGCCGGAATCCATTCCGGGAGAGCCAGTATGCGAGTGCGGGCCCTGCGATTCCGGCACCGACTATCAGCACCTCGGGCTTCTTCATGACGATGACCTCGCGGAGTATCGATGACCAGGCCCCCGGCGAGTGCCGGGCCGGGTCTCAGGGGGAGGCGGCACCGGGCAGCGCAAACGGGTCAAGGTACGGTCAGATTCGTACCTCAGTGGAGCATATCTTGAGGTACGATGCAAGCCGTACCTGAAGGGAGTGCCGCGTGGCCGGGATCAACCTGGTCGGCCCCGAGGTCGATGCGCTCGATCTGGGTGCGGTGATTCGCGCCCTCGCCGACGAGCACCGTCGTTCGGTGGTGACGGAGTTGGCCGCCGACCGCAGCGACAGCGAGCGGGGCTGCAACTCGTTCAATCTTCCGATCTCGAAGCAGACCCAGACCCACCACTTCCGGGTCCTGCGCGAAGCAGGTCTTATCGATGAGATCGACTACGGCAACCGCAAGGGCATCCGACTGCGACGCGTGGACATCGAGAAGAGATTCCCCCGGCTGCTCGCACTCCTGGGCGCAGAGTCCCCGGGCGGTACTGCTCCTCGCTGAACACGGCTGAGCACACTGGAAGGAGTCCGAGTCGGCCCTGGGCCGCGAGCTCGGCCGGATCCGGCTCGTGCCCGGCTCGCAGGTGGCCGAGCGCGACGCGGACACGAATGGATCGGTGTCGCTTCGACCATCGTCCCGCGCTCATGATCGGCGCCGAGCTCTTCCGCGCGCTCCCTCACGCCAACACCCACTGAGGTTTCCTCAACCTGCGTGCGGGAGGCGACCTCCATCGGAGGCGCGACAACCCACCGTCAACGGGTGCCGACCGATGGAACCGAGCGCCCACCACCTACCCCGATCGACCGAGCGGCGACCCCCGGCAAGCCGCGGCCGCCGTACTCGATCTCGCGGTCCGGACCGTCCGGGAAGGGACGAGCGACCGGCCGGAGCGCGACGTGTAGCTGACACGAGCGGCACGGTCACCGCGGACACCACGCACTCGGAGCGGGTCCGCGGTGTCCGCCGCACGCTGTGCCGTGGTGCCTGTCCGTGGCTCGGGCCCCGCGCGGGTGTGAGGACCGTGCAGTCACACGCCGGCGGCCTCGGCCACTCCGCGCGGCGGCCCGGTGGTTCACGCCTGTGTGCCGACCTGATCGGCGATCGGGTCTTCCTGGTGCTGGTCCGGGTGGGCCGACAGGGTGCGCGCAGCCGGGCTCTTGTGCGCCCGGTGGAGCACGTTGATGACCACGGCCAGCAGCAGGGGCAGGAGCGCCAACGCGATCACCACGAGATGGAAGACCTCCGCGTAGGCCCCGGCGGCTCCGCTGCCACCTGCCGAGACTTTCCGGGCGAGGCCGGGATCGTCGACGCGGGCGGACAGGAGTCCGGCCGTCACCGCGGCGTAGACCCCTACGGCGGCCGCCTCACTGCCCAGACGGACGAAGTTCAGCACACCGGCCGCGGCCCCCGCACTACGGGCGGGCACGGCGGCGAGGGCCTCCCCGTCGATGAGGCCGATCGGGAGACCCCAGCCGAATCCCAGGAGGACCATGGGGAGCACAAGGGTCCACTTCGGGGCGTCGGGGCCGAGGAGCAGCATGCCGAGATCACCGACGACGAGCACGGCGAGCGACACGTTGATGATCACCATGGGGGTGATCCGGCGTACGCGGTGGACCAGTGTCGTGGCGAGGACCGGAGCGACGAGCACCGGCAGCGTCAGGGGCAGGAGGAACACGCCGGCCTGGCCGGCACTCATGCCGAGGACCGCGCTCAGCGCGACGGGCAGATAGGTCAGCAGGGTCACGTAGCCCAGGGACCCCGCGACCGGCACCAGGATGACGGCCAGGAAGTACCGGTTGCGGACCGGTGAGAAGTCGATCAGCTTGCGGTTGCCCTCCACAGGGTGCCTGTGGTCCTTCGGCAGGGCACCACCGGCCAGCAGGGCCACGATCGAGATGGCACCGGCGGCGGCGAAG
Source organism: Streptomyces misionensis (assembly GCF_900104815.1). NCBI lineage: Bacteria > Bacillati > Actinomycetota > Actinomycetes > Kitasatosporales > Streptomycetaceae > Streptomyces > Streptomyces misionensis. The sequence goes on from NZ_FNTD01000004.1 coordinate 6,470,370, forward strand.
ACGCCCTGCCACCCGACGAACGTCACCAGCCCCCCGGAGAGGGTCGGTCCTGCGGCCAGGCCCAGACCGACCGTTGTGCCCAGCAAAGCGAAGGCACGAGCGCGCCGGGCACCGGAATACGCGTTGGACAGCAGGGCCGTGCCACCGGTGGCCACCGCGGCGCCGCCCACTCCGGCGAGCAGGCGTCCCGCGTCGAGAACGTACAGGTTCGGGGACACGACGCTGAGCACGGAGGCACCCAGGATGAACAGGGAACCGATCATGAAGGTGCGCTTGTGTCCGAGCCGGTCGGAGAGTGCTCCCCAGACCAGGGTGAACAGGGCGAACGAGACGTTGAACCCATTCACGACCCACTGGAGAGCGGTCGGGGAGTCGCCCAGGTCTCGGGAGATGTCGGGAAGGGCGATCGCTGTTCCCGCGATGCTGATGGGCAGGACGAACATCGTGAGCAGGATGACGGGCGTCAGGAACCATGGCGGGTTCGCCCCCTCCGCATGCCTCGCAGTGCTGGTCACTGGGCAACCCCTCTAGGTACGAAAATGTTCATACCTAGAGTCAAGCAGGAAGTGTAGGTACGAATCAAGCCGTACCTGATGTGATCTGACGGACAGGCGCGTTGTCGGCGGTCGGGCAGGCGGTCGTGCCCGCCCGGCCGACCGGTCGGGCACGACCGCCTCGGCGTCGCGTCAGCGGCTCCGGCTCCAGCCGAGGGCCGCCGGGGCGATGTGCTCGGCGATGTTCTCCAGGATCCGGAGGTTCTCGTCGCTTCCGAGGAGGTTGGGGATGGTGACCAGCAGGGTGTCCGCGGTGCGTACCGCTTCGTCCTTCGACAGAGCCTCCACCACCGTGTCGGGCTCCCCGATGAAGCTCTTGCCGAACCGCGACACGGCTCCGCCCAGAACGCCGACGTGTTCTCTCGACCCCTGTGCGGCGGCCGCACCGAACAGGGCGCGGTCGCGGTCCGAGACGATGGGCAGGATGCTGCGTACCACCGCCACCCTGGGTGTTCCCGGATGGCCCGCGCGGTGCCAGGCGTCGCGGAAGAGCTCGATCTGTTCCGTCTGCAGCTGTGCGAACGGGACCCCGGTGTCCTCGGAGAGCAGCGTGCTGCTCAGCAAGTGCATCCCTTGTTCTCCGGTCCACTGGGCGCTCTGTCGTGTGGCCGAGCCCCACCAGATCCGCTGGGGCAGGGTGCCGGATCGGGGTTCGATCGAGAGCGGCACGGTGGCACCGGTTTCCGCGGGGTCGCTCATCGCCATCGGGGCCCCCGCGATCGCCGCCCTGAAACGCTCCGTGTGTGCCCGTGCCATGTCCCCAGCGCGGGAATCGTCGGTGGGGCCGGGGTGGTGGCCGAAGGCTTCGTAGCCCCGCAGAGCGGGTTCCTGTGACCCCCGGCTCAGGCCGAGTTGCAGGCGGCCGCCGCTGATGAGGTCGGCGGCGGCGGCGAGTTCGGCCATCATGAGCGGGTTCTCGTAGCGCATGTCTATGACGGCGGTTCCGAGTTCCATCCGCCGCGTCCGCGCCGCCGTCGCCGCCAGCAGTGCCCAGGGGCTGGCGAACTGCCGCTGGTAGTGGTGCACGCGGACCCAGGCGCCGTCGAAGCCGAGGCGCTCGGCGCCGACGGCGATGTCGATGTGCTGGGTCAACGCTTCGGTCGCGCCGCCGGCCTGTGAGCCGGGCGTGTGCTGGTGGTGTCCGAAAGAGAGCAGTCCGAGCCGCTTCCTCATCTTCTCGCCTTCCTTCGGCCCTGGAAAAGGGTCCGAATCCGGCCGGTCGCGCGACGGTCGCTGGAGGCGGGTCGCGGTTTCGTCGATTGGTGAGCACCGGCGCCCTTCCGGGCGGAGGTGACGGCGGCCACGACCGGCAATAGGTACGTCCAATGTCGTACCTTAGTGAAGCATGCTCGCAAGGTACGAGACAAGTCGTACTTGATGGGTGGTCGGCAGAATCGCCTTCTCAGGTACCGTGGACGTCGTACTTGTTGGAGGTGGGCTCAATGGTGGAAGCGGTCGTGACCCAGGCCGACACCGATGTCCTGGACCTGGGTGCGGTGCTGCGTGCTCTCGGCGACGAACACCGGCGCGCGGTGATGATCGAGCTGGCCGCGGACAGGAGTGACGGTGAGCGCACCTGCCACTCGTTCAATCTTCCCGTGAGCAAGCAGACCAGGACTTACCACTTCCGCACCCTGCGCGACGCCGGGCTGATCTGCGAGACCAACTACGGGAACAAGAAGGGCGTCAGACTTCGCAGAGCGGAGATCGACCGCCGCTTCCCGGGGCTCCTCGACCTGCTCGCCGCGGAGTTCAGCCGGGTCAACCCGGCATCGTGAGGACCCGCTCGATGGTGATGCCTTGCCGGGCGAACCAGGCGGTTGCTCGTCGTAGGAAGCCGGCGCAGGTCGCGGCGGTCTCGTCGGGGAGGTCTTCGGTGTAGGCGAGGCGGGAGTGGTCGTCCAGGGCGGTGTCCCCTCGGTGCGTCACGGCGAACCCGCCGTCGCCCTCGTCGGCACCCGCCCGCCACTTCCCACCTGGTGACCGGCCCCGGCCACATCGCCGCCCTCGTCGGGCAGATGCCCTATGCCCGACGGCACCCTGGTCGGTACGCACGGGCCGCGGACACCATCCCAGCTTGTCCCAGGTCATCCCGGGTCTGCCGCCCGCTCCGGCGGCCATCCTCCCTGCCCAGGGCCCTTCGCTGGTCTGCCCAACCAGCGGTCAAGCGGAACGAGTGCCCGGCCGCCAGCACCTCCCGGTGCCCGTGGTCGGAGGCTGCTGGACTGCCCGGTTCAAACGATGGTCGGCGGGGTGTGTCGGGTGGCTGCGGCGGTGGGGGAGCGGGATGCCGAGGAGGGCGTCGGCGGAGGTGCGGGCGATGTCCCGGGCGGTCTGGCCGTCTGCCGGGGTGCGCAGCACGCGGCGGACCAGGGTCACGGACAGGCCGGCCCGGCCCGGTCGGCGATGTCCTGCGCGGACATTCCCCATTCGCGCAGCCGTGCAGCCCACCGGGCGGCGGCATGCGGTGGGACACGGGCGGACAGACCGCGCGCGTGGTCCTGGTTGCGCCGGCGGCGGCCCCGCAGTGCTGCGGAAGCGGATTGCTCCTCGGTGAGTGGCATGGCGGTTTCCTGCTGCGCGTTCGGTGTGCCGGCTCACCGAACGCGCCTCCGCCGACAGAGCAGTCCTTCTGCGTAGTGGCTGGCATCACCGGGTCCCTCGCCTTCCGGGCCCCCGCGGTCCCACGGCACGAGCCGCCTGTTCGGGGGTACCTGCTGGGGGTGCGCGGCGCCCGGCACCGAGGAATGCTCAGGCGCCGTGGCACGGTCCGTGCGGGAACGACCGGAAGGCCACGAGGTATGGCACGTACGCGGGCACAGGCGAGCACCCGGCATCCCAGGCATGAGCGCAGGGGAGAGGCACGGCTCCCGGCGGTGGTCGCGACCCTCGCCGCGATCGCCCTGTACCTGCTGCTGCCGCAGCGGCTGCTGATCGCTCCCCGGTACGTCCTGCCCGCCCTGGAGTGCCTGCTGCTCATCCCGCTTATCGCGATCAACCCCAAACGGCTGACCCGGCAGACGAAGACGTTCCGCGTGCTGTCGCTGACGCTCGTGGGCGTCATCGTGGTCAGCAATCTGGTGGCGCTGGTCATCCTGGTCCACGAACTGCTCTACGCCGGGGTGAAGGACGGCCGGTCCCTGCTGGTGGCCGCGCTGCAGATCTGGCTCACCAACATCATCGTCTTCGGGCTGGCCTACTGGGAGCTGGACCGGGGCGGCCCGGTCAGCCGCACCCAGGCACCCCGCTCGGCCATGCCGCTGGCCGACTTCCGTTTCTCCCAGGACGAGAACGACGACGCCGTCCAGGAAGTCGCCGACGGAGCCAGCGGCACCTCGGACTGGGTCCCCACACTGATGGACTACCTGTACGTGTCCACCACCAACTCCACCGCCTTCAGCCCGACCGACACCATGCCGCTGTCGACCCGCGCCAAAGCCCTGATGGGGGTGCAGAGCATCTCCGCTCTGCTGACCTCGCTCCTGGTGATCGCGCGGGCCGTCAGCATCCTGCGCTGACCCCCGGCCGGCCGCCGCGCAACCGCCCACGCGGCGTACATCCAGGCCGCCAAGGCGCTGCGGCGCAAGCTCGAGAAACGGTCCGCCCAAGGACACGCTTACTGGCAAGCACCCCACGTACAGGGACTCGGGCCGCAGGGGGCGGGGTGAGACCGGCCGCCCCCGGGTGTCCGGTCAGCCGCGCGCCGGAGCCTGGTCGGCACCGGCCGCCGGCTGCTCCGCGGCCTCCTCGCCGCCCGCCGGGCGCAGCGCCGGAATGAACGCGGCGACGGCCGCGGAGAGCAGCGCGACACCGCAGCCGATCAGCAGGCCGGTGCGGAAACCGTCCTTCGAGGCGATCGTGTGGCCGCCCAGATTGATGGTCATGTGGGCGAGGACGACGCCGATCACGGCCGAGCCGATGGTGGTGCCGAGCGAGCGCATCAGGCTGTTGAAGCCGTTGGCGGCGGCGGTCTCGGACAGCGGCACCGAACTCATGATGAGCGCGGGCATGGCGCCGTAGGCGAGCGCGACACCGCTGTTGATCACGATACCGGCGACCATGATGCCCGCGGCCGTGCCCATGAGCGGCAGCGCGACCGCGTAGCCGACGGCGATCACCAGGGCGCCGGCCAGGAGCGTGAGCTTCGGGCCGCGGGAGTTGATCAGCTTTCCGCCGAGCGGGGAGATGAGCATCATCATGATGCCGCCGGGCGCGATCCACAGGCCCGCCGCGAGCATCGACTGGCCGAGGCCGAAGCCGGTGGCCTTGGGGAACTGCAGCAGCTGCGGCGCGATCAGCATGAACGAGTACATGCCGACACCGACGAGGATCGACGCGGCGTTGGTGATCAGCACCCGCGGGCGGGCCGTGGTGCGCAGGTCGATCAGCGGGTCGCGGGTGCGCAGCTCCCAGAAGCCCCAGACCAGCAGCGCGATGACGGCGACGGCGAACAGGCCGAGCGTGGTGCCCGAGGCCCAGCCCCAGTCGGCGCCCTTGGAGATCGCCAGCAGCAGGGCGACCAGGCCGATCGCCAGACCGACCGCACCGGGCGCGTCGAAGCGCTGGCCCTTGGCGGCGGCGGGGACGTCCGGCACCACGACGAAGATCAGCACCCCGATGATCAGGGAGAGGGCGGCCGCCCCCCAGAACAGCTCCTGCCAGTCGGCGTACTGCGCGACGGCGGCCGCGAGCGGCAGGCCGATCGCGCCGCCGATGCCCATGGAGGCGCTGACCAGGGCGATGGAGCCGCTGAGCTTCTCGACGGGGACGACGTCCCGTAGCAGCGCGATGCCCAGCGGGATCATGCCCATGCCCATGCCCTGGAGGCCGCGTCCGACGATCATCGGCACGACGGAGGTGGACAGGGCGCACACCACTGAGCCGGCCACCAGCGGCACCACGCAGATCAGCATCATGCGCCGCTTGCCCACGAGGTCGCCGAGCCGTCCGGACACCGGCACGCAGACGCCGCCGACGAGCAGGGTGACCGTGATCACCCAGGCGGCGTTCGACGAGGAGGTGTGCAGGATCTGTGGAAGTTCCGCGATCAGCGGGGTGACCAGTGTCTGCATGATCGCGGCGACGGTTCCGGCGAGCGCCAGGACGGCGACGATGCCGCCCGTCCGGCTGCTCGGCTGTGGGGCGTTCATGGGTGCTCCTCGGCTTGTGCTGGCAAGGATGTGCATCGTACATACTCTATGTATCGACCACATCTCAGCGGACGCTGCGCCGAGGGGCACTGAGATACGGTCGGTCCAGAAGGAGGCACGTACATGGGCAAGCCGTCGCACCTGGTCGAGTTCGAGCACATGGTCCTCGGGCGGCATCAGCTGAGCAGTACCACCCGCCGGCACCAGGAGGGCCGGCTGGAGCGGAGCGCCTACATCATGCTCAGCCGGATCGAGGTGCAGGGGCCCATGTCGATCGGGCAGCTCAGCGACGCCTTCCAGCTCGACGCCTCCACCGTCAACCGGCAGACCGCGCACGCGATGCGGGCCGGCCTCCTGGAGCGGATCCCCGACCCCGAGGGCGGCATGGCCCGCAAGTTCCGGCTGACCGAGGAGGGCGAGCGGCGGCTGCGCGAGGAGCGCGACACCCACGTCAAGGACCTGGACCGGGTCTTCGAGGACTGGTCGGCCGAGGACGTGGAGACCTTCGCCCGCTACCTCCAGCGCTTCAACACCAGCGTGGAGCGCATCACCGGCCAGCCCTGGCCCCGCGCCTGAGACCCGCCCCGCCCGCCCTTCCCGCCTTTCCCGTCCGCACCGGCGCGCGCACCGAGACGTACGTGTCCCGCCGTCAGTTCCCCTGCCGCGCGGCCCTTTCGGAACCGGTGCCTCCCGCCTCCCGCGGCAACTCCCGCACCCGTATCCGGAATTGCTGGACGAGCCGCGCGTAACCGGCGCAACCCACCCGGTGAGCAGGGTCGTTGGGCCGCCTCGCGGTGGTAAAGGTTCCGCTAAGCGGGTGATAGCATCCCCGCGTCTGTGACCTTGGTCCCCTCGGCTCAGGCACCGCAGAAAACGGTTTCGGTCCGGTCGTCCCCCTGACCTGTCCCGGCCCGTACGCGACCGGTCGTCCCATCGGTGCGCGCGGTGCACTTCCGCCAACGGCCGCAGGCCAAACGCCAGGAAAGGTTTCCATGATTCGAGACGCACTTGTCTGGTGCCTGGTCGTCGTGGCGGCGCTCGGCGTCGCCGCGGCCCTGGTGCTCAGTCGTCGCGCCAAGGCCATAGCGGCGAACAAGGACAGGTCCGAGGCCGCCCTCACCCAGCGGCTCAGCGAGGCCGACGGCCGGCTCGCCGCCTTACGAGCAGAGCTCCACCAGCACCGGACCGATCACGCCAAGACCATCCAGGAAGCCGAGGAGGCGGCGGAGGACAGCACCAAGGCCGTACTCAAGGGCTCCGCCCGCTTCCTGCAGAGCCTCGCCGCCGAGCAGCTGGCCCTGCTGGAGGACATCCAGCGCAAGTACGGCGGTCACTCGGTCCTCGCCGACCTGCTCGAAGTCGGCCACGCCAACGCGCAGATGGCGCGCAAGGCGCAGGGCATCGCCGTCATGTGCGGTGCGCCGCTGGGCCGCCGCAGCCGCGCCGCGAGCGTCTACGACGTGGTGCGCAGCGCCCAGGGGCAGATCCGCAACTTCCGCCGCGTGGAGATCATGCAGCAGACCGGCCTCGCGCTGAAGGCGTCGGCGGTCTCGCCCGTCGCCCTCGCCGTGGCGGAGCTGCTCGACAACGCTGCCAGCTTCTCCCAGCAGGGCTCGCCGATCGAGGTCACGTTCCAGCGGGTGCAGAAGAACCTGTGCATCGTCATCGACGACGCGGGCGTCGGCATGAACGACGAGGAGCGGCAGAAGGCCACCGCCCTGCTCTCCGGTCAGTACCGTCCCCGGCTGTCCCAGCTGGGCAACCAGCCCAAGTTCGGCTTTCCGGTGATCGGCCTGCTCTCCCAGCAGTACGGCTTCCGGGTCGACGTGACCGGTGTCTCCCGCTACGGCGGCGTGCGCGCGGTCGTGCTGCTGCCCGAGGAGCTGTGGACCGAGGAGGAGACGGCACCGGTGGAAGACGTCCAGCCCCCCGTTACCGAGCCCGGCGGCGCCGCCCGGCCCGAGCCCGTGGCGCGCACCGCCAACGGCCTGCCCCGGCGTGGCGCCCGCCAGGTGCCCATCGCCAGCGTCCCCGACCACGACACCGTCGGCCTGCCGCACGTCCCGGCTGAGGAGGACGCCGGCCGGGCGGCCGGCCGCAGCCTGGGCGCCTTCCAGCGCGGCACGCTCTCGGGCCGCAACCTCTCCGCGGCACCGTCCGAAGGGTCCGATGACACATGATCACAGACCTGTCGTGGATGCTTGAGGACATCGTGGCCAACGTGCCCAAGGCACGCCACGCAGTCCTGCTGTCCGCGGACGGCCTGCCCCGCGGGGCGACCGACGGTATGGCGCAGAAGGACGTGCGGACCATCTCCGCCGCCATGGCGGGCATGCAGTCGCTGAGCCGGGCCACGGCCCACTTCGCCGGGGACGGCCCGGACCGGCAGTGGAACCAGACGATCATCGAGTTCTCGCACGGCTGGATCTTCCTGATCGGGGCCGGGCAGGGTGCCTATCTGGCCGCGGCCGCCGCGCCCGACGTCGACATGCAGCAGATCTCCTTCCGCATGCACCGGCTCGTCGCCCGGCTCGGCAACAACCTCACCTCGCCGCCCCGGGTGCACGCGGACGAGGCCGGGACGGCGCGCGCCCAGCGCGCCCACACCGGCCAGGAGGTCGGCACCGGGATCCGGATCGCCGATCTGGACGAGGTGATCGGCAAGGTGCACGGCGCCCGGCACGCGGTACTGCTCGGCGCCGACGGCCTGCCCCGCGGCGCCACCACCGGCATGAGCCAGGACCTCGCGGACACCATCTCCGCGGCGATGACCGGCATCCACGCCTACAGCCGGGCCACCGCCCAGTTCGCCGGCGTCCAGCCGGACGCGGTCTGGCGGCAGACGGTCATCGAGTTCCAGCACGGCTGGATCTTCCTGATCGCGGCCGGCCGGGGCGCCTTCCTCGCCGCCGCGGCCGAGCACGACGCCGACATCGAGGACTTCACGACCCGGCTGCACCAGGTCGTGCCCCGGCTCGGCGGATATCTGTCCCCGCGCGGGGAGGCGAGCCGCACGTGAGCGACGAGCCGGACGAGGATCTGGAACTCACCTCCGCGTTAGTCCCGTTCTTCGTGATCACGAACGGGCGGTCACTGCCCCCGGAACACGCCTACGGGCACACCACGCTGGTGTCCGCGAGCGAGCACGCCGCCACCACGGTGCGCACGCTCACCCCGGAGGCCCGTCAGGTCCTGGACCTGGTCATGGACGGATTCCTGTCCGTGGCGGAGGTGGCCGCCCACACCCATCTGCCGCTGGGGGTCGTCCGGATCCTGCTGGTCGAGATGGAGGAGAGCGGCCTGATCATCGCGCGGAAGCCGGTGCCCCGCGCGGAACGTGTCGACCGAGAAGTACTGAACGCCGTGCTCGACGGCCTCAGAGCCCGATTCGGAGCGTGATTCGTGTACCTGGATTCAGGTGTCCGTACGGCGGTGAAGGTGCTCGTGGTGGGGCACTTCGGGGTCGGCAAGACCACATGCATCGCCAGCATCTCCGAGATCGAGCCGCTGCGGACCGAAGAAGAGATCACCGAGGCCAGCGAGGGCTTCGACGACCTGTCGGGCACCCCCGACAAGACCACCACGACGGTCGCCATGGACTTCGGCCGTCTGACCATCAACGACGAGGTGGTGCTCTACCTCTTCGGCACCCCCGGCCAGGAACGTTTCAAGGAGATGTGGGAGGAGCTGTCCAGGGGCGCCCTGGGCGCGCTCGTCCTCGTCGACCCGGAGCGGCTGTCCGAGTCGTTCCCCATCCTCGACCTGGTCGAGCGGTTCGGCCTGACGTATGCCATCGGCGTCAACCACTTCGACGGCACCCCCGGTTATCCGCTCGAAGAGGTGCGCGAGGCCCTGAACCTGTCCGCGGACACCCCCGTCGTCCCCTGCGACGTCCGCGACCAGCAGTCGTCGGCGCACGCGCTGATCACCCTCGTGCATCACCTCCTCTCCCTCATCGACTAGGAGCCCCCCGCTCATGCAGCAGCGACCCGGCATAGAGCCGCCCCCCGGCTGCCCCGCACACGCAAACCTCCCGCTCTACGGCCCCCACTTCGGCTCCGACCCCGACGGCCACTACGCCCATCTGCGGTCCCTCGGCCCGAGCGCGCCGGTGGACATCGCGCCGGGCGTGGAGGTCGAGCTGGTCACCAGTTACGACGCCGCGCTCTACATCCTCCAGAACCCCGCCTCGTTCGTCCGCGACTCGCGGCGCTGGAACGCGCTGAACGAGGGCCGCGTGCCCGAGGACAGCCCCGCGCTGCCGATGCTGGCGTACCGGCCCAACGCGCTGTTCAGCGACGGCGCGGCGCACGCCCGGCTGCGGCAGGCCGTCACCGACAGCCTGGCCAGCGTCAACGAGCTCCAGCTGGTGCGCCAGACGCAGGCCTCGGCCGACTACCTGATCAGCCGCTTCAGCTCGGAACGGATGGGCCAGGCCGAGCTGATGGCCGAGTACGCCCAGCCGCTGCCGCTGCTGGTCTTCAGCGAGCTGTTCGGCTGCCCGCCGGAGATCGGTGACCGGGTCGTCGCCGGCATCACCGGCATCTTCTCCGGCAGCAACGGCGCCGACCAGCTGCTGGCCGAGGCGCTGAGCGAGCTGATCGCACAGAAGCGCCGCAACCCCGGCGAGGACCTGACGACGCGTCTGATGCAGCACTCGGCGCAGCTGACCGACGAGGAAGTGCTGCACCAGCTCGTCACCCTGCTCTCCGGGGGCACCACGCCGCTGTCCGCCGTGATCGGCACCGCCAGTGCGCTGATCCTCGGCGAGGAGTGGCAGTCGGGGCTGCCGGTCGAGGACGCCGTCACCCAGGTGCTCTGGAACTACGCGCCGATCGCCAACTACGCGGCCCACTACCCCACGCACGACGTCGAGTTGGGCCACCGGGTGATCAAGGCCAACGACCCGGTGCTGATCTCCTTCGCGGCGGCCAACACCGACCCGCGCCTGGCCGAGCACCGCGAACAGCTCAGTGCCAAGGCCCACTTGGCCTTCGGCGCGGGCCCGCACGCCTGTCCCGCCAAGGACCCGGCGTTCGTGATCGCGGTGACCGCAGTGGAGTCCCTGCTGAACCGGCTGCCGGACATCGAGACCCGGATGCCCTTCAAGGACCTGAGCTGGATTCCGGCCCCCTGGAGCCGCTCCCTGGTGGCACTGCCGGTGCGCTTCACCCCGCGCATCGTGGTGCCGACGGCGGCCCAGAAGGCGGAATCCCCGGTGACGTCCTCCGCTTCCCCGGTCGCGGCCACCCCTCGGCCCCCGGTGAACGGTGCGCCGAAGCCCAAAACGGGCCTGTTCAGCCGCTTCCTGGCCTGGACCAGGGGCGAGTGACGAAGGCAACTCGCTCCGTGCATAGTCACCTTGTATGTGCGTAGGAAGCGGAGGGTATGCATGCGGGCTGATGTCTAGATCAAGAAAGGGTCATTGTGGAGACACTCACCACGTCGCCCGCCGACAGACGCTTCGCCGTATCGCTCTTCTCCCGGCTGCGCACGGCCAAGGGCCAGTCCAACCCGTTTCCGGTCTACGCGGAACTCCGCTCCCGGGGTGCGGTCGCGCCCGCACCCTGGGGTGGTCACCTCGTGACCGGTTTCGACGTCTGCGACCAGGTCGTGCGCAGCCGGGACTGGCTGGAGCCGGACGCCCGCTGGCGTGAGCAGCAGGGCCACGGCACCCGCTGGACGGCGCCGTCCTCCCGGGAGATGAGCCGGACCCTGCCCGCGCTCAACCCGCCGGAGCACACCTGGGTGCGCCGCTCGGCCGGTATGTTCGACCGCGGCTCGCTCGACCAGATGCGCGGGATCACAGCGCGGTTCACCACCAGGCTGCTCGACAACCTGGCCGAGCGGCTGCACGACGGCGAGGCCGATTTCAACGCCCTGGTCGCCGAGGAACTGCCGGTCGCCGTCATCGGACACTGGCTCGGACTGCCCACCGCCGACCACCCCCGGCTGCGCGAGCTGACCCACGACCAGGTGTTCACCCAGGAACTGCTGCCCTCCGCCAGCCAGTTGGCGCTGTCGGACGCGGCCACCGCCGAACTGCGCGCCTACTTCACGGATCTGGTCCGCGAACGCCGCGCCCGCCCCGGCGACGACCCCGTCTCCCGCTGGATATCGGTGTGGGACGGCATGGAGAGCGACCGCGACAAGGCCGACGAGGCCGTCTACTTCCTCTCCCTGTTCGTCCTGCTGGCCGCCCTGGAGACCACCACCACCCTGCTGTCCACCACCACCCTGCTGCTCCTGGAGCACGCCAGGCAGTGGGACCGGCTCACCGTCCAGCCCGACCTGGTGCCCGCCGCCGTCGAGGAGACGCTGCGCTACGACCCGCCCACCCATGTGATCAGCCGCGTCTCCTCGCGCGACTGCGAACTGGGCGGGGTGGAGATCCGCAAGGACGAGATGGTCCACCTGCTGATCGGCGCGGCCCACCGCGACCCGGCCAAGCACGAGGACCCGGAGCTGTTCAACCTGCACCGCAAGCCCGGCCACCTCGCCTTCAGCGGCGGCATCCACTACTGCCTCGGCGCGCCCCTGGCCCGCCTCGAAGCCACGACCCTCCTCCACCAGCTGGTCACGCGCTTCCCCCGGCTCACCCTCGTCCGCAGGCCGACCTGGGCCCCGCGCGTGGCCTTCAGACGGCTGCTGAACCTGGACGTCACCCTCGCATGACCGACATGACCGACATACCCGCGACGGTCCATCCGACCGGCCCCCGCCGCCCGTTCGCCTGCACGGCGATCCAGGCGGACCTCGACGGCCCCGTGCTGCGCGTCCGGCTCGGCGCCACACCGAGCGACACCACCCTCACGGTCGCCGCCCTCGACGACCTCCTCACCGTCCTCGACGGCCTCCACGAGCGGCCGGACATCCGGGTCCTGCTGCTGACCGGGGCGGGCGCGGACTTCAACCTGGGCGCCGAGCGCACCGAGTTCCAGTCGGCGCTGGCGCACGACCCCACCGGCACCGCCCTGCGCCGCATGAACGACAAGGCGCACCGCGTCTGCGAGGCCCTGGAGTCCACCCACGCGGTCACCGTCGCCCGGCTGCACGGCAGGGTGATCGGCGCGGGGCTCGCCCTCGCCGCGTACTGCGATCTGCGCGCGGGCGCCGACGACTGCCGGTTCCGGATGCCCGAGGTCGCCCTCGGCCTGCCCCCCGCGTGGGGCGGCGCCATGGGCCGGCTGATCGCCGAGGCCGGTGCCGCCCGGATCCGCGAACTCATGCTCACCGGCGAGAACTTCGACGCGGCCACCGCCCAGCGGATCGGCCTGCTGCACAAAGTCGCGTCCCCGGACTCCCTGGACGCGGCGGTCGACGCCTGGATCAGGCCGCTGCTGCGGCGCTCGCCCGAGGCGCTCGTCCTCACCAAGCGCATGCTGACCGGATACGCGCGGGCCGCCCGCACCTCCGAGGTGGGCCTGCTCGACGCCCATCTGCTCAGCGCCCATCTGGGACTGGCCCGCGCCGGACAGCCGGCCCAGCCCCCCGTGCCGGTTCGCTCCCACCACTGACCGGTCCGGCCCCGTCCTCGCCTCCCCCACCGTGACGGGGCCGTTGATCATCCGTGCCCAGCCGTGCCGCGCCGGCACGCCCGCGGGGCCGTGCGCGACGCGCCCGGGACGCGTGGCATCATCGGCCGGGGCCGGGACCCCGGCCGGCAGACGCCGCAGCGCACCGAGCCGCAAGGAGCACGATGAACCCCGCCGTCACCGCCCCCGCCGCGGTGGGCACCGCCCTCCTGGACGACTTCTCGCTGGAGATGACGGGCAAGGACGTGCCCGCGCTCCAGGAGGCGCGCGACAGCATCCCGCAGGGCACCCGGATCAACGTCACCTTCCTGGCCGGCGAGGACCACGCCGCCCGGCTCGCCGCGGCCCGCGCCGTACGGCGCTGCGGCTTCGTGCCCGTCCCCCACGTCTCGGCCCGCCGGCTGCCCTCCCGCGCCGCCCTGGAGGAGTTCCTCGCGGGCCTGGCCGCCGACGGCACCGCCGACAACGTCTTCGTGGTCGGCGGTGACCCCGCCCGCCCCGAGGGGCCGTACGAGGACGCCCTCGCCGTCATCCGCACCGGGCTGCTGGAACGCTACGGCGTCCGGCACGTCGGCATCAGCGGCTACCCGGAGGGCCACCCCGCGATAACCGGCCCCGCGCTGTGGTCGGCGCTCACCGACAAGGCGGCGGCCATCGGCACGGGGCCCTTCACCGGCGACGTGATCACCCAGTTCGGCTTCGACGCACAGCCCGTGCTCGACTGGCTGGCGCAGGTGCGCGCCCGGGGCGTCGACCTGCCGGTGCGCATCGGCGTACCCGGCCCGGCGGGCGTGCGCCGGCTGCTCGGCTACGCCACCCGCTTCGGCATCTCCACCAGCGCCTCCGTGGCCCGCAAGTACGGCTTCTCGCTCACCAACCTGATGGGCACCACCGGCCCGGACCGCTTCCTGCGGGACCTGTCCGACGGTTACGACCCGGCCCGCCACGGCACGGTCAAGGTGCACTTCTACACCTTCGGCGGCCTGCGGACCACGGCGGAATGGATCACGGACTTCCAGCGCCGGACCCGTTAGGACCCGCGCGGACGCCGGCCCACGCACATGTCGGAATTCCGCCAGCGGCCGGCCCGCGCGCTCGCCATCCTGGAGACATGCAGACAGCGACGCACCTCGACCGGGAGCACTGCGTGCGCGCCGTGCAGTCCAAGGACGCCCGGTTCGACGGATGGTTCTACACGGCCGTGCTGACCACCGGCATCTACTGCCGGCCCAGCTGCCCCGTCGTCCCGCCCAAGCCCGAGAACATGACGTTCCACCCGAGCGCGGCCGCCTGCCAGCAGGCCGGGTTCCGGGCCTGCAAGCGGTGCCGCCCGGACACCAGCCCCGGCTCCCCGGAGTGGAACCTGCGCGCCGACCTGGTGGCGCGCGCCATGCGGCTGATCGCCGACGGCGTCGTGGACCGCGAGGGCGTGCCCGGCCTCGCCGCCAGGCTCGGCTACAGCACCCGCCAGGTGGAGCGGCAGCTCCTCGCCGAGCTGGGCGCGGGCCCCCTCGCACTGGCCCGCGCCCAGCGCGCCCAGACCGCGCGGCTGCTGATCGAGACCACCGCGCTGCCCATGGCGGAGATCGCCTTCGCGGCCGGGTTCTCCTCCATCCGCACCTTCAACGACACCGTCCGCGAGGTCTTCGCCCTCTCCCCGAGCGAGCTGCGGGACCGGGTCCCCGCTCGCCGGGCGCCCGGCGACGGCACCCCCGGCACCCTCTCCCTGCGCCTGCCGTTCCGCGCCCCGCTCAACCCGTCCAACCTCTTCGGCCACCTCGCCGCCACCGCCGTGCCCGGCGTCGAGGAATGGCGCGACGGCGCCTACCGCCGCACCCTGCGGCTGCCGTACGGCCACGGGATCGTCGCCCTCACCCCCCGCCCCGACCACATCGCCTGCCGCCTCACCCTCAGCGACCTGCGCGACCTCCCCGTGGCGATCAGCCGCTGCCGCCGGCTGCTCGACCTGGACGCCGACCCGGTCGCCGTGGACGACCCGCTGCGCACCGACCCGCTGCTCGCCCCGCTGGTCGACGAGGGGCCGGGCCGCCGGGTGCCGCGCACCGTGGACGAGGCCGAGTTCGCCGTCCGGGCCGTGCTCGGACAGCAGGTCTCCACGGCCGCCGCCCGCACCCACGCGGCCCGCCTGGTCACCTCCCACGGCAAGCCCCTGGACGACCCCGAGGGCGGCCTCACCCACCTCTTCCCGTCCCCCGAGGCGCTGGCCGCCGTCGACCCCGAGACCCTGGCGATGCCCCGCACCCGGCGCACCACCTTCACCACCCTCGTGCGTCAACTCGCGGACGGCACCCTCCACTTGGGGGTGGAATCCGACTGGGCCGAGGCGCGCGCCCGGCTGCTCGACCTGCCCGGCTTCGGGCCCTGGACGGTCGACGTCATCGCCATGCGCGCCCTCGGCGACCCCGACGCCTTCCTCCCCACCGATCTCGGCATCCGGCGCGCGGCCGGCGCGCTCGGCCTGCCGTCCACCCCCGCCGCGCTCACCGCGCGCGCCGAGGCATGGCGCCCGTGGCGCGCGTACGCGGTGCAGTATCTGTGGGCGACCGACAGCCATCCCATCAACTTCCTGCCCGTGTAAGAAGGTTCCACCGTGACGTGTCACACCGTGATCGACAGCCCGTACGGTCCGCTCACCCTGGTCGCCGACGAGGACGACGACGCCCTGTGCGGTCTGTACATGACCGCGCAGCGGCACCGCCCGGCCGAGGAGAGCTTCGGCCCGCGCGACGACTCCCCGTCCTGCTTCGGCGCGACGCGGGAGCAGCTGACCGCCTACTTCTCCGGCGAGCTGCGGGAGTTCACCGTCCCGCTCGCGCTGCGCGGCACCCCGTTCCAGCGCAGCGTCTGGGAGCAGCTGACCCGCATCCCCTATGGGCAGACCCGCAGTTACGGCCAGCTCGCCGACGCCCTCGGCAAGCCCGGCGCCTCCCGCGCGGTCGGCCTCGCCAACGGCCGCAACCCCGTCGGCATCATCGTGCCCTGCCACCGCGTCGTCGGCACCGACGGCAGTCTCACGGGCTACGGCGGCGGCCTGGAACGCAAGCGCCGGCTGCTGGACTTCGAGCGCGGCACCGCCCTGTTCTGACCTGCTCCCGCCGGCCTACACCTGCCGGGCCAGGTCGCCCAGCAGCCGGGGCAGCGCGGTCCCGATGGGTTCGCGGACCACCTCGTCGGCCCGGTCGTCGTACGGCGTCGGCTCCGCGTTGACGACGATCAGCCGGGCGCCGTGGTCCGCGGCGACCCCCGCGAGTCCGGCGGCGGGCTGCACCTGGAGGCTGGAGCCGACCGCGATGAACAGCTGACATGCCTTGGTGACGGCCACCGCCTGGCCCAGCACCATGGGGTCGAGGCGCTCGCCGAACATCACGGTGGCGGACTTCAGGATGCCGCCGCACTCCAGGCACCGCGGATCGTCCTCGCCCGCCTCCACCCGGGCGAGGGCGTCCGCCATCGGGCCCCGCGCATGGCATCGGGTACAGACGAACTCGCGCGCCGTGCCGTGCAGTTCCAGCGCCTTGCGGGCGGGCAGCCCGGCCGCCTGGTGCAGCCCGTCCACGTTCTGGGTGATCACCCGCACCGGCACGCCGGACCGCTCCAGCTCCACGACGGCCCGGTGGGCGGCGTTGGGTTCGGCCCGCAGCGCCTGGTTGTCGCGCCGCATCCGCCAGGACCGGCGCCGGATCTCCGGATCGCCCATGTAGTACTCGTACGTGACCAGCTTCTCCGCCTCCGGATCCCGCCGCCACAGCCCGGCCGGACCCCGGTAGTCGGGGATGCCGGAGTCGGTGGAGATACCTGCGCCACTGAGAATGGCCACGAGAGGCTTGCCCATGGGGCCGAGGGTAGATCGCCGGGCTCACCGGGGCGAACGGATATCGGGACGGGCGGTGCCGGAGCGGCCCTAGGCGGCGCGGTGGCCGTTCTCCAGCTCCGCCGGGCCCGAGCCGTCGGCGAGGACGTCGAGGGCGGCGAGGACGCGGCGGCCGAGCGCGCCGGGCAGATGGGCGGGCAGCTCCTCGCGCGGCACCAGCCGCCAGGACAGCAGCTCCTCCTCCTGCAACCGGATCGACTTCAGCTCGTCCTCCGTGAGGACCCCGCCGTCGTACACGTACGCCACCAGTGGCGGCCGTTGCGCGCCGGGCACCCAGTCCACGGCCAGCAGCCGCCCGAGCGGCCGGTCCAGGCCGATCTCCTCCAGCGTCTCCCGGCGCGCGCCCTGACGGGGCGTCTCCCCGTCATCCGACTCGACCGTGCCGCCCGGAAGTCCCCAGCCCGCACGGTAGTTGGGCTCGACCAGCAGCACGCGCCCCTCGGCGTCCCGGAAGAGCGCGGCGGCCCCGGCGAGCACCCGGGGCAGACCCGCGATGTACGCGGCGTAGTCGGCAGTCGTGGTCGTCATGGGGGAAGGGTAACCAGTGGCGGGCCCTGTGAACCGGCCGTCGCCAGGCGCACGGTGCGTTCGGCCAGCGCACTGATCCGCGCCCCGTCGAAACCGAAGACCGCGCTGCGGACCGTGTCTTGGAGGGGGTCCTTCCAGCGGCCCGGCAGGGCGGCGGCCCCGGTGCGCACCCCGGCCACCGAGCCCGCCGTCGCCCCGTTGGAGTCGGTGTCCAGACCGCCGCGCACGGTGAGCGCGAGGGTGCGGGTGAAGTCGTCGTCGCCGTACAGCAGCCCGGCGGTGAGCACGGCCGCGTTCGGCACGGTGTGGATCCAGCCCCCGGCACTCTCCCCGGTCGCGGTGGCGACGGTGTCCGCCCACGCGAGACCGGTCTCGTGCAGCGACATGACGCGCCGCACGGTACGGGCGAGACGGCTGCTCCCCGGGATCACGCCGAGCGCGGTGTCCAGCGCGGCCCGCACGGTCGGCGCGGTGAACGCGGCCGCGATCAGCGCCGCCGCCCACATGGCGCCGTAGACCCCGTTGCCGGTGTGGGACAGCACGGCGTCACGGCGGGCCAGACCGGCGGCGCGGACGGGATCGCTGGGGCAGGTCCAGCCGAAGACGTCGGCGCGGATGAGGGCGCCGATCCACTCCTGGTACGGGTTGTCGTACGTCGCCGTCAGCGGCGGCCGCAGACCGGTCGCGAGATTGCGGTACGCCGCCCGCTCCGCCGTGAAGGTCTGGAGGTAGGGGAGCCGCAGCAGCCACAGTTCGCCGACGTCCTCGGTGCTGAAGCCGAAGCCGCGCGTCTCCAGCAGGTGCAGTCCGAGGACGGTGTAATCCACGTCGTCGTCGCGGCAGCTGCCGTGGATCCGGCCGCGCACGCAGGCGCGCCACTCCGGGCGCAGGGCGGCGGCGTCGGCCTCGCCGGCGGGCTCGGGCAGGTAGTCGGTGAGCGGCAGCGCGCCGGCCCGGCGCAGATATCCGTCGATGCGCTCGCGGGTCCACACCTCGCCCTGTTCGACCGGTTTGCCGAGCATGTTGCCCGCGATCCGGCCGAGCCAGCCGCCGTGGATCCGGTCGGCGAGCCCAGCGGGTGCGGGGTGATCGCAGCTCATGGCTGGCGTCTACCCGTTTTTCCCGGCCCTGTTCGGCCCGTGGGCAGGGGCATGACGGCGGGGGCCCGGCGAGGTTAAGGTCACAGCGGCGCGACTGGCCCCGACGTGCGCGGGGCCCGGAGAGCAAGGGGAT
The DNA here is from genome assembly GCF_900104815.1 of Streptomyces misionensis. Classification (NCBI taxonomy): domain Bacteria; kingdom Bacillati; phylum Actinomycetota; class Actinomycetes; order Kitasatosporales; family Streptomycetaceae; genus Streptomyces; species Streptomyces misionensis. Next base: position 6,489,262 of record NZ_FNTD01000004.1, read on the forward strand.
GGCAAGTGGCGGACGCTGCAGTGGACGGGACCCGGCGGGTCCTCGTCGCCGCTGACAAGTTCAAGGGCTCGCTGACGGCCGTGCAGGTCGCCGAGCGGGTGACGGCCGGGCTGCGCCGGGTCGTGCCGGATCTGCCGGTGGAGGCGCTGCCGGTGGCCGACGGCGGCGACGGCACCGTGGCCGCGGCGGTCGCGGCCGGTTTCGAACGCCGCGAGGTGCGGGTCGCCGGGCCGCTGGGCGAGGCGGTGACGGCCGCGTTCGCGCTGCGCGACGGCACCGCGGTGGTGGAGATGGCCGAGGCGAGCGGCCTGCAACGGCTGCCCGCCGGTGTCCTCGCGCCGCTGACCGCCTCCACGTACGGCTCCGGTGAGCTGCTGCGGGCCGCGCTGGACGCGGGCGCGCGGACGATCGTGTTCGGCGTCGGCGGCAGCGCCACCACCGACGGCGGCGCCGGGATGCTCGCGGCACTGGGAGCGCGGTTCCTGGACGGGGACGGCGCGCCGGTGCCGCCCGGGGGCGGCGGCCTCGCCGGTCTCGCCCGCGCCGACCTGTCCGGGCTCGACCCCCGGCTGTCCGCGGTGGAGCTGGTGCTGGCCAGCGACGTCGACAATCCGCTGACCGGGCCGAAGGGCGCGCCCGCGGTGTACGCCCCGCAGAAGGGGGCCTCCCCGGCTCAGGTGCGGGCCCTGGACGCGGCCCTCGGGCACTACGCGAAGGTGCTGGAGGCCGAGGTCGGGGCGCGGGCGGCCCAGTACGCGGCGGCGCCGGGCGCGGGGGCCGCGGGCGGTATCGGGTACGGCGCGCTGCTGCTCGGGGCGCGGTTCCGGCCCGGGATCGAGGTCATGCTGGACGTCCTCGGCTTCGCGCCGGCGCTGGAGCGGGCGTCGCTGGTGATCACCGGCGAGGGGTCGCTGGACGAGCAGACCCTGCACGGCAAGGCGCCCGCCGGGGTGGCGGCGGCCGCGCGGGCCGCCGGCAAGGAGGTCGTGGCGGTGTGCGGCCGGCTCGCCCTGTCCGAGCCGCTGCTGCGGGGGGCCGGGATCGGCCGGGCCTACCCCCTGACGTCCGTCGAGCCGGACGTCGCCCGGTGTGTCGCGGACGCGGGCCCGATCCTGGAACGCGTCGCCTCCCGCATCGCCGAGGACTTCCTGCGCTGACCGCCCGAGGGCCGCGCCGCCGGGCGCCGGGCACAGGGAAAGGGCCCCGAACCCAGCCAACCCTGGGTTCGGGGCCCTCGGTCACGACGCCGTCACGGCAGCTGCGCGGCGCGCGCCTCCCGCCGGTTGTCGCGGAAGTTGTTCACCCGGCGCGCCGTGGCGAACAGGGGAATCACCGCGCCCATGACCAGCTGGAGCGCGCAGCCCGTCTGGAGCAGCAGCTGCCCGGACGGGGCGTCGAAGGCCCAGGCGGCCAGCAGTCCCATCGACAGCACGATCCAGGACAGCATCGCCCCGGCGAGGCGGCCCCGCGGCTTCGGGTACTCCACCCGGCTCACCATCAGCCAGGCGGTGCCCACGATCGCCAGCAGCGTCGCCACGAACGGCAGCTCCAGCAGCACGATCGAGACGACCGTCAGCGCGCCGAACGGCGAGGGCATGCCCTGGAACATGCCGTCCTTCATCGTCACGCACGAGAAGCGCGCGAGCCGCAGTACCACGGCCAGCAGCACCACGATCGCCCCGAGCGCCGCCACCCGCTGGTGCGCGTCGTCCGCGACCATGCCGTAGACGAGCACGAAGTAGGCGGGCGCCAGCCCGAAGCTGATCAGGTCGGAGAGGTTGTCCAGCTCCGCGCCCATGGGGGAGGAGCGCAGCTTGCGCGCCACCAGTCCGTCGAAGAGGTCGAACACCGCCGCGCAGAGCATCAGGATGACCGCCGTGGCCGCGCTGTGGCGGGCCATGCCGGACTCCTGGCCTCCGGTGAGGTGCGGGATGAGGATGCCGGTGGTGGTGAAGTACACCGCCATGAACCCGCACGTGGCGTTGCCGAGCGTGAGGGTGTCCGCTATCGACAGGCGGAGCGAGAGCGGCATCTCCTCCTCTTCGTCCACCTCGTCGGCCTCGGGCACCCAGTTCGCCTGGGTCTCCGGATCAATCACGGTCAATGCGAGTCACCCCAGCCACGGTCTTCTGTCCGACCTCGACCGCGACCTCCACGCCCTCGGGCAGGTAGAGGTCGACACGCGAGCCGAAGCGGATCAGACCGATTCGGTCGCCCTGCTCGACCTTCGTGCCCTCGGGGATGTAGGGCACGATGCGGCGGGCCACCGCGCCGGCGATCTGGATCATCTCGATGTCGCCGAGTTCGGTGTCGAAGTGCCAGACTACGCGCTCGTTGTTCTCGCTCTCCTTGTTGAACGCCGGAACGAAGCCGCCGGGGATGTGCTCGACCGACGTCACCGTGCCCGCGAGCGGCGCGCGATTGACATGAACATTGAGCGGGCTCATGAAGATGGCGACGCGGGTGCGGCCGTCCTTCCACGGCATGATGCTCTGCACCACGCCGTCGGCGGGGGAGATGACCCGGCCCTGGGCGATCTCGCGCTCGGGGTCGCGGAAGAACCACAGCATGCCCGCCGCGAGCGCGGTGGCGGGCACGGCGACGGCCCGGGCGGCGCCGGAGCGGCGGGCGCGGGCCAGGCTGAGGGCTGCGGTGGCGACGGTCGGAAGAAGCCACGGCGATGCTCCGCGCGCGAGGCGTACGCCGGCCCGGCTGTCGCGAGATGCAGAGGTTTGGCTGTGGGGCATGGATGACCTTCGTAGCGGATGATGCCGCGCAAGACGGGGGACGGCGGCTTTTCCGGGGATCGTACCGGTCGCGGGCCGCAACTCGGCAAGCCAGGAAGCCGAGTCGGCGGCCGAAGAGCGGCGGAACAACGTCTACGGGGTGTGATCTTCCCCTCGAAGAAAACACCCCGTACCCGGACAATCAGCCCTGGAATCGATACTCTTCGAGCAACCTGCGGCCGATGATCATTTTCTGGATCTCGGCGGTTCCTTCACCGATGAGCAGCATCGGCGCCTCTCGGTACAGGCGCTCGATCTCGTACTCCTTGGAGAAGCCGTAGCCGCCGTGGATCCGGAAGGCGTCCTCGACGACCTCCTTGCAGTACTCGGAGGCGAGGTACTTCGCCATCCCGGCCTCCAGGTCGTTACGCTGCCCGGAGTCCTTTTTGCGTGCCGCGTTGACCATCATCGCATGGGCGGCCTCGACCTTGGTCGCCATCTCGGCCAGCTTGAACTGGATGGCCTGGTGCTGGGCGATCGGCTTGCCGAAGGTGTGCCGCTGCTGGGCGTAGCCCACGCCCAGCTCGAAGGCGCGCTGGGCGACGCCGCAGCCGCGGGCCGCGACATTGACCCGGCCGACCTCCACGCCGTCCATCATTTGGTAAAAACCCCGGCCGGTGACGCCGCCGAGCACCCGATCGGCCGGTACCCGCAGCCCGTCCATGATCAGCTCGGTGGTGTCGACGCCCTTGTAGCCCATCTTCTCGATCTTGCCGGGGATGGTCAGGCCGGGGCGCACCTCGCCGAAGCCCGGCTCCTTCTCCACCAGGAAGGTCGTCATGGACTTGTGCGGGGCCGTGCCCTCCGGGTGGCCCTCGTCGCTGCGCACCAGTACGGCCACGAGGGACGAGGTGCCGCCGTTGGTGAGCCACATCTTCTGGCCGGTCAGGACGTACTCGTCGCCGTCCCTGACCGCCTTGGAGCTGATCGCCGACACGTCGGAGCCCAGCGCCGGCTCCGACATCGAGAAGGCGCCCCGGATGTCACCGGCCGCCATCCGCGGCAGGAAGTGGTCCTTCTGCTCCTGCGTACCGTGCTGCTTGAGCATGTATGCGACGATGAAGTGGGTGTTGATGATGCCGGACACCGACATCCAGCCGCGGGCGATCTCCTCCACGCACAGCGCGTAGGTGAGCAGCGACTCGCCCAGGCCCCCGTACTCCTCGGGGATCATCAGACCGAACAGGCCCAGTTCCTTGAGGCCGTCCACGATCTGCTGGGGGTACTCGTCGCGGTGCTCCAGCTCCGTGGCGACCGGGATGATCTCCTTGTCGACAAAGTCACGGACCGTGGAGACGATCTCCTGCTGGACGTCGGTCAGACCGGCGGTCTGGGCGAGACGGGCCATGTCCTACTTCTCCTGCTGCTTGAGTTCAGGGCGGCCCGGCTGCTCGCCGCCGCGCTCCTTGATGTACGTCTCGGTGGGCACCATGACCTTGCGGCGGAAGACGCACACCAGGGTGCCGTCCTGCTTGTAGCCCTTGGTCTCGACGTAGACGATGCCGCGGTCGTCCTTCGACTTCGACGGCCACTTGTCCAGCACGGTCGTCTCGCCGTAGATCGTGTCGCCATGGAAGGTCGGCGCCACGTGCCTGAGCGACTCGATCTCCAGGTTGGCGATCGCCTTGCCGGAGACGTCCGGCACGGACATGCCGAGCAGCAGCGAGTAGACGTAGTTCCCGACGACGACGTTCTTGCCGAAGTCCGTCGTGCGCTCCGCGTAGTTCGTGTCCATGTGGAGCGGGTGGTGGTTCATGGTGAGGAGGCAGAACAGGTGGTCGTCGTACTCCGTGACCGTCTTTCCCGGCCAGTGCTTGTACGTCGCCCCGACCTCGAACTCCTCGTAGGTGCGTCCGAACTGCATGGCGCTCAGCCCTCCGGGATCTCGAACTTGGACGTGCGCCGCATGCCGGCGGCGCGTCCCTTGCCGGAGATGACCAGGGCCATCTTGCGGCTGGCCTCGTCGATCATCTCGTCGCCGAGCATCGCGGAGCCCTTCTTGCCGCCCGCCTCGGACGTGTAGTAGTCGTACGCGTCCAGGATCAGCTCGGCGTGGTCGTAGTCCTCCTGGGAGGGCGAGAACACCTCGTTGGCGGCGTCGACCTGGCCCGGGTGCAGCACCCACTTGCCGTCGAAGCCGAGGGCGGCGGCGCGGCCGGCGACCTCGCGGAAGCCGTCGACGTTGCGGATCTGGAGGTAGGGGCCGTCGATCGCCTGGAGGTCGTTGGCGCGGGCGGCCATCAGGATCTTCATCAGGATGTAGTGGTAGGCGTCGGCCGGGTAGCCGGGCGGCTGCTCGCCCACGACGAGGGACTTCATGTTGATGGAGGCCATGAAGTCGGCGGGGCCGAAGATGATGGTCTCGATGCGCGGGGAGGCCTGCGCGATCGCGTTGACGTTGTTCAGGCCCTGCGCGTTCTCGATCTGCGCCTCGATGCCGATCCGGCCGACCTCGAAGCCCATCGTCTTCTCGATCTGGGTCAGCAGCAGGTCCAGCGCCACGATCTGCTCGGCGTTCTGCACCTTCGGCAGCATGATGCAGTCGAGGTTCGGCCCGGCGCCCTCGACCACCGTGACGACGTCGCGGTACGTCCACTCGGTCGTCCAGTCGTTGACGCGGACCACCCGCGTCTTGCCCGTCCAGTCGCCCTCGTTGAGGAACTTGACGATGGTGTGCCGCGCCTCGGGCTTGGCGAGCGGGGCGCACGCGTCCTCCAGGTCCAGGAAGACCTGGTCCGCGGGGAGGCCCTGCGCCTTCTCCAGGAAGCGCGGGTTCGAGCCGGGAACGGCCAGGCACGAACGTCGCGGGCGAAGGCGGTTCACGGGGGTGGTCATGCGGGGACCTCCAGGGGGTCGAGCTTGTTCGCGGTGCGGATCTCGTCGACGATGCGGCCGATGATCCCGGTGATGTCGAAGTCCTTCGGGGTGAAGACGGCGGCCACTCCGGCTTCCTTCAGCTGCTCGGCGTCACCGTTCGGGATGATGCCACCTGCGATCACCGGTATATCTGTGGCACCGGCCACACGCAGGCGCCGCAGCACGTCCGGGACCAGCTGGGCGTGCGAGCCGGACAGGATCGACAGGCCGACCGCGTGCACGTCCTCCGCGAGGGCCGCGTCCACGATCTGTTCCGGGGTGAGCCGGATGCCCTGGTACACCACCTCGAAGCCGGCGTCGCGGGCGCGGACGGCGATCTGCTCGGCGCCGTTGGAGTGCCCGTCCAGGCCCGGCTTGCCGACCAGGAAGCGCAGCTTGCCGACGCCCAGGTCGCGGGCGGTGGCGTCCACCTTGGCGCGGACCTCGGCGAGCGCCGAGCCGGCCTGTGCGGGGACGGCCACCGGCGCGGAGGAGACCCCGGTGGGGGCCCGGTACTCGCCGAACACCTCGCGCAGCGCCCCCGCCCACTCGCCGGTGGTCACCCCGGCGCGGGCGCACTCCAGGGTGGCCTCCATCAGGTTCTCGGTGCCGCGGGCCGCCTCCTTCAGCCGCTCCAGCGCCTTGCAGGGGCGCGGATGGTTGAAGGGCGGCTGGTAGCGGGTGTCCCGCCAGTGCCGCAGCGAGGCGACGACGCGGGCCTCGACCGCCGGGTCCACCGTCTGGATCGCGGTGTCCAGATCGGCGGTGAGCGGGTTGGGCTCGGTGCCCTCGAAGGCGTTGACGCCGACGATCTTCTCCTCGCCGGACTCGATCCGGGCCCGCCGCTCGGCGTGCGAGGCGACCAGCTGCGACTTCAGATAGCCGGACTCGACGGCGGCCATAGCGCCGCCCATCTCCTGGATCCGGTCCATCTCCGCGAGGGCGTCGGCGACCAGCTGGTCCACCTTGGCCTCGATCACCTTCGAGCCCTCGAAGATGTCCTCGTACTCCAGCAGGTCGCTCTCGTAGGCGAGCACCTGCTGGATGCGCAGCGACCACTGCTGGTCCCAGGGGCGGGGCAGGCCCAGCGCCTCGTTCCAGGCCGGGAGCTGGACGGCCCGTGCGCGGGCGTCCTTGGACAGGGTCACCGCCAGCATCTCCAGGACGATCCGCTGGACGTTGTTCTCCGGCTGCGCCTCGGTCAGCCCCAGGGAGTTGACCTGGACGCCGTAGCGGAACCGGCGCTGCTTCGGGTTCTCGATGCCGTAGCGCTCGCGGGTGACCTTGTCCCAGATGCGGCCGAACGCCCGCATCTTGCACATCTCCTCGACGAAGCGCACGCCCGCGTTCACGAAGAAGGAGATCCGGGCGACCACGTCGCCCATGCGCTCCTGCGGCACCTGGCCGCCGTCGCGCACGGCGTCCAGCACGGCGATCGCGGTGGACATCGCGTACGCGATCTCCTGCACCGGCGTGGCCCCGGCCTCCTGCAAGTGGTAGCTGCAGATGTTGATCGGGTTCCACTTCGGGATGTGGGAGACCGTGTACGCGATCATGTCCGTCGTCAGACGGAGCGAGGGTCCCGGCGGGAAGACGTGGGTGCCGCGGGACAGGTACTCCTTGACGATGTCGTTCTGGGTCGTGCCCTGGAGCTTGGTGATGTCCGCGCCCTGCTCCTCGGCGACGACCTGGTAGAGCGCCAGCAGCCACATGGCGGTGGCGTTGATCGTCATCGAGGTGTTCATCTGCTCCAGGGGGATGTCCTGGAACAGCCGGCGCATGTCACCGAGGTGCGAGACCGGCACGCCGACCCGGCCCACCTCGCCGCGGGCGAGGATGTGGTCGGGGTCGTAGCCGGTCTGCGTCGGCAGGTCGAACGCCACCGACAGACCGGTCTGGCCCTTGGCGAGGTTGCGCCGGTACAGCTCGTTGGACGCCTCGGCCGTGGAGTGACCGGCGTAGGTCCGCATGAGCCACGGACGGTCCTTTTCCCTCCGGGTGTCCGAAGGCTGACGCTCTGTCATCTATGGCTCTCAGACGTTGCGGAAGCGGTTGATGGCGTCGATGTGCTTGGCGCGCATCTCCTCGTCGCGCACGCCGAGGCCTTCCTCGGGGGCGAGGCAGAGCACGCCGACCTTGCCCTGGTGCAGATTGCGGTGGACGTCGTAGGCGGCCTGGCCGGTGTCCTCCAGGGAGTACACCTTCGACAGGGTCGGGTGGATCCTGCCCTTGGCGATGAGCCGGTTGGCCTCCCATGCCTCGCGGTAGTTGGCGAAGTGCGAGCCGATGATCCGCTTCAGCGACATCCACAGGTAGCGGTTGTCGTACTCGTGCATGTAGCCCGACGTCGAGGCGCAGGTGGTGATGGTGCCGCCCTTGCGGGTGACGAAGACCGAGGCGCCGAAGGTCTCGCGGCCCGGGTGCTCGAAGACGATGTCGATGTCCTCGCCGCCGGTGAGTTCGCGGATGCGCTTGCCGAAGCGCTTCCACTCCTTGGGGTCCTGGGTCTGCTCGTCCTTCCAGAACTTGTAGCCCTCGGCGTTGCGGTCGATGATCGACTCGGCGCCCATCGACCGGCAGATGTCCGCCTTCTGCTCGCTGGAGACGACGCAGATCGGGTTGGCGCCGCCGGCGAGGGCGAACTGGGTGGCGTAGGAGCCGAGGCCGCCGCTCGCGCCCCAGATCAGGACGTTGTCGCCCTGCTTCATGCCGGCGCCGTTGCGGGAGACGAGCTGCCGGTAGGCGGTGGAGTTCACCAGGCCCGGGGCCGCCGCCTCCTCCCACGACAGGTGCGCGGGCTTGGGCATCAGCTGGTTGGACTTGACGAGCGCGATCTCGGCGAGGCCGCCGAAGTTGGTCTCGAAGCCCCAGATGCGCTGCTCCGGGTCGAGCATCGTGTCGTTGTGCCCGTCGGAGGACTCCAGCTCCACCGAGAGGCAGTGGGCGACGACCTCGTCACCGGGCTTCCAGGCGTTGACACCGGGGCCGGTGCGCAGGACGACGCCCGCGAGGTCGGAGCCGATGATGTGGTACGGCAGGTCGTGGCGCTTGGCCAGCTCGTTGGTGCGGCCGTAGCGCTCCAGGAACCCGAACGTGGACAGCGGCTCGAAGATCGAGGTCCACACGGAGTTGTAGTTGACCGAGGAGGCCATGACGGCCACCAGGGCCTCGCCCGGCCCGAGTTCGGGCACGGGGACGTCGTCCAGGTGGATCGACTTGCGCGGGTCCTTGTCGCGGGTCTCGAGGCCCGCGAACATCTCCGTCTCGTCCTTGTGGACGGTGATCGCCCGGTACGACTCGGGGAGTTGCAGGGCGGCGAAGTCCGCGGGCGTCGCGTCCTTCGACTGGATCGCGTCCAGGATGTCCTTCACGGTCACGGTGTTGCCTCCGGCGGTGAGCGCCCTGAGGGAGGGGCGCTTGAGGGATCGTCGGTGCTGTGCTGCTGAGGGTTTTCGGGGTGCCGTCGGTTCGGCGGATGGTGCTTCGGCAGCGCTTTGTGGCGCGGGAGGTTGCCTGTGACGCAGGCGTCCGGGCGCGCGGACCGAGGGCCCGCTGGGACAGCCGAAGAGCGATCGGTCCTCGCTCGCCGGCCGCCCGGACATCTTCAACGTATGACACCGCGTGTCAGGTGACAAGGCACTGAGTGCCAGAACTTGCTCTCAGATGAAATCTTTACGTAACAAATGAGCGATGATCGATCGAACGGCCTCCCAAATCCACCGGAAAATGGGCTCTGACATGCCAAAACGGCCACCCCGAAGGGTGGCCGTCATCACAGCGGGGGAGCGGGCTCAGCGCTCCTTCAGCGCCTCCTCGATGGTGCGCATGACCTCGTCCAGCGGTGCGTCGGTGCGGGCGACGGTGACGAGCACCTCGCCGTGCGCCGAGACGGCCGCCGGGGCGCTCGCGGCCGGCCGGGCGGTCGTGCCGCGCCCCGCGCCGATGCCGGTGCCGAAGGTCCGGCGGACGATCGCGAAGGCGTGGTCCAGCTGCGCCTCCACGTCGCCCTGGCCGTCCGCCCGCAGCCAGCGCCGCAGCACGTGGTTGTGGGCGGTGACGACCGCGGAGGCGGCGACCTCGGCCAGCAACGGGTCGTCGTTGGCGTCGTCGGCGTGCGCGCGCTCGTCGAAGTGGCCGAGCAGATAACGGGTGAACAGGCGCTCGTAGCGGGCCACCGAGGCGATCTCGGCCTCGCGCAGGGTGGGCACCTCGCGGGTCAGCCGGTAGCGGGCCACCGAGATCTCCGGCTGCGCCGCGTACATCCGCATGACTTCCTTGATGCCACGGCACACCGTGTCGAGCGGGTGCTCGTGCGCCGGGGCGGCGTTGAGCACCGCCTCGGCGCGGACCAGGGTGTCGTCGTGGTCCGGGAAGATCGCCTCCTCCTTGGAGCGGAAGTGGCGGAAGAAGGTACGGCGGGCGACGCCGGCCGCCGCCGCGATCTCGTCGACGGTGGTGGCCTCGTACCCCTTGGTCGCGAACAGCTCCATCGCTGCGGCCGCCAGTTCCCGGCGCATCTTGAGCCGCTGGGCGGCGGCGCGGCTGCCTGCGGCACTCTCCGGCGCGTCGGGCGTAGCTGGTGTACGTGAGGACTTGGCGGGCTGGGACATGACCCGAACGTACTGCATGGACCCGGTGCGGTGCGCCGCGGTCCCGTATCCCACCTGCGGTCCCGGCGGACCGGGCGGGCACCCCGTGCGGGGATCGAGCAGCCCGCCCCAGTCCGTCCGCGCACGAGGGCCGTCGCCGGCGCCGTCAGCGGCGGGCATACTCGCGGAAGCCGCGGCCCGTCTTGCGGCCCAGGCAGCCGGCGGCCACCAGGTGCTCCAGGAGCGGGGCCGGGGCGAGCCCGGGGTCCCGGAACTCGCGGTGCAGCACCTTCTCGATGGCCAGCGAGACGTCCAGGCCGACCACGTCGAGGAGTTCGAACGGACCCATCGGGTAGCCGCCGCCCAGCCGCATGGCCGCGTCGATGTCGTCCAGCGACGCGTAGTGCTCCTGCACCATCTTGATCGCGTTGTTCAGATACGGGAACAGCAGCGCGTTGACGATGAACCCGGCCCGGTCGCCGCAGTCCACCGGGTGCTTGCGGATCTTCGCGCAGACCTCGCGGACGGTGGCGTGCACGTCGTCGGCGGTCAGCACCGTCCGCACCACCTCGACCAGCTTCATGGCCGGGGCCGGGTTGAAAAAGTGCATGCCGATCACGTCCTGCGGGCGCGAGGTGGCGCGGGCGCAGGCGACGACGGGCAGCGAGGAGGTCGTGGTGGCGAGCACCGCGCCGGGCTTGCAGACCTTGTCCAGGGTCTGGAACAGCTGCCGCTTGACCTCCAGGTCCTCGGCGACGGCCTCGACGGCCAGGTCGACGTCCGCGAAGGCGTCGTAGGAGCCGGCCGGGGTGATCCGGTCCAGGGTCTCGGCGGCGGCCTCGGCGGTCAGCCGGCCCTTGTCCACCGACCGGGCCAGCGACGTGCCGATCCGGGCCTTGGCCGCCTGGGCCTTCTCCTCGCTGCGCGCGGCCAGGACGACGCCGTAGCCCGCCTTGGCGAACACCTCGGCGATGCCGGAGGCCATGGTGCCGGAGCCGGCGACGCCGACCGAGCGGACCTCGCGGCCCTCGGCGCGGGCGCCGCCGGCCGCCGGGGTCAGGGCGTCCGGCACCACGGTGGCGCTGCCCGGCGCCTCGTAGGTGTAGAAGCCGCGCCCGGACTTGCGGCCGGTCAGGCCCGCCTCGCTGAGCTGCTTGAGGATCGGGGCCGGGGCGTGCAGCCGGTCGTGGGACTCGGCGTACATGGCCTCCAGGACGGTCCGCGCGGTGTCCACGCCGATCAGGTCGAGCAGCGCGAGCGGGCCCATCGGCAGGCCGCAGCCCAGCCGCATCGCCGCGTCGATGTCCTCCCGGGAGGCGTAGCGGGCCTCGTACATCGCGGCCGCCTGGTTGAGGTAGCCGAACAGCAGGCCGTCCGCGACGAAGCCGGGCCGGTCGCCGACCGCGACCGGCTCCTTGCCCAGTTCGAGGGCGAGGTCCGTGACGGCGGCGACGACCTGCGGCGCGGTCAGCACCGAGGAGACGATCTCCACCAGCTTCATCGCGGGGGCCGGGTTGAAGAAGTGCAGCCCGAGCACGCGCTCGGGACGGGCCGAGTCGGCGGCCAGCCGGGTCACGGACAGCGCGTTGGTGCCGGTGGCGAGGATGGTCTCCGGGCGGACGATGCCGTCCAGTTCGCGGAAGATCTGGTGCTTGATCTCGTACGACTCCGGGGCCACCTCGATCACCAGGTCGGCGTCGGCCGCGGCGGTCAGGTCGGTGGTGACGCGCACCCGGGCCAGCGCGTCGGCGCGCTCGGCCCCGGTGAGCCGGCCGCGCTCCACCGCGCGGGCGGTCGAGGCCTCCAGGGCGGCCAGCGCCCGCGCGGCCTGGGCCTCGCCGACGTCGATGCCGACCACCTCGCGGCCGGCCTTCACCAGGACCTCGGTGATGCCGGTGCCCATGGTGCCGAGGCCGACGACGGCGACCTTCGTGAGCGCGGAGGGAGGGGTGTGGGACAGGGGAGTGGCCATCGCGGGACTCCAGGAATGAGGGTGACGACGAGGAACGCGCCGGGTGCGCCGGAGGGCGCACCACGGTGCGGAAAGGAGTGCGGGTGTTGCCGGGCCATCGAGCGCACACGCCCGGTGCCGTACCGGCGGGCGTTCGAGGCGCCCGGCGGCGACGGTGTTTCCGACCGGCTCTGTCCCGAAGCCGGGTCGTACAAGCGGTACTTGGCGCACAGAGCGCACACGGGTACCGAACCGACCGATGCCCACGACGGCCGCGTCACCAGACCGTCGCCAGCGGGTGCGAGAGGGTTGCTCGCTCGTATGAGCTTAACCGGTGGGTAACGAGCGCGCCAGCCCTTGCGGGGGACTTTGTGCCAGGCGCCTCCCGCGGCCCGCTCAAGGCGCCTACGCTGAGGGCGTGGACGAAGAGTCGCGATCGCTCACGGAACGCTTACGGCAGGAGTCGGGCGGCACGGCCGCCTTCGACCGGCTGCTCGCCACCGGGGACCCGGACGAGCTGGCGGAGGTGCTCACCGCGCCCGGACAGCCGCTGTGGGCGCGCGAGTTGGCCGCGTTCCGGCTCGGCCGGGCCGGCGACCGGCGCGCCTTCGAGTCCCTGGTGCTGCTGCTCAACCACCGCGACCCGCCGCGCTGCGCCGCCGCCGCACACGCCCTCGCCCGGCTCGGCGACCCGCGCACGGCCCGCGCGGCCGCCGCCCTCGCCACCAACGAACTCCGCGTCGCCTACGCCCTGCACCCGGTACGGCTCCTCGTCGCCCTGCGCGCCCCCGAGTCCGTGCCCGCACTGATCACCACCCTGGAGCGGCGGCTGCGCCCGCACGACCCCTACCGGCGGGTCGCCCTCGCCTGCGTGGAGGGCCTCGGAGCCCTCGGCGACGGACGCGCCCGGCGCGTCCTGACCGAGGCCCTCGCCCACCCCGCCCTCGCGGAGGCGGCGGTGCACGCACTGGCCCGGCTCCCGCAGGAGGAGCCGGCCGGCTGACCGGCGCGGTCAGGGCCAGTACGCGGTGCACAGCCGGCGCCCCGCGTGCCGGCCGCACGCCTGTGCCTCCAGGTGCCAGCCCCTGCCGTGCACGTACTTGACCGCGCGGGTGTTCTGCTTGCCGCCCGTGTGCACGGTCCCCGAGCACACGCCGAAGTCCGCCCAGGACCCGTGGTCGACGTCCCATTCCAGCGAGACCGTGTCCCCGCCGCGCGCCCCCGAGATCACCGCCCAGACGTAGTACGGCGCCCCGGTCTTCGCGTTGCCGTAGCGCACCTGGACCGTGGCACCGCCGATGCGCACCGTGGGCCCGGTGTGCCGGCGCCCGCCCGGGATGTGGGTGTTGGGGTCGACGCTGGTCCCGCACGAGGCCGCGGCCCGCGCCGGCCGTGCCTCCTGGGCGGCCGTCGCGGTCGCGACCGACGCGGTGGCCAGCACCGCCACGCCGGCCATCGCGGCCATGAGGCCCCCGTACTTGTTGGTCATGCCTGTGCCCCTCTTGCCGCCGACTGCGGGGTGTCACCGATCACTGACACACCGTCGCCGCAGTCGCCCGAGCCGAGGCTGGCAGGCGCCCGGGGGAGCGGGCAAGGGGCAGTGGGAGCACATGGGCGCGCGGGCCCCGCGTGCCCGGCGCACCAAAGCGGTCAGACGTCCCTCGTCCGGCGTACGTCCTGCTCGTCCCACATGGTGGTGGAGCGCGGCTCGACCACGGGCCTGCCGCGGACGGGGTGACCGCCGCCGGCGACGGCCCGCTGCCGCACGGTCTCCGCGTCGAACTCCAGGCCCAGCAGGAGCGCCAGATTGCTGATCCACAGCCACACCAGGAAGACGACGATGCCCGCCATGGTGCCGTAGGTCTTGTTGTACGACGCGAAGTTCGCCACGTAGACCGCGAATCCCGCGGAGGCGGCCATCCAGATCACCAGGGCGAGCACGCTGCCCGGAGTGATCCACCGAAAGCCCCGGACCTTGGCGTTGGGGCACGCCCAGTACAGGATCGCGATCATCACGACCACCAGGATCACCAGCACCGGCCACTTGGCGATCGACCACGCGGTCAGCGCCGTGTCCCCGATGCCGAGCGCCTGTCCGGTGCGCCGGGCCAGCGGGCCGCTGAAGACGACGATGACCGCGCTGAGCACGGCCAGCACCAGCAGCGCCGCCGTGACCCCGACCCGCACCGGCAGCAGTCGCCACACCGGACGCCCCTCCGGCATGTCGTAGACGGCGTTCGCGGCGCGGATGAAGGCCGCCACGTACCCGGACGCCGACCACAGCGCCACGACGATGCCCACCACGGCCAGGACCGAGCCCGTACCGGCACTGTTCTGCAACTGCTCCACGGACCGGGTCAGCACGTCCCGCGCCGAGCCGGGCGCCAGCTGTCTGATGTCGGCCAGCAGCCGGTCGGTGGTCGAGCGGCCGGTGATCCCCAGCAGGGACACGAGTACCAGCAGCGCCGGGAACAGGGCGAGCATGCCGTAGTAGGTCAGTGCCGCGGCCCGGTCGGTCAGCTGGTCCTTCCGGAACTCCCGCAGGCTGCCTTTGAACACCGCCCCCCACGCGGGCTTCGGCGCCCGCGGCACGCCGCCGTGCTGATCCGTTTGCCCCGGAATGCGAGGTTCGTTCATGGCCGCCGGGTACCCCGCGGCACCGGATCGACAGCGGGCCGGCGGCCGCGTCACCCGTCGGCGGGTTCCGGCACCACCGCCAGGGCCTCGATCTCCATCAGGAACTCCGGGGCCACCAGCCCCGCGACCCGCACGGCCGAGGCGGCCGGCAGCCGGTCGTCGGGTATGTGCGCGGCGCGGGCCGCACGGATCTGCGGCATGTGGGCCATGTCGGTGACGAAGTACGTCAGCTTCACCACGTGCTCGAACCCGGCCCCCGCCGCGGCCAGGCAGCGCCGGAGGTTCTCGAACACCTGGCGGGCCTGGGCCGCGGGGTCGCCGGGGCCCACCAGGGCGCCGTCCTCGTCCAGGGCCAGCTGGCCGGAGACGGCGACGAGCCGGCCGGTCGCCGAGACGACATGGCTGTACTGCGCGGCGGGTGCGACGCCGGCGGGGGCGGTGATCCGTTCGGTCATGCGCCCATGATGGACCACGCCACCGACAGCGCCCCGGGCCGGGGCGGACGGCGGCGGTCAGCGGCGGAAGCCCAGCAGGCCGTGCAGGATCGAGCCGCGCGAGGACGTCGAGGCCGCCTTCGCCGCCGGCGGCTCGGGCTCCGGGGACCTGGCGCACACCGCGTCGGCCGTGCCGCTGCCGCGCGGCACCGTGCCGTCGGCCAGGTACGCCGACAGATAGCGGTCCAGGCAGGCGTTGCCGCTCAGTGTGATGCCGTGGTTGCCGCCGCCCTGCTCGACCACCAGGCTGGAACCCGCCAGCAGCCGGTGGGCCGCGACGCCCCCGGCGTACGGGGTGGCCGCGTCGTCCGTCGCCTGGAACAGCAGCGAGGACGGCAGCCGGGTGTTGGCGACGTCCGGGTGCCCCGTCCGGCCGGTCGGCCAGAACGCGCACGGCGCGTTGTACCAGGTGTTGTTCCATGCCATGAAGGGCGACTTCGCGTACACCGCCCGGGCGTCCCGGCGCCAGCGTGCCCAGTCGTGCGGCCAGGCGGTGTCCCCGCACTGCACGGCCGTGTAGACGCTGTAGCCGTTGTCGCCGGAGCCGTCCACACCGGCGAACTCGTCGTACGCCTCCACCAGCGGCCCGGTGTCCTTGTCGTGCACATAGGCCGCGAACGCCTCGGCGAGGTAGGGCCAGTAGCCGTCGTAGTAGCCGCCCGGGATGAACGTGTCCTCCAGTTCGGCGGCGCCCACCCGGCCGCCGGCCGGCCGCTTCGCCAGCGCGGCCCGCATCGCGTACCACTGCGCCTCGACCTTCGCGGGGTCCTTGCCGAGCCGGTACGTCGCGTCGTACTTCGCGATCCAGGCCATCAGCGCCCGGTGCCGGTCGTCGAAGGCGTGTTCCTGGCCGATGTTGTCGTCGTACCAGACGCCGGTCGGGTCCACGATCGAGTCCAGCACCAGCCTGCGGATCCGCTCGGGGTGCAGCTTGGCGTAGACCGCGCCCAGATAGGTGCCGTACGAGTAGCCGAAGTAGCTCAGGCGGGGCGCGCCGAGGGCCGCGCGGATGATGTCCATGTCCTGCGCGGCGCTGACCGTGTCCATGTGCGGCAGCACATCGGCGTAGTGCCGGGAGCAGTCGGCGGCGAAGGACCGGGCGCGCTCCAGGTTCGCCTGCTCCAGCGCGGGCGTGGCGGGCACGCTGTCGGGGCGCACCGGATCGAAGTGGCCGGGCGCGCAGTTGAGGGCCGGGCTGCTGTGGCCGACCCCGCGCGGGTCGAAGCCGACGACGTCGTAGCGCGCCGCCACGTCCTTGGGCAGCGCCGCGGCCACGAACCCGGCGAGCGTGAGCCCGCTGCCGCCGGGGCCGCCGGGGTTGACCAGCAGCGGGCCCTCGGAGGTCTTGGCGGTGTGCGGCACGCGGGACAGCGCGAGCGTGATCCGCCGGCCGTCCGGGTCCGCGTGGTCCAGCGGCACCTGGAGCGAGGCGCACTGGAGCGTCGGGTAGTCGCCGGTGCCGCACTTCTTCCAGTCGAGCCGCGCGGGCGCGGCGGCCCGCGCGGGCACGCCGGTGACGGAGCCCGCCAGCACGGCGGCGGCCGCGCACAGCACGGCTGCGCGTCTTCTCATGGGTCCTCCCGGGACGGAGAGGTCGGGTGAACCGCGAGGATCGCGGCTTTGGCCGCATCGTCCCGGAGCGGGGACCCTGGAGAACGTCCCGCGCCGATAGTTGACCCTATTGCCCGCGCGAAGCCCTCGAACGCTCCCGCGGGGCGCTCACATGAGGGTCAGCTGGGTCGGCTCGGGCCGTGGCGCGGGCCCGGCCGGGCGGATCCGGCGGGCCGCGCCCGCGCGGGTGGGCCCGATGCCGTACTCCCGCGCCAGCTCGTGCACCTGACGGGTGATCCGGCGCTGGTACCAGGTGGGCGCGTAGGACCCGCCCGCGTACATCCGCTCGTAGCGGCGCACCAGGTGCGGGTGGTGCTCGCCCAGCCAGGCCGTGAACCACTCGCGCGCCCCCGGCCGCAGATGCAGCACCAGCGGCGTCACCGAGGTGGCCCCGGCGTCCGCGATGGCCTTCACCGTCGTCCGCAGCTGCTCCGGGTGGTCGCTGAGGAACGGGATCACCGGCGCCATCAGCACCCCGCAGCCGATGCCGTGCTCGCCGAGGGTGCGCACGACGTCCAGCCGCCGCTCGGGCGCCGGTGTGCCCGGCTCCACCGTGCGCCACAGGGCGGGGTCCAGGAAGCCGACCGAGACCGAGATGCCCACGTCCGTCACCCGCGCCGCCCGCACCAGCAGATCCAGGTCGCGCAGGATGAGCGTGCCCTTGGTCAGGATCGAGAAGGGGTTCGCGTGCTCGGTGAGGGCGGAGATGATGCCCGGCATCAGGCGGTAGCGGCCCTCGGCGCGCTGGTAGCAGTCGACGTTCGTGCCCATCGCCACGTGGTCGCCGTGCCAGCGCCCGGAACCCAGCTGGCGGCGCAGCACCTCCGGGGCGTTCACCTTGACCACGATCTGCGTGTCGAACCCGATGCCGGTGTCCAGGTCCAGATAGCCGTGCGTCTTGCGGGCGAAGCAGTACACGCACGCGTGGGAGCAGCCCCGGTAGGGGTTCACCGTCCATTCGAACGGCATCCGCGAGGCGCCCGGCACCCGGTTGAGCACCGAGCGCGCCCGGACCTCGTGGAAGGTGATCCCGCGGAACTCGGGCGTGTCGAACGTACGGGTGGTGACGGCGTCCGCGCCGAACAGCGCGGTGTCGGCCGCCCGGCCGTGCTCGACGTTGAGGTTGTCCCAGCGCATGACGCCTCCTCGGTGGAACTCGCCCACACAATAGAACATCTGTTCCCATGATCGTGCGGAGCAGGGCGCGGGGTGGGGCGCGGACCCCGATCGCGGCCCCCGATTTGGGGGGCCGGGCGCCGGAGTGGTTGGCTTTTCCCAACCCCGAGCAATCAGGTCCTGGAGGAACGCAATGGCGCAGGTCGAGGCCACTACGGAGCGGGTCGTCGCGGCGGACGCGGAGAAGGTGCTCGACGCCCTCGCCGACTACCGCGGCACGCGGCGCAAGCTGCTGCCCGAGCAGTTCAGCGAGTACGAGGTGCGCGAGGGCGGGGACGGCGAGGGCACCCTCGTCCACTGGAAGCTCCAGGCCACCAGCAAGCGGGTGCGCGACTGCCTGCTGGAGGTCACCGAGCCCACCGACGGCGAGCTGGTCGAGAAGGACCGCAACTCGTCCATGGTCACCACCTGGCGCGTCACCCCCGCCGGCGAGGGCAGGGCCCGCGTCGTCGTCACCACCACCTGGCAGGGCGCCGGCGGCATCGGCGGGTTCTTCGAGCGCACCTTCGCCCCCAAGGGGCTCGGCCGCATCTACGACGCCGTGCTCGCCCGGCTCGCCACCGAGGTCGAGAAGTAGCACCAACCCCCGCCCCGCGAAGGGGAGTTGTGCGCCTTCGCGGGGTTTCCCTTCACCGGTTCGAGTGGAACTGGCGCCCACCGGGAACCGCCCCGTAACCCACCACGGTTGTTCGTAGTTGTCGCCTCGCGCGAGAAATTGCACGGGTACGACAGCCGCGAAGGTGGCGCGAGGGGAGCGGAACGTGGGCGGGACGACTCTGGTGGATCACGACACGCTCGTGCTGCTCCCGGATGCCCGGAAGGAACCGGCCGAGGAGGCCCGGGAGGAGCCCCCGGCGGCCGGCCCCGCGGCCCCGCCGCCGGCCGGTCCGCTCAGCCCGCGCCGGGTGCGGCTGGTCGTCCTCGGGCTGATGCTGGCGATGCTGCTGGCCGCCCTCGACCAGATGATCGTGGCCACCGCCCTGCCCAAGGTGGTCGGCGAACTGCACGGCCTGGACCGGATGTCCTGGGCGATCACCGCCTACCTGCTCACCTCCACCATCGGCCTGCCGCTGTACGGCAAGCTCGGCGACCTCGTCGGCCGCAAAGGCGTCTTCCAGTTCGCCATCGCCGTGTTCGTCGTCGGCTCCGCGCTCGCCGGACGCGCGCAGAGCATGGACCAGCTGATCGCCTTCCGCGCCCTCCAGGGCGTCGGCGCGGGCGGCCTGATGATCGGCGTCCAGGCGATCATCGCCGACATCGTGCCGCCCCGGCAGCGCGGCCGCTACATGGGCCTGATCGGCGCCGCCTTCGGCCTCGCCTCGGTCGCCGGACCGCTGCTCGGCGGCTACTTCACCGACCACCTCTCCTGGCGCTGGTGCTTCTACGTCAACGTGCCCTTCGGCCTGGTCACCCTCGCCGTCGTCGCCGTCGTGCTCAAACTCCCCAAGCCCGAAGTCCGCGGCCGCTTCGACGTGCTGGGCGCCCTGCTGCTCGCCGCCGCCTCCACCTGCCTGGTGCTGCTGACCAGTTGGGGCGGTACCGAGTACGCGTGGGGCTCGCGGCAGATCCTCGGCCTCGGCGCGGGCGCGCTCGCCACCGTCGTGCTCTTCCTCGTCGTCGAGCACTTCGCCGTCGAACCCCTCATCCCGCTCCGGCTGTTCCGCGACTCCGTCTTCAACGTCACCGGCCTGGTCGGCGCCGTCATCGGCGTGGGGCTGTTCGGCGCCGCCAGCTATCTGCCCACCTTCCTCCAGATGGTCGACGGGGCCAGCGCCACCGGCTCCGGACTGCTGATGCTGCCCATGACCGCGGGCATCGTCGCGACGTCACTGCTCTCCGGCCAGCTCATCAGCCACACCGGCCGCTACCGGGTCTACCCGGTGCTCGGCGGCGCCGTCTCCGTGGCCGGGATGTGGCTGCTGTCCCGCCTCGACGCCGGAACGCCCCGGCTGCACTACAGCCTCTGGATGGCCGTACTCGGCGCCGGCATCGGACTGGTGATGCCCGTTCTGGTCCTCGCCGTGCAGAACTCGGTGCGGCCCGCCGACCTCGGCACCGCGACCAGCGCCAACAACTACTTCCGGCAGATCGGCGGCAGCGTCGGCGCCGCCGTCTTCGGCACCCTGTTCGCCAACCGGCTCGCCGACGCGCTGCGCAGGGAACTGCCCCCGGGCGCCGGCGCCCGGCTGCCCGACCCCGAATCCCTCACCCCGCAGCTCGTGCACGCCCTGCCCCCGGCGCTGCGCGACGCCTACATCCGCGCCTACGCCGAGGCCATGCCCCGGGTCTTCCTGTACCTCGTCCCGGTGCTCGTCCTCGGTCTCCTCGCCGCCTTCTTCCTCAAGGAGAAACCACTGGTGTCCCACCACACCGCCGAAACCGACCCCCAGGGCCCCCACACCCACATCCCCCAGGCGCGTTCCCCGTACGCCGCCGGAATCCCGGTGTGCGGCACCGTGCAGCATCCCGACGGCACCGTGGTGCCGCGCGCGGCGCTCACCCTCATCGACGTCACCGGACAGCAGATCGGCCGGGGCGCGAGCGGCGACGACGGGCGGTACGCGCTGAGCACCCCCGGCTCCGGGTCGTACGTCCTGATCGCCGCCGCCGGGGGCCACCAGCCGCAGGCCGTCTCGGTCACCGTCGGCGAACGCCCCGTCGAACTCGACGTCGTCCTCGGCGGCGCCGGACGCCTCGCGGGCAGTGTGCTCACCGCCGACGGCAGCCCCGTGCGGGACGCCACCGTCACCCTCACCAATGTGCACGGCGAGGTGGTCGCCACCACCCGCAGCGGCCGCGAAGGGGGCTACGTCATCACCGAGTTGGTCGCGGGGGAGTACACCCTCGCCGCCAGCGCCCCCGCCTTCCGCCCGGCCGCGCTCCCGGTCAGCGTGCAGGCCGCCCGGGAGACCCGGCAGGACGTCGAGCTCGCCGGCGGCGCAGTGCTGCGCGGCGTCGTACGGGCGAGCGGGGGACGGCCCGTGGAGGACGCCCGGGTCACCCTTCTGGATGCCGCGGGCAACGTGGTGGACACCCTCACCACCGGACCGGACGGCGCCTTCCGGTTCGTGGACCTGTCCTCCGGCGAGTACACGGTGATCGCCGCGGGTTACCCGCCGGTCGCCACGGTCTTGCAGGTCGCGGGCGGTGGCCGCACGGAACGGGATCTCCAGCTGGGACACGAGGACTGAGGCGGCGCCCGCGGCGGCACCGGGGCGGGGGCCGGTGCGATCAGGTAAACCAATTCCCGGATTGCCACACATCGCCACCGGCCACCGCCGTACCGTAGTGGCCGGCGGCACAGATCGTTTGCGAACAGCCGTGGGGAGAAGGGGCCTGGGCCATGGACCGTGGCAGCGAGCGGGACACAGCTCCCGGGCGCGGCGCCGGCGACACAGCTGCGGGCCGGATTCCGCTTGCGGTGATCGTCGTCGACCGTGACGGCCTGGTGTCCCACTGGAGCAGTGGGGCACGGCGGTTGTTCGGCGTGGGCCGGCAGGACGCCGTCGGCCGCCCCGCGGCCGATCTGCTGCCGGTCACCGGTACCCTGCCCGACCACCTCCAGGGCGGCTCCACGCCGGACGCCCGCCCGGCGGCGTACGACGGCGAGCCCAACGGCGCCGCCGGGTACGGCGGTTCGTCCGACGACGAGCTCGGTCCCGACCTGGAGGCATCCCTCGGCGGTGGGACCTCCTACGCCACCGCCGGCCGCGCCCGCCTCTCCCCGCCCCGGCGGACACCGGACGACGAGGACCGGGCGGACGGCGAGCGGCTCGACGTGCTGTGGTGGGCCTACCCGCTGATCGGCCCCGGCCCCGCCCGGCTGCTGGTGCTCGCCGCCGACGCCACCCGGCTGCGCGAGGAGCGCGGCCACGACGACGAGACCGCCGAACGCGTCGCGCCCGCCTTCGCCCGCCACACCGAACTGCCCGCCTTCGACGAACTCGAACGGCGGCTGCCGGAGATCCTGCCCAACATGGGCCCGGGGCTCAGCGGCCGCATCGTCTCCCAGATCCTCGAACTGGGTTATCCCGTGCTGGAGTTCAGCCAGTGCGAACGGGTGCCGGTGACCCCGTACTGGGGCGTGCCCCGGCGCCCCGGCCGCGTCCCCGCCGACGCCGCCGAAACCCTCGTACCGCGCCAGCGCACCGCCCCCGTGCCCGCCGTGCCGCCCGGCGCCGAGCAGGACCTCGAATACGCCGCCGTCCGCGAACGCCTCGAATTCCTCAACGAGGTCAGCTCCCGCATCGGCTCCTCCCTCGACCTCGGCGAGACCATCCGCGAGGTCACCAGTGCCGCCGTGCCCCGGTTCGCCGACTTCGCCGGCACCCATCTGCGCGCCGCCGTCCTCGCGGGCGAGGGCTTCCCGGACGGCCCGCCCGACGCCAGCACCGTGATGTTCCGCGTCTGGGTCGAGCACAACGACGAACCCGGCCGCTGGGACGACAC
Organism: Streptomyces misionensis; assembly: GCF_900104815.1. Taxonomy (NCBI): domain Bacteria; kingdom Bacillati; phylum Actinomycetota; class Actinomycetes; order Kitasatosporales; family Streptomycetaceae; genus Streptomyces; species Streptomyces misionensis. Next base: position 6,511,811 of record NZ_FNTD01000004.1, read on the forward strand.
CGTGCCGGTCGGCGAGGCCTTCGCCTTCCCCGAACACACCCCGTTCTACCAGTGCATGGTCACCGGCGAACCGGTCCTCATCCCCCGGGTCACCGACGAGATGGGCGACCGCATCTCCGGCCAGTTCGAGAAGCGCGATCTGCGCCCGCTGATCAACGGCCGCTCCCTGCTGATCGTGCCGCTCAAGGCGCGCAATGTCGTGCTCGGCTTCATGGTGCTGATCCGCCGCCCCGACCGTCCCGCCTTCGACGACATGGACCGCACCACCGGCGCCGAACTCGCCGCCCGCGCCGGCCTCGTCCTCGACAACGCGCGCATGTACACCTACCAGGAGAACGTCGCCGACACCCTCCAGGACAGCATGCTCCCGCAGGTCGCCCCGAGGACGGCCGGCTGCGACGTCGCCACCCGCTACCTGCCCGGCACCCGGCTCGGCCGGATCGGCGGCGACTGGTTCGACACCGTCAAACTGCCCGGCTCCCGCACCGCCCTCGTCGTCGGCGACGTCATGGGGCACGGCCTCAACTCGGCCGCCATGATGGGCCAGTTGCGCACCGCGGTGCAGACCATGGCCGCGATGCAGACCCCGCCCGCCCAGCTCCTGCGCAACCTGGACGACCTGGCCCGCCGGCTCGGCGACAACTACCTCGCCACCTGTCTGTACGCGGTCTACGACCCGATCCGCGGCGAGGTCACCCTCGCCAACGCGGGACACATCCCGCCGGTGCTGGTCCGGGCCGAGGACGGCAGCAGCGAACTCCTCGACCTGCCCACCGGTGCGCCCATCGGCGTCGGCGGCGTCCCCTTCGAGGCCGCCCGGGTACGGGTGTCGCCCGGGGACCGGCTGGTGCTGTGCACCGACGGCCTGGTCGAGGTGCGCGGCTCGGACATCGGCGAGGGCCTCGCCGCGCTCTGCGAGTCCGCCGCGCACCCCGCGGCCTCCATGGACGACGCCTGCGACACCATCATCCGCGCCCTCAACACCCGCGGCGGCCGCAAGGACGACGTCGCCCTGCTCATGGCCCGCCTCAACGGCATCCCCGCCGGCCATGTCGCCGAGTGGCGGCTGGACGCGGAGCCCCGCGAGGTCGGGCGGGCCCGCCGCCTGGTCCGCGAGCAGCTGCGCGCCTGGGGTCTACCGGAGGCCGTGGAGACCGCCGAGCTGCTGGTGAGCGAGGTCGTCACCAATGCCGTACGGCACGCGGAGGGCGATCGCGTCGGGCTGAAGGTGGTGCGCACCGACGCGCTGCTGTTCGAGGTCACCGACGACGCCCCCGACCTGCCCGACATGATCGCCGCGGGCCCCCTCGACGAGTCGGGCCGCGGACTGCGCGTGGTCAGCAGGCTCGCCCGCGAGTGGGGCGCCAGCGCCACCGGGCACCGCAAGACGGTCTGGTTCGAACAGGCGGTCACGGGGAGCCGTTGAACGCCGGTACGTCCGGTGAAGGCGGCCACCGGGCCCTTGCCCGTGGCCCGCTCCCCGCGATATCCCGATCACGCAACCGATCGTGGGAGAGCGCATGAACGTTTCGGACAACTACCGTGACAACTGGGAGAGTTACTGGAGCGAGACCTCCGACGCTCCCGGAGAGGCGATCTGGGACTCGGACCCCTCGCTGACCGCCGAGCCGCACAGCGCGCTGCTCCTGCCGCACGCGGACCCGGCGCGCACCATAGTCGACCTGGGCTGCGGCAACGGTACGCAGACCCGTTATCTCGCCACCCGGTTCGCCCGTGCGGTGGGCGTCGATCTGTCGCACGCGGCCGTGGCACACGCCCGGCGCGCCGCGGGGGACGCGCCCGTGGAGTTCGAGCAGCTCGACCTGACCGACGGCGACGCGGTCAAGGCCCTGCACGACCGGCTCGGCGACACCAACGTCTACATGCGGGCCGTCATCCACCAGAGCGAGCCCGCCGCGCGGCCCGCGGTCGCCGCCGCCGTCGCCACGCTCATCGGCAGCGCGGGCCGCGCCTTCGTCGTCGAACTCACCTCGGCCTCGCGCGAGGTCCTGCGCCGCGCCGCGGCCGAGCCCTCCGGCCCGCCGCCCAAGCTCCAGCGGGTCTTCCACCACCAGCTCAAGCCGGCCGACGCCGACGACGCCGAGATCCCCCGGCTGCTCGCCGAGGCGGGCATGACCGTCCTCGCCGAGGGCGACACCGCCCTCCCGCAGACCGAGCACCTCACCGACGGCACCCGGATCGACCTGCCGGCCCGCTGGTTCGTGCTCGCGGGCAGGTAGCGGCGCCGCGGGGCGCGGGCCGGCGACGGTGCCGGGACGTTGCGTCGCTCGCCCGCGCCCTCCTGCCGGGCGAGACCGGCCACCGCGGCGACCTCGCCGCGGTGGCCGGCCGGTCGGCCGGAATGGTTCAGCCGGCGGTACAGGACACCGTCGGAGCGCCGTTGCTGCCCGAGTAGCCGGCGTTGAACCCGAAGGAGGTGCCGGCGCCGGCGGCCAGCGAGCCGTTGTTGCTCGCGTTCGTCACGGTGACCGTGTTGCCGGACTGGGTGTAGCTGCCGTTCCAGAGGCTGGTGACCGTCTGGTTGCCGGGGAACGTCAGCTTGACGGTCCAGCCGTTGATGCTGGAGGAGCCGGTGTTCTTGACCGCCACCGAGCCGGTGAAGCCGGAGCCCCAGTCGGAGGAGTTGGCGAAGGTCGCGGTGCAGCCGCCGCTGCCGCCGCCACCGCCGCTGGGAGGCGGGGTGGTGCCGCCGCCACCGCTGCTGCTGCCGCCGCTGGTGACGGTGATGTTGGAGCTGCCGCTGCTCTGGTAGCCCTCGGTGGCCAGGATCTCGTAGTTCGGGGTGCCGAGGTTGAGGCCGAGGTTCTTCCAGGCGTTGAAGATGTTCGAGACGGTGATGGTGCCGCCGGTGCGCTTGGCCTGGCGGACCGCCCAGTACTGGTCGAACGTCGCGGTGCCCTCGATGGACGGCGCGTTGACGCGGGTCGTCTTGTACAGGTCGTACGTGCTGCCGTCACTGCTGACCGAGCCCAGCTTGGTGGCGCCCGAACTCGGGTTGTAGTTGCCGTAGTTGTCGACGATGTACCACTCGATCAGCGGGTTGGTGGTCCAGCCGTACAGCGACAGGTAGCAGTTGCCGTTGCAGTTCCACGTGCCCGAGTACGAGACGGTGTTGTTGTTGCCCGGGTTCCAGCCGGTGCCGGCGACGACGTTCTGCGCGGCCGAGTTCCAGGTCAGGCTGTAGTTGCTGCCCGATCCCAGGGTCATCGTGGCCCCGCTGGACTGCTCCCAGAACGAGTAGAAGTAGCCGTTGTTGGTGCCGGTGCTGTTCGAGGTGATCGTCGTGCCGGCCTGCGCGGCGCCGGGCAGCGCGAAGGCGAGCACGGCCGCCGCCGCGGCGGCGACGAGCCCTCGGACGACAGCCACGAGGCCGCGTCTGCGGCGCATCCCGTGGATCAGCGTACTCATGGGGGTGTTTCCTCCCTGTGCGGGTGTGGAGGGCCTGCGGTGCGCCAGGTCCCGGGTCGTCACCGACCGAGACCCGTAGTGACAGGTGCATGACACATTCGGCCGCCGGGCGCTGCGGCCGGGAACCGGGTCGGCGTGCGGCCCGAGCCGCCGGCGACGGGCACCGGCGATGGCGAACAGTCTGGACGGCGGCCGGTGTGTGTCAACAGTTTCGGTAGAAGTTTCGAAATCTTTCTGTTCGGCGAATTTCACCGACAAGAAACGAACTTGCTGGTCAGGCAGTCGTTTTGTTGCTGCGATCACATGCTCTCCCGAGTTCGGTCAAAGTTTTGGGCATTTGGAGGACCGGCGAGTACATGCGATTTCGAAAGTTTCGACCGATGGCACAGTCCGCGCCGCTCCCTGACCAGACGTCTCCGTGTGAGGCGGCGGCCGCGGTGGGGCGGGGCGCACGGCGCCTCCGCCCCGGCGCGCGGGAGGCGATCGGCCCCGACCTTCTTCCGGCTCGTAGGAACTTTCCCCTCCGGCGCGTAACGTGGCGCAGCATGAAGATCCTCATCAGTGCCGACATGGAGGGGGCCACGGGCGTGACCTGGCCGGCCGATGTGCTGCCGGGGACGCCGCAGTGGGAGCGGTGCCGGACGATGTTCACCTCGGACGTGAACGCCGCCGTCGAGGGCTTCTTCGACGGCGGCGCCGACCAGGTGCTCGTCAACGAGGCCCATTGGACCATGCGCAACCTGCTGCTCGAACGGCTCGACGAGCGGGTCGAGATGCTCACCGGACGGCACAAGGCGCTGTCCATGGTGGAGGGCGTCCAGCACGGCGATGTCGACGGCATCGCCTTCGTCGGCTACCACGCCGGCGCCGGCATGGAGGGCGTCCTCGCCCACACCTTCCTCGCCAACCAGATCACCGGCGTCTGGATCAACGACGTCCGCGCCAGCGAGGGCCTGCTCAACGCGCATGTCGTCGCCGAGTACGGCGTCCCCGTCGTCCTCGTCACCGGCGACGACGTGGCCTGCGAGGACGCGCTCGGCTACGCGCCCGAGGCGCTGAAGGTCGCGGTCAAGGACCATGTGTCCCGGTACGCGGCCGTCTGCCGCACCCCGGCCCGCACCGCCGCCGACATCCGCGCCGCCGCCAAGGAGGCCGCGCGGCTCGCCGTGCGCCACGAGCCCGTCGAGGCCGGGCCGTTCACCATCGCCGTGGAGTTCGACGCCGAGCATCTGGCGATGGCCGCGACCGTCGTGCCGGGCGTCGCGCGCGCCGGTGAACGCAAGGTGGTCTACACCAGCGCCACCATGTACGAGGGCATCCGCACGTTCAAGGCGGTCACCACGATCGCCTCCGCCGCCGTGGAGGAGCAGTATGGCTGACCCGCAGGCCCTCGACGAGGTCGTGGAGTTCACCTCCGGGCTGATTCGGATCGACACCACCAACCGGGGCGGCGGGGACTGCCGGGAGCGGCCCGCCGCCGAGTACGCGGCCGAGCGGCTGGCCGGCGCCGGCCTGGAGCCGCGACTGCTGGAACGCACCCCGGGCCGCACCAACGTGGTCGCCCGGATCGCGGGCACCGACCCGTGTGCCGACGCCCTGCTGGTCCACGGTCACCTCGACGTGGTCCCCGCCGAGGCCGCCGACTGGAGCGTGCACCCGTTCTCCGGGGAGGTCCGGGACGGGGTCGTGTGGGGGCGGGGCGCCGTCGACATGAAGAACATGGACGCGATGATCCTCGCCGTCGTCCGCTCCTGGGCCCGGCAGGGCGTACGGCCCCGCCGGGACCTCGTCATCGCGTTCACCGCCGACGAGGAGGCCAGCGCCGAGGACGGCTCCGGGTTCCTCGCCGACGCCCACCCGGAACTGTTCGAGGGCTGTACCGAGGGCATCAGCGAGTCCGGTGCCTTCACCTTCCACGACGGCGCCGGGCGGCAGATCTACCCCATCGCGGCGGGGGAGCGCGGCACCGGCTGGCTCAAGCTGACCGCCCGCGGGCGCGCCGGACACGGCTCCAAGGTCAACAAGGAGAACGCGGTGACCCGGCTGGCCGCCGCCGTCACCCGCATCGGCGAGCACCAGTGGCCGCTGCGGCTCACCCCGACGGTGCGCGCAGCCCTCACCGAACTGGCCGCCCTCTACGGCATCGAGCCCGACTTCCGCGACGTCGACCGGCTGCTGGAGAAGCTGGGCCCGGCGGCCAAGCTGGTCGAGGCGACCGTCCGCAACAGCGCCAACCCGACGATGCTGGACGCCGGTTACAAGCTGAACGTCATCCCCGGCGAGGCCGTCGCCCACGTGGACGGACGCTATCTGCCGGGCGGCGAGGAGGAGTTCACCGCCACCCTCGACCGGCTCACCGGCCCGGACGTCGCCTGGGAGTTCGCCCACCGCGAGGTCGCCCTCGAAGCCCCGGTGGACGCGCGGCTGTTCGACCTGATGCGGGACGCGGTGCGGGAGTTCGCGCCCGAGGGGCATGTCGTGCCGTACTGCATGTCCGGCGGCACCGACGCCAAGCAGTTCTCCCGGCTCGGCATCACCGGTTACGGCTTCGCGCCGCTGAAACTGCCCGAAGGACTCGACTACCAGGCGCTGTTCCACGGCGTGGACGAACGCGTGCCCGTCGAGGCGCTGCACTTCGGCGTCCGTGTCCTGGACCGCTTCCTGCGCACCGCCTGACGAAATGGGGGAGGACATGATGAAGACGCCGTACGGCACCTGGCCGTCGCCCATCGACGCCGCGCTCGCCGCCGCCCACGACGGCCGGCCCGACTGGGTGGGGATCGTCGGCGAGGAGACCTGGTGGACCGAGCCCCGCCCCGGCGAGGGCGGCCGGCGCGCCCTGATACGGCGCCGCGCGGACGGCTCCGAGGAGTCGCTGCTGCCGCCGCCGTGGAACGTGCGCACCCGCGTCATCGAGTACGGCGGCCGGCCCTGGACCGCCGTCGCCGAGGAGGGCGCGCCCCTGGTGGTGTTCGCGCACTTCGCCGACCAGCGGCTCTACCGGTACGAGCCCGGCGGCACCCCCCGCCCGCTCACCCCCCTCTCGCCGGTCGGCGGGGGACTGCGCTGGGCCGAGCCGCACATCGACCTCGCGCGCGGCGAAGTGTGGTGCGTGCTGGAGGAGTTCACCGGCGAGGAGCCCGGCGACGTCCGGCGTGTCCTGGCCGCCGTACCGCTGGACGGCTCGGCCGCCGAGGACCGCGCCGCGGTGCGCGAACTCACCGCCGACGGACACCGGTTCGTCACCGGGCCCCGGCTGTCGCCGGACGGCCGGCGCGCCGCCTGGCTCGCCTGGGACCATCCGCGGATGCCGTGGGAGGGCACCGAGCTGCGGGTGGCGGAGGTCGGGGAGGACGGCACCCTGCACGAGGCGCGTACCGTCGCGGGCGGCCCGGACGAGGCCGTCGCGCAGGTGGAATGGTCCACGGACGGCAGGATCCTGTACACGAGCGACCGCAGCGGCTGGTGGAACCTCTACCGCGACGGCACCCCCCTGTGCCCCCGCGAGGAGGAGTTCGGCGGCCCGCTGTGGCAGCTGGGCCTGCGCTGGTTCGCGCCGCTCGACAACGGGCTGATCGCGGTCGTCCACGGCAAGGGGTCGACCGTACTCGGCATCCTGGATCCCGAATCCGGCGAGATCGTCGACGCCGCCGGGCCCTGGACCGAGTTCGCCGGCAGCCTCGCCGCGCACGGCAGCCGGATCGTCGCCGTCGGCGCCAGCCCGCGCACCGCGTACGAGGTGGTCGAGCTGGACACCACCACCGGCCGGGCCCGCGCCCTCGGCGCGCGGCACCGCGACCCCGTGGACCCCGCCTACTACCCCGAGCCGCAGATCCGCGTCTTCACCGGCCCCGACGGCCGCGAGGTGCACGCGCACGTCTACCCGCCGCACCACCCCGGGCACGCCGCGCCCGACGGCGAGCTGCCGCCCTACGTCATCTGGGCGCACGGCGGGCCCACCAGCAGGGTGCCGCTCGTCCTCGACCTGGAGATCGCCTACTTCACCTCCCGCGGCATCGGCGTCGCCGAGGTCAACTACGGCGGCTCCACCGGGTACGGGCGCGCCTACCGCGAGCGGCTGCGCGAGCAGTGGGGCGTGGTCGACGTCGAGGACTGCGCGGCCGTCGCCCGCGCCCTCGCCGAGGAGGGCACCGCCGACCCCGCCCGGCTCGCGATCCGCGGCGGCAGCGCCGGCGGCTGGACCACCGCGGCCTCGCTGGCCACCACCGACGTCTACGCCTGCGGCACCGTCATCTACCCGGTCCTGGACCTGACCGCCTGGGCCTCCGGCGGCACCCACGACTTCGAGTCGCGCTACCTGGAGTACCTGATCGGTTCGTTCACCGAGGTGCCCACCCGTTACACCGAGCGCTCCCCGGTCACCCACGCCGACCGGCTCACCGCGCCGTTCCTGCTGCTCCAGGGGCTGGACGACGTGATCTGCCCGCCCGCCCAGTGCGAGGAACTCCTCGCCCGTGTCCAGGGCCAGGGCGTCCCGCACGCCTACCTCACCTTCGAGGGGGAGGGCCACGGATTCCGCCGGGCCGACACGATGATCCGCGCCCTGGAAGCCGAACTGTCCCTGTACGCCCAGGTGTTCAAGCTGGACGTACCCGACGTACCCCGACTGGAGCTGCACACGTGAGAGCACTCGTGCGACCACCGCGACTCGCCCCCGGCGCCCGGGTGGCCGTCGTCGCGTCCAGCGGACCGGTGCCCGAGGAACGCCTCCAGGCGGGCCTGGACGTGCTGCGCGGCTGGGACCTCGACCCGGTCGTCATGCCCCATGTCCTGGACCGCCACGACACGCTGGGCTACCTCGCGGGCAGTGACGCCGACCGGGCCGCGGACCTGCAACGCGCCTGGTGCGACCCGTCCGTCGCCGCGGTGCTGTGCGCGCGCGGCGGCTACGGCGCCCAGCGCATGGCCGACCTGGTCGACTGGGACGCGATGGCCGCGGCCGGGCCGAAGGTGTTCGTCGGCTTCAGCGACGTCACCCACCTGCACCAGGCGTTCGCCACCCGGCTCGGCCTGGTCACCCTGTACGGGCCGGTCGCCGCCGGGATCGACTTCGTCAAGAACGCCCGGACGCAGGAACACCTGAAGGCCACCCTCTTCGCGCCGGAGACGGTGCGGACGATCGCCACGGCCGGAGCGGCGCTGGTGCCCGGCCGGGCCCGCGGGGTGACCCTCGGCGGCTATCTCGGCGGGCTCGCCGCCGACCTCGGCACCCCGTTCGCCCACGACGGTGCGCGCGGCGGACTGCTCATGATCGAGGACGTGACCGAGACGCCGTACCGCATCGACCGGTTGGTCACCCAGTTGCTGCGCTCCGGCTGGCTCGACGGCGTCGCCGGGATCGGGCTCGGGTCCTGGGAGAGCTGCGGACCGTACGAGGAGGTGCGCGCGGTCCTCGCCGACCGGCTCGGCGGACTCGGGGTGCCGGTCGTCGAGGAGATGGGGTTCGGGCACTGCGAGGGCGCGCTCACGGTGCCCCTCGGCGTCCCCGCCGAACTGGACGCGGACACCGCGACCTTGACCCTGGAGGAACCCGCGCTGAGCTGACCCGGCCCCCCGCGCGGGGGCCGTGCGCGCGAGACGGCGCGGACGCGTCGTAGGCTGGCCGGATGCCGCACACCGCGTCCCGCTACCTCGCCGAAGGCCCCCGCGTGGGCATCCGTCACTTCACCCTCGGGGACGGCCCCGAGTTCACCGCCCGCGCCCGCGAGAGCAAGGACCTGCACCGTCCGTGGCTGTTCCCGCCGGACGGCGAGGAGGCGTACGCGCAGTACGCCGGCCGGCTGATCGAGGACCCGTCGAAGGCCGGGTTCCTGGTGTGCGAGAAGGACGGCGGGGACATCGCCGGGTTCATCAACATCAACAACATCGTCCGGGGCGGCTTCCAGTGCGGCGCCCTCGGCTACGGCGCGTTCGCGCACGCCGCCGGGCGCGGCCTGATGCGCGAGGGCCTGGCCCTGGTGATCGGCCACGCGTTCGGTCCGCTCGGGCTGCACCGGCTGGAGATCAACGCCCAGCCGGGCAACACCGCCTCCCTCGCGCTCGCCCGGGGCGCCGGGTTCCGCCTGGAGGGCTTCTCCCCGAAGATGATCTACATCGACGGGGACTGGCGGGACCACGAACGCTGGGCGCTCACCGCCGAGATGCCCACCACCGGCCGACCCGCGCCGACCACGCCCTTTGCGCAATCCTGACCGTCAGCTCCCCTGGCCGAGCCACCGAACGCCGGGTTCCATGGCCCTCGTGACGAGGATCCGACGTGCGGTACTGACCCTGCCCGCGGCCGAGCTGGGCCCCGACAACCCGCTGCCCCCGCTGCGCCCCCTCGACGAGGTCCACCGCGTCGACGGCCGCGTACCGGGCGGGACGCCCCGGGACATGGCGCACCAGCTCGGCCACGCCCCACTGCGCGACCTGCTCCCGGTCCGCGTGCGCGACGGCTACGGCAGAACCCGCGAACCCCGCCGCCTGGACGCCCTGGTGATCGAGAACGACCGGCTGCGCGCCACCGTCCTGCCCGGCCTCGGCGGCCGCGTCGCCTCCCTGCTCCACCTGCCCACCGGACGCGAACTCCTCTACCGCAACCCGGTGTTCCAGCCCGCGAACTTCGCCCTCAACGGCGCCTGGTTCTCCGGCGGCATCGAATGGAACATCGGCGCCACCGGCCACACCACCCTGTCCTGCGCCCCCCTGCACGCCGCCCCCGTGCCCGCCCCGGACGGCGGGCGGATGCTGCGCCTGTGGGAGTGGGAGCGGCTGCGCGACCTGCCCTTCCAGGTCGACCTGTGGCTGCCGGACGGCTCCGACTTCCTGTACGTCGGCGTCCGGATCCGCAACCCGCACGACCGCCCGGTGCCCACCTACTGGTGGTCCAACACCGCCGTGCCCGAGGAGGTACGGATCCTCGTCCCGGCCGACGAGGCCTGGTACTTCGGTCACGAGCGCCGGCTGCGCCGGGTGCCCTTCCCCTCGTACGAGGGCGCCGACCGCAGCCGCCCCCTCGCCGGGCCCCACGCCGCCGACTACTTCTACGAGGTACCCGACGGCCGGCGCCGCTGGATCGCCGCCGTCGGCGCGGACGGGCACGGGCTGGTGCAGACCTCCACCGACGCGCTGCGCGGCCGCAAGCTGTTCGTCTGGGGCAGCGGGCCCGGCGGGCGCCGCTGGCAGCGGTGGCTCACCGAACCCGGCACCGGCGGCTACTGCGAGATCCAGGCCGGCCTCGCCCGCACCCAGCTGGAACACGTCCCGCTGGACGCCGGGGGCGAGGTGTCCTGGCTGGAGGCGTACGGCCCGCTGGACGCACCGGCCGAGGGGGAGTGGGGCGAGGCCGTCCGGGGCGCGGCCGAACGGCTGGAGACGGCCCTGCCCCGGGCCCGCGTCGAGGCGGCGTACGCGGCCTGGCGGGCGCACGCCGACGCCGAACCCGGCGAATTCCTGGCCACCGGCTCCGGCTGGGGCGCACTCGAAGTACTGCGCGCGAACCGGAAGCTGCCCGGCACCCCGTTCCCCGAGTCCACCCTCGGCGAGGCCCAGGAGCCCTGGCGGGAACTGCTGCGCACCGGCGCGCTGCCCGCGCCGCGCCGGGCGGAGCCGCCCGGCGAGACCCTCGTCGCCCCGCACTGGCGCGACCTGCTGGAGTCCGCGCCCGCCGCCCCGCACACCGAGTACCACCTCGGCGTCGCCCAGTGGCACGCGGGCGACCGCGCCCAGGCCGTCCGCAGCTGGGAACGGGCCCTGCCCGGCGCCCCCGCCCGCTGGCCGCTGCTGCGCTGCCTGGCCGTCGCCGACCAGGCGGACGGCCACCACGAACGGGCCGCCGACCGGTACGCCGCCGCCTTCGACGACCTGTGCGAGCACCCGCGCCGCGAACTCCCGGACGCGGGCGCCCCGGACGCCGGCGACGAGACCTGGACCGCCGTCCGGGCGGCGCTCGGCCGCGAGAGCCTCCAGGCGCTGCTCGCCGCCCGGCGGACGGCGGACGCCCGCGCCGTCTGGGAGCGCCTGCCGCCCGCCGTCCGCCGGCGCGGCCGCTTCCGGCTGCTGGAGGCCGAACTGCTGCTCGCCGAGGGGCGGGGGGCCGAGGCCAGGGCCGTCTTCGACGCGGACTTCGAGATCGCGGACCTCAGGGAGGGCGCGGACGTGCTCGACCGGGTGTGGGCCCGGCTCACCGACGAACCCCTGCCCGGCCACTACGACTTCCGGATGCGCCCGGACCCGGCCTGAGGGTCAGCCGCGCTGGTCCACGTACTCGAAGATCGAGCCGTCGGGGTGCATCGCCAGCAGGTTGCGGCCCGCCGGCGTCGGCACCGGCTCCACCAGGATCCGGGCGCCGAGACCGGTGAGCACCTGGTGCGCCTCGCCCACGTCCTTGACGGCGATGGTCGCCTTCACTTTGCGCAGGATCTCCAGCTCCGCCTCGGGGCCGCTCATCAACAGGAAGGAGCCGATCGCGGCGACCTGGACCCCACCGCGTTCGAAACGCTGTGCCGTGCCGCCGGCCAGACGCTCGTAGAAGGGGATCGCGGTCTCGATGTCGGCCACGCAGATGCGCAGCGAGGCGCCCATAATCTCCATGCGGCCGAGCCTAGTTGGGACCGCCGCCGGCGCGCAGGCCCCCCGGAGTTACCCGCCGTGCGCTCAGGGTACTCGCGTGGCATGAACCGTTCACAGCCTTTGGATCATCTGGAACATCTCGACAAGGAGCTGGTCGAGGAGCTGGCTCAGGTGGCGCGCGTGACGGTGCGCGAGGAACTGCGCGAGCAGACCCGCAAGCAGCGCCGCACCGCGACGCTCTACGCCGCCTCGGGCGCCACCGCGCTGTACGCGGGCGGCGCCGTGGCCCTCGCCGTCGGCCTGGCCCTGGCCATCGGCCTGCCCGGCTGGGCGGCCGCGCTGATCACCGCGGCGCTGCTGGCCGCGGCGGCCTACGCCCTGCGCGCCGGCGCCCGCTCCCACCGGGGCCCGCACACGCCGCACCGCGTGGCCGGCGGCACCCCGCCGGCCAGCCCGCCGGGCGGGCTCGGCCTCCCGTACCCGCCGATGCCGCACGACCCGCCCCGCACTCCAGCCGACATGGCCGCGGAGGAGGACGTCCCGCGCGGCCACTGACGGCGCGGGGCGTCAGACCTCGGCCAGCCTCGGCAGCACCTTCGTCCGGTAGAAGTCGAAGAAGCCGCGCTGGTCCGGGCCGATCTGGTTGACGTACACCCGGTCGAAACCGGCGTCGGCGAAGGCCCGCAGCGCCGAGACGTGGTCGTCGGGGTCGTCGCCGCAGACGACGTTCTCCCGGACCATGTCCTCGGTGACCAGCTCGTGCAGCTGCTCGAAGTGGCGCGGGGAGGGCAGCACCTGGCCCATCTCGCCGGGCAGCAGCTCGTTGTACCAGAGCCGGTGCACGGTGCGGACGCACTCGTCGCGGTCGGCGCCGTAACAGACCTTCGTACCGCCGCTGACGAGCCCGGCCCCGCCGCCGCCCTTGCGGTAGGCGGTGACCATCTCGTCCTTCGGCATCATCGTGATGTAGCCGTCGCCCACCCGGGAGGCGAGCGAGATCGCCTTGGGGCCGAACCCGGAGATGTCGATGGGCACGGGCTCGTCCGGGACGGTGTAGAGGCGGGCGTTCTCCACGGTGTAGTGCGTGCCGTGGTGGTTGACCTCCTCGCCGGTGAACAGCCGGCGCATCACCTGCACCGCCTCCTCCAGCATCTCCAGGCGGACGTGCACCGGGGGCCAGCGGTCGCCGAGGATGTGCTCGTTGAGCGCCTCGCCGGTGCCCAGGCCCAGCCGGAAGCGGCCGCCGGTCAGCACCGCGCTGGTCGCGGCGGCGTGCGCGGTCACCGCCGGGTGCATCCGCACGGTCGGGCAGGTCACCGCCGTCTCGATCGGCAGCGACACCGCCTGTGACAGCGCCCCGATCACCGACCAGACGAAGGGGCTCTGACCCTGCGCGGCGTTCCACGGGTGGAAGTGGTCGGAGATCCACAATGCCCGGAACCCGGCCTGCTCGGCCATCCGGGCCTGCTCGACGAGAGCCGCCGGCCCGTGCTCCTCGCTCGCCAGGAAATAACCGTATTCGGGCATGGACGCACCTCCGCGTGCGGGAACCGGGTGTGACTGGCTCGCCCCCGGGTAACCGGACCCACCGCCGCGAAACGCCCGCCGGGACCGGCGGGCCCCGCGCACGGGTGGGCCGCGCGAGCGTTTCGTTGCCATGCCCCCGGATACGCGGAACACCTCGGACGAGCCGCACCGCCGGAGGCGCAACCGTGAGTCGACCGCGCGTGGTGATCGTCGGGGCCGGTTCCGGCGGGTACCGGGCCGGGATCACCCTGCTGAACCCCGCCGACCACTTCCCGTACCCGCCTCTGCCGCCGCGGGTCGCCGGCGGAGTCCTGGAGGCCCGCGGGGTCGCCGTCCCGCTGACCGGCGCCCTGCCGTCGGGCCGGCCCGGGGTGTTCGCGTGCGGGACCGCGAGCGCCGTTCCCGACGTGGGGGAGCCCGGTGCGCTCCCCCCGACGACCGCCCGGCACGCCTGGCGGCAGGGCCGGCTCGCCGGACAGGAGGTGGCCGCCTCGCCCGGCCTCGGACGGCGCCGCCGCCCGTACCACCACCGGGAGCCGGGCTTCGCCGTCGATCCCGGCGGCGCCCTGACCGCCGTCGGCCCCGTCGGGCGTCCCGCCGTCCGGACCGGTGGCCGGCGCGGTCGTCCGCGCCCGCCACCCGCTCGCCCTGCCGGGCGACCGCCTGCGGGGGCCGCCGACCGGCCGCCGGGCACCGTACCGCTCTGCCAGGGCGTGCGGTTCGGGCTCGTCCGGCCCTGGGCCGCCCCACCGGATTCGGCCTCGCCGGAACCGCCGCGCGAGCCGCCCGGCGCCCCGGCCCGGTGAACCCGGGCCCACCCGCCGGGACTTACCCACCACTTCGTGCTAGGAGAACCATGGACACCGCCGAACTCGCAGAACTCGGACAGCAGTTGCGCGTCGACAGCGTACGGGCCGCCGCCGCGGCCGGCTCCGGGCATCCGACGTCCTCGATGTCCGCCGCCGACCTGGTGGCCGTCCTGCTCGCGCACCATCTGCGTTACGACTTCGAGCGTCCCGAGCACCCCGCCAACGACCGCTTCGTGCTGTCCAAGGGGCACGCCTCGCCGCTGCTGTACGCCGCGTACAAGGCGGCCGGCGCCCTCGAGAACGGTGAGCTGGTCACCTTCCGCAAGCTCGGCAGCCGCCTCGAAGGCCATCCGACGCCCCGCAGGCTGCCCTGGGTGGAGACCGCCACCGGCTCCCTCGGCCAGGGCCTGCCGGTCGGCGTCGGCATCGCCCTCGCCGGCAAGCGCCTGGAACGCACCGGTTACCGGGTGTGGGTGCTGTGCGGGGACAGCGAACTGGCGGAGGGCTCGGTGTGGGAGGCCGCCGAGCACGCCGGGTTCGAGGAGCTGGACAACCTCAAGGTGATCGTGGACGTCAACCGGCTCGGGCAGCGCGGCCCCACCCGGCACGGCCACGACCTGGACGCCTACGCCCGCCGGTTCCAGGCCTTCGGCTGGCACACCATCGAGATCGACGGCCATGACCCCGACGCCATCGACCGGGCGTACGGGGAGGCGCTGTCCACCGACGGACAGCCCACCGTGATCCTCGCCCGCACCCTCAAGGGCAAGGGGGTGGCCGCCGTGGAGGACCGGGAGGGCCAGCACGGCAAGCCGCTGCCCGACGCCGACGAGGCCATCGCCGAACTCGGCGGCCGCCGGGACCTGCACATCCGCGTCAACGAGCCGCCGGCCGCCGCGGCGCTGCACGACCGCACCACCGAGGTGATCCGGCTCCCGCGCTACGACGAGGGGGACGAGGTGGCCACACGGGACGCCTTCGGCGCCGCCCTCGCCGCGCTCGGCACCGCCCGCGGCGACGTCGTCGCCCTGGACGGCGAGGTCGGCGACTCCACCCGCACCGAGGAGTTCGCCAAGGCGCACCCCGAGCGCTTCTTCGAGTGCTACATCGCCGAGCAGCAACTGGTCGCCTCGGCCGTCGGGATGGCCGCCCGCGGCTGGGTGCCGTTCGCCGCGACCTTCGCCGCGTTCCTCACCCGCGCCCACGACTTCGTGCGGATGGCGTCCATCAGCGGCTCCGGGATCAACCTGGTCGGCTCGCACGCGGGGGTCTCCATCGGGCAGGACGGGCCCTCCCAGATGGGCCTGGAGGACCTCGCGATGTTCCGCTCCGTGTACGGCTCCACGGTGCTCTACCCCTGCGACGCCAACCAGACCGCCCGGCTGGTCGCCGCCATGGCCGGTCTCGACGGCGTCCGCTATCTGCGCACCTCGCGCGGCAAGACGCCGGTGCTCTACGGCCCCGACGAGGAGTTCCCGGTGGGCGGCAGCAAGACGCTGCGTTCCTCGGAGGAGGACCGGCTGACGGTCGTCGCCGCCGGGGTCACCGTGCCCGAGGCGCTGGCGGCCGCCGACCGGCTCGCCGAGGGCGGCATCGCGGTCCGGGTGATCGATCTCTACTCGGTCAAGCCGGTCGACGCCGAGACGCTGCGCCGGGCCGCCGAGGACACCGGCTGTCTGCTCACCGTCGAGGACCACCACCCCGAGGGCGGTCTCGGGGACGCGGTCGCGGAGGCGTTCGGCGACGGCCGGCCGGTTCCCCGGCTGGTCCGGCTCGGAGTGCGCACGATGCCGGGCTCGGCCGCCCCGGACGAGCAGCTGCACGCCGCCGGCATCGACGCCCTGGGCATCGCCGCGGCGGCGAAGCTGCTGGTGGAGGAGGCCGTGGTGCGGTGAACCGGACGGAGTCGCGGTGCCCGTACGGGCGTGAAGGTTTGGCCTGGGATTGAGCGGCCACCCGCAGGAAGAGGTGGCCATGTCGAACACACATCGCACATCGCGAACACGGAATTCACAGGAAATCCCGCAAGAGCCCGAAGAGGAAGAAGCGGAAATCGAAGAGGAACCCGAGGAGACCGAATCCGAGGAGACCGAATCCGAGGAGACCGAGCCGGAATCCGAGGAGACCGGGCGGGAAACGCGCCGGAGGAAGAAGGAGGGTTCCCGGGAGGATCCCGGGACATCCCGTAAGGGCGGCGACCGGAGCCCCACCCCCATGGAGGTACTGCGCCAGGCCCGCGCGCAGCTCGCCGAGCTGACCGGGCTGGTGCCGGAGTCGGTCTCCTCCTTCGAGCAGACCGAGGACGGCTGGTCCCTGGAGGTGGAGGTGCTGGAGCTTTCCCGAGTGCCGGACACCATGAGCCTGATGGGCGGCTACCAGGTCGAACTCGACCCGGAAGGGCAGCTCACCGGTTATCGCAGGGTCCGCCGCTACGAGCGTGGCAGAGCCGATCCCCGGGCCGGCCACTAGAGGGCCCGGCCCCCGGCACCCGACCCGTCCACGAGCAATCACAGCTATTCAGGAGGAGGAACGGCCGGCATGACCGTAGTCCCGGCACAGCAGACCGGCGGCGGAGGCAGCAGCGGACTTTACGACGTCCTGGAGCTGGTTCTCGACCGCGGCCTGGTGATCGACGCCTTCGTGCGTGTCTCCCTGGTCGGCATCGAGATCCTGAAGATCGACGTCAGGGTCGTCGTGGCGAGCGTGGACACGTATCTGCGCTTCGCCGAGGCGTGCAACCGCCTCGATCTCGAATCCGGCCCCAACAAGAGCCCCGGCCTGCCCGACGTGGTCGGTCAGGTCACCGAATCCGGTGCGCGCGGCAAGTCCAAGGGCGCGCTCTCCGGTGCCGCGGAGACCATATCCGACGCCTTCAAGCAGGCCCGAGACGAGGGCGAGGCCCGGCCCCGGCGCAAGGCCCCGGCCCGCCGCAAGGAGGAGCAGGAGTGAGCACGTACGTCTACGGGATCACCGCGCGTTCGCACCCGGCGCTCCCCGAGGGGTTGACCGGCGTGGGCGAGCCGGCCCGGCCCGTGCGGATCCTCACCCAGGGTGACCTGGCCGCCGTGGTCAGCGACGCCCCCGAGGGGCTGCGCCCCAAGCGCAGGGACCTGCTGGCACACCAGACCGTGCTCGCCGAGGCCGGCGCGGCCGGCTGCGTGCTGCCCATGCGCTTCGGCAACGTCGCCCCCGGCGACGACACCGTCATCCAGGTCCTCGACGAACGCGCCGACCACTACCGCGAACGCCTCGCGGCCCTGGACGGCAAGGTCGAGTACAACGTCAAGGCCAATCACGTCGAGGACGCCGTGCTGCACCTGGTGATGGCCGAGCAGTCCGAGCTGCGCGCCCTCGCCGAGGCCAACCGCAAGGCGGGCGGCGGCAGTTACGACGACAAGATCCGCCTCGGTGAGATGGTCGCGGGCGCCGTCAAGGCGCGCGAGGCGGAGGACGCGGCCGAGGTGCGGCGCCTGCTGGAGCCGGCCGCCGCCGCGGTCAGCGCCGGACCGCAGTCCACCGGCTGGCTGCTCAACCTCTCGTTCCTGGTGGCCCGCGACGGCGCCGGGGACTTCCTGGAGGCCGTGGACCGCGTCCGCGCCGACCACCCCCACCTGGAACTGCGGCTCAACGGCCCGTTGCCGCCGTACAGCTTCGTCGAACCGGGACCCGCCGAGCCGGCGGACGTCACCGCCGCGGCTCCCTGACGGATGGCGGACGGCCCGGCCGGAAGGAGGAGTCCATGGGACTGATCAAGGAAGTGCTGCTGCTGCCCTTCGCGCCGGTGCGCGGCAGCGGATGGGCGATCAACCAGGTGCTCCGCGAGGCGGAACGTATCTATTACGACCCCGCCACCGTACGGGCCGAACTCGCCCGCCTGGAAGAGCAGTTGACGGCGGGCGAGATCACCGAGGAGGAGTTCGACCGGCGCGAGGACGAACTGCTCGACCGGCTGGAGGCCACACAGGGCCCCGGCGACACCACAGGCAACGGAACGGGACGATGAACCGGACGACACTGGGCCTCGCCGTAGGGGCCGGATACCTCCTGGGACGCACCAGGAAGCTGAAGATGGCGCTCGCGGTCGGCTCGCTGGTCGCGGGCAAGAAGCTCAACCTCGGCCCGGGCGCGCTCGCCGAGCTGGCCCGCCGGCAGCTGAGCGACAACCCGCAGTTCAAGGAGATCGGCGACCAGCTGCGCCAGGAACTGCGCGGTGTCGGCAAGGCGGCCTCCGGGGCGATGGTCGAACGCCAGATGAGCAGCCTCGCCGACCGCCTGCACGACCGCACCGCCCAGATGCGCGGCGGCCCGGCCTCGTCGGAGGACGACTCGGAGGAGGAGCCGGAGAACGGCGAGGACCGCGCGGACCGGGGCGACGGCGAGGAGCGCGAGGACGACGGGGACCGCGAGCCGCAGGAGGCGCGGAGCGCCGGGAAGTCCCAGGCCAAGAAGCCGGCCGCCAAGAAGGCACCGGCCAGGAAGACGGGCTCGGAGCAGCGCACGGGCCCGGCGAAGAAGACGGCGGCCAAGAAGACGGCGGCCAAGAAGACCGGCGCGCGCCGCGAGACGACCGCGAAGAAGCCGGCCGGCTCCCGCAGCGCCGGGTCCGCGAAGGGCGGCGATGAACGATGACCGAGACCCTGGGATCCGCGAGCTCGGCCGCGGGGCGGGCCAAGGACGCCGCGGGCGCCGCGGGCAACAACCCCCTGACCGACCTCGCCCACAGCGAGGCCGCCGACCGGCTGAAGTCGGAGGCGCAGGAATACCTGGCCGCCCAGGCCGAGCGGCTGCTCAGCGGTCTCGGCCGCAAGCTGGGCGAGACCACGGGCAAGCTGAACGACATCGCCGAGGGAAACAGCCCGGGCTTCGCCAAGCTCGCGCTGGACGGCGGCCGCAAGCTCGCCGAGGGCAAGGGCCCGCTGCGCACCGCGCTGGAACTGGGCACGTCCCGCGCCAAGGACAGCGTGACCGAGGCGTTCAAGAGCCTCGGCGGTGGGGGCAAGAAGGGCAGCAAGCGGGGCAGTGGCAGCAAGCCCACCGTGATCATGGAGTTCATCGACGTGGGCGTGCCGCTGCGCACCGCCTACGACCAGTGGACCCAGTTCCAGGACTTCTCCAACTGGGCCAAGGGCGTCAAGAGCGTCTCCCGCGCCGACGACACCAAGACCGACTGGCAGGCGAAGATCTTCCTGTCCAGCCGCAGCTGGAAGGCCACCACCACCGAGCAGGTCCCCGACCAGCGCATCCAGTGGACCTCCGAGGGTGCCAAGGGCAGCACCAAGGGTGTGATCACCTTCCACGCCCTGGGCGACAACCTGACCCGGATCCTGCTGGTCATGGAGTACTACCCCAGCGGTCTCTTCGAGAAGACGGGCAACCTGTGGCGCGCCCAGGGCCGCCGGGCCAGGCTGGACCTGAAGCACTTCGCCCGCTTCATCACCCTCAAGGCGGAGGCGGAGGACGGCTGGCGCGGTGAGATACGCGACGGCGAGGTCGTCCGCAGCCACGAGGACGCGGTCGCGGAGGAGGAGTCCGAGGAGTCCGAGGAACCCGAGTCCGATGAGTCCGAGGAGGACACGGGTGAGCCGGAGGACCGCGAGGAGGAAACCGCGGAGTCCGAAGAGCCGGAGGAGCCCGAGGACGCCGACGAGTCCGAGGAGTACGAGGACGAGGAGGAGGGCCCGTACGAGGACGAGGGCGAGTACGAGGACGAGGAGGAGGAACCCGAAGCCGGCGAGGGCGACGAGGACGAGGAGTACGAGGACGACTACGAGGAAGAGGAACCCGAGTACGCGGAGCGCGGGGGCCGTCGATGACGACGCCCGCACCGAGGTCCGGCGGCTTCCCCGAACCCTACGGGCACAGCTCGGGGGCGAACCTCGCCGACATCCTCGAACGCGTCCTCGACAAGGGCGTGGTCATCGCCGGAGACATCCGGATCAACCTGCTCGACATCGAACTGCTCACGGTGAAGCTGCGGCTCATCGTCGCTTCGGTGGACAAGGCCAAGGAGATGGGGATCGACTGGTGGGAGACCGACCCGGCCCTCTCGTCCCGGGCCCGCCGGGACGAGCTGGCACGGGAGAACGCCGAGCTGAGAGAGCGGCTGGCCCGGCTGGAGGAACTGGAGCCGGACCGCACGCGGAAGGAGGCGCCATGACGACCGGGCTGCGCTACGTCTACGCCGTCTGCCGTCCCCTCGGGGCGCCCCTGCAGGCCCAGCTGACGGGCGTCGGCGGGGCCCCGCCGGCCCTGTTGCAGCACCACGGGCTGACCGCGGTCGTCAGTACGGTCCCCGAGGCCGACTTCGCCGAGGAGGCGCTCAAGGCCCACCTGGAGGACCTGGACTGGCTGGCCGCGACCGCCCGCGCCCACCAGGGCGTGATCGACGCGCTCACCACGGTCACCACTCCGCTGCCGCTGCGCCTCGCCACCGTCTTCCGGGACGACAGCGCGGTGCGCATGATGATCGAGGCGCGCGAGGCCGACTTCCTGCGTGCCCTGGACCGGCTGGCGGGCCGGGTGGAGTGGGGCGTCAAGGTGTACACCGAGCCCCCTGCGGCCGAGGCCGCGGCGCCCGCCGCGCCGGCCGACAAGCCCATGAGCGGCCGGGACTACCTGCGCCGCCGCCGCGCGGACACCCGCGCCCACGAAGAGGGCCTCCAGGCCGCCGAGGCGTTCGCGCAGTCCCTGCACGAGCGGCTGTGCGCGCACGCCGAGGACTGCCGGCTGCACCCCCCGCAGAACGCGGCGCTGTCCGGCGCGCGCGGCACCAACGTGCTCAACGCGGCCTATCTGGTGCCCCGCGACCGCTCCGAGGAGTTCGTGGAACTGGTGGACCGCACGAAGGACGAGGCGGCCGGGCTGCGGGTGGAGCTGACCGGCCCCTGGGCCGCGTACTCGTTCAGCGGGTTCAGCGAGGAGAGCACCCGCGAGGCCGGCGGTGGCGTGACGGCGGGGGAGGCGCGGTGACCGTCGTGGAACGCCGGGAGATCGCGCTGGTCGATCTGCTGGACCGGCTGCTGGCGGGCGGCGTCGTCATCACCGGTGACGTCACGCTGCGCATCGCCGACGTGGACCTGGTCCGCATCGACCTGAACGCGCTGATCAGCTCGGTCAACGAGACCGTGCCCTCACCCTTCGAACTGCCCGGCGGGAGGTCGCGATGACCGCCCCCAAACGGCTCGACCTCGAACCCGACACGGTCGAGCGCGACCTGGTGAAACTCGTGCTCACGGTGGTGGAGCTGCTGCGCCAGCTGATGGAACGGCAGGCCGTACGGCGCTTCGACACCGGTGACCTCACCGAGGAGCAGGAGGAGCGGATCGGCCTGACGCTGATGCTGCTGGAGGACCGCATGGCCGAGTTGCGCGACCGCTACGGCCTGCGGCCCGAGGACCTGAACCTGGACCTCGGGCCGCTCGGCCCCCTGCTGCCCCGCGACTGAGCCGTCTCAGTTCCCGCCGGCGCTGTCCCCCGCGCTCTCCTTGCGGCACAGGATCTCCCCGTGCAGGACCGCGAACCAGCCGTCCTCCTGCCGCCCCCACTCCCGCCAGGCCTCGGACACCGCTCGCAGCCGGTCGGGGGTGGCGTGGCCGCCCCCGACCGCCCGTTCGGCGTAGGCGGAGGCGAGCGTGCGGTCCGCCCACAGCCCGCTCCACCAGGCCCGCTCCTCCTCGGTGGCGAAGGTCCAGGTGCCGGAGGTGGCGGTGATGTCCCGCAGCCCCGCGGCCCGCGCCCAGGAGACCAGCCGGCGTCCGGCGTCCGGCTCGCCGCCGTTGGCGCGGGCCACCCGCTCGTACAGCTCCAGCCAGTCGTCCAGACCCGGCACCGCCGGGTACCAGGTCATCGCCGCGTAGTCCGCGTCGCGCACCGCGATGAACCCGCCCGGCCGCGTCACCCGCCGCATCTCGCGCAGCGCCTGCACCGGATCGCCCACGTGCTGGAGCACCTGGTGGGCGTGGACCACGCAGAAGGTGTCGTCCGGGTAGTCCAGGGCGTGTACGTCGGCGACCGCGAAGTCGACGTTGTCCAGGCCGCGGGCGGCGGCCGTCCGCCGGGCCTGCTCCAGCACGCCCGGCGCCTGGTCGACACCCGTGACCCGGCCGTCGGGGACCAGCTCGGCCAGGTCCGCGGTGATGGTGCCGGGGCCGCAGCCGATGTCCAGGATCCGCATGTGCGGCTTGAGGGAACCGAGCAGGTAGCCCGCGGAGTTGGCGGCGGTCCGCCAGGTGTGCGAACGCAATACCGACTCGTGGTGCCCATGCGTGTAGACGGCGGTCTCCTGGGCCTTCGGCATGACTGCTCTCCTTCTTCGACTGTGCGGAGCACGCTACGCGCGCATGCCGAATGATGAGACCCTCGTTTTGCCATGTGGACTGACCAAGTGTCAGAAAGCCAGCGGGCGGTAGACCGTCAGCGCCTCCGGAAGCTTCTCCACCGTCACCTCTCCCGAGACCTCCGTGACCTCCCCGTCGTACGCCAGCGGGGTGCCCGGCGCGAGCCCGGTCAGCCGCAGCCGGTTCACCTGGACGGCGGCATGGGCGGGCGACCGGGTGAGCGGGCCGGCGGCGGCCGCCGCGAGCAGGCGCAGCGCGGCCCGGCCGCTGCCGTGCACCACCCGCACGTCCAGCAGCCCGTCCGCCAGATCGGTACGGCGGCCCGGCGCGAGCCCCATGCGGTGGTAGACGCCGTTGCCGACGAACAGCAGCCACAGCGGCCGGCGCGCACCGCCGACCTCCACCTCCAGCGGGTGCCGGCCCGCGCGCAGCACCCGCAGCGCGCCCAGCAGCCCGGCCGGCCAGGCGCCGATCCGGTGCGACCAGGCGTCGCGGGCGCGCACCAGCTCCGGGTAGGCGCCGAGGCTCAGCGTGTTGAGGAACAGGCCCTCGGTGCCGTCGGTGACGAACCGGCCGGCGTCCACCCGGACCGCCTCGCCCCGCCGCACCGCGCGGGCCAGGGCGCGCTCGTCCTCCACGCCCAGGTCGTGGGCGAAGTGGTTCAGGGTGCCGCCCGGCAGCACCGCCAGCGGCAGACCGTGGCGCAGGGCGACCCCGGCGGCCGCGTTCACCGTGCCGTCGCCGCCGCACACCCCGAGCACCCGCGCCCGCACCGCCGCCTTGGCGAGCGCGTCCCCGGTCTCCGCGGGGGCGCATTCGACGATCTCCGCCCGTGGCAGCGCGCCCCGCAGCCCGTGCACCCGCTCCGCGGTGCCCGAGCCCTGGTTGACGACCATCACCAGCCCCTCGCCCTCCGGCAGCGCCGGCACCTCGGCGCGCGGCCGGGCGGTGGGCACCGTCGCCGCGCGGGCCGGCACGAGGCGTCGTACCAGGAAGGCGGCGCCCGCGCCGAGGGCCGCGCCGGCCAGCACGTCGCTCGGGAAGTGCACCCCGGTGTACACCCGGGACGCGGCCACCGAGAACGCCAGCGGCGCCACCGCCGCGCCCCACGCGGGGGACTCCAGGGCCACCCCGGTGGCGAAGGCGGCCGCCGAGGCCGCGTGCCCCGACGGGAAGGACGTGGTGACCGGCTGCCGCCTCAGCCTGCGCCCCAGCGGCACCGGGTCCAGCACCGGCCGGGCCCGGCGCACCGAGCGCTTGCCGAGGGTGTTCACGGTCGCGGAGGCCACGGCCAGCGAGGCCAGGCCCCGTACGGCGGCCCGCCGGGCCCGGGGTGTGCGGCTCGCGGCCAGGGCGACGGCCACCGCGCCCCACAGCACCCCGTGGTTGGCGCTGCGGCTCAGCCTGGGGAGCACCCGCTCGGCCCCCGGCCAGCGCCACCGGGCGGCCCGCTCGAACAGCCGCGCGTCGGCGGTCAGCAGCGGGCGCAGGGCGTTCTTCGCGGACGTCAGGTCCACATCTGGGGTCATCTTCTGGTCCATGTCCGGGCTCATACGGCTGCGGTTACCCTGAAGTGCCGGTTTTCTGTACCGCAGTGCTTTCCGTACCACCGTTCGCCGACGGCGCGCCCCGCACCGCGAGGACACCGCCGGGACGCCGCAAGGAGAACGCCCGGATGCGCCTGCTCCTGATCCGCCACGGCCAGACCCTCTCCAACGTGCGCCACCTGCTGGACACCGCCGCACCGGGGCCCGGGCTCACCCCGCTCGGCACCGCCCAGGCCGCCGCCCTGCCCCGGGTGCTGGCCGCCGAGGACATCGACGCCCTCTACGCCTCCCCGCTGATCCGCACCCGGCTGACCGCCGCCCCGCTGGCCGCCGCCCGGGGCCTGCCGGTGACCGTCCGCGACGGCATCCGCGAGCTGTCCGCCGGCGACCTGGAGATGCTGCCCGGCGACGCGCCGGAGGCCGCGCCCTACATGCGCACCGCGTTCGCCTGGTCCGCCGGGCACACCGCGCTGCGGATCCCCGGCGGGGAGAGCGGCGTGGAGGCGCTGGCCCGGTACGACGCCGTGGTCGAGGAGGCGTACCGCAGCGGCGCCGGCACCGTGGCGATGATCAGCCATGGCGCCGCCATCCGCGTGTGGACCGCCGCCCGCGCCGGCAACGTCGACATCGCCTTCGCCGCCGCCCGCCCGCTGGCCAACACCGGCATGATCACCCTGGAGGGCAGCCCGGCCACCGGCTGGTACGCCCTGGCCTGGGAGGCCACCACCCTGCGGCCGCCGGGCGCCCCCGGACCCACCGGCGAACCCCTCGACCCCACCGGGTGAGGACGGGCTGTCCGATAACGGTTTGCCGCCACCGGCCCCGGGCCCGGAGAATGCCGCCCCATGGGACATCTGGAAGTCGCGCACCTCGAGTACCACCTCCCCGACGGGAGGACGCTGCTCGGCGATGTCTCCTTCCGGGTCGGCGAGGGCGCGGCCGTCGCGCTGGTCGGGCCGAACGGCGCCGGCAAGACCACGCTGCTGCGGCTGATCTCCGGTGAGCTGAAGCCGCACGGCGGGACCGTCACGGTCAGCGGCGGGCTCGGCGTGATGCGCCAGTTCGTCGGCTCCGTGCGCGACGAGACGACCGTGCGGGACCTGCTGGTCTCCGTCGCGCCGCCGCGCATCCGCGAGGCGGCGAAGGCGGTGGACGAGGCCGAGCACGCCGTCATGACCGTGGACGACGAGGCCGCCCAGCTCGCCTACGCGCAGGCGCTGGCCGACTGGGCCGAGGTGCGCGGCTACGAGGCCGAGACCCTGTGGGACATGTGCACCACCGCCGCGCTCGGGGTGCCCTACGAGCGGGCCCAGTGGCGGCAGGTGCGCACCCTCTCCGGCGGCGAGCAGAAACGCCTCGTGCTGGAGGCGCTGCTGCGCGGCACCGACGAGGTGCTGCTGCTGGACGAGCCGGACAACTACCTCGACGTGCCCGGCAAGCGCTGGCTGGAGCAGCAGCTCAAGGAGACCCGCAAGACGGTGCTGTTCGTCTCCCACGACCGCGAACTCCTCGCCCGCGCCGCCGAGAAGATCGTCTCCGTGGAGCCGGGACCGGCCGGCGCCGACGCCTGGGTGCACGGCGGCGGTTTCGGCACCTACCACGAGGCCCGCCGCGAACGCTTCGCCCGGTTCGAGGAGTTGCGCCGCCGCTGGGACGAGAAGCACGCCCAGCTGAAGAAGCTCGTGCTGAACCTCCGTCAGGCGGCCTCCGTCAGCCACGAGATGGCGTCCCGCTACGCCGCCGCGCAGACCCGGCTGCGCAAGTTCGAGGAGGCCGGTCCGCCCCCGGAGCCGCCGCGCGAGCAGGACATCAGCATGCGGCTGAAGGGCGGCCGTACCGGAGTACGGGCCGTCACCTGCACCGGCCTTGAGCTGACGGGCCTGATGAACCCCTTCGACCTGGAGGTCTTCTACGGCGAACGCGTCGCCGTCCTCGGCTCCAACGGCTCCGGCAAGTCGCACTTCCTGCGGCTGCTGGCCGGCCAGGACGTCGCGCACACGGGGGAGTGGAAGCTCGGCGCCCGCGTCGTACCCGGCCACTTCGCGCAGACCCACGCCCACCCGGAGCTCCAGGGCCGCACCCTGCTGGACATCCTGTGGCAGGAGCACGCGCAGGACCAGGGGCGGGCCATGTCCCGGCTGCGCCGCTACGAACTGACCCAGCAGGCCGAGCAGACCTTCGACCGCCTCTCCGGCGGCCAGCAGGCCCGCTTCCAGATCCTGCTGCTCGAACTGGCGGGCGTCACCGCCCTGTTGCTGGACGAGCCCACCGACAACCTCGACCTGGAGTCCGCCGAGGCCCTCCAGGAGGGCCTGGAGGCCTTCGACGGCACGGTCCTCGCCGTCACCCACGACCGCTGGTTCGCCCGCTCCTTCGACCGCTTCCTCGTCTTCGGCAGCGACGGCCGCGTGCGCGAGACCCAGGAACCGGTGTGGGACGAACGGAGAGTGGAGCGGGCACGGTAGGAAGGCGCGCCGGGGTCGGTCGGCCGGGGCTGGAACGGGGCGGGACCGGCCGGTCCAGCTCACGTACCGGTCCCCCTCACCGACCGGTCCCGCTCACGGCCGGTCCGCCGGTCGCCCCGGGCACCGGCACGCACCACACCGGCGACAGCGGGTCCTCCCCGGCGAGGTCCGGCAGCGGGGCCGCCCGGGGCAGCGTGCACCAGTGCGCCAGGCCGTCCGGCGGGCCCTGGGTCAGCGGCGCCGCCGCCGTGTCCTCGTCCTGCCGGGACAGGTCGACGTACGCGGAGGCCCAGGACCCCGGATGTTCGTACAGTGGACTCAGGAACGCGAGCTCCATGGATTCCTCCCAAAAACCGCTTGGGAGCAGTGCGCGCCCGGCGGGTACCCGGACCCCATGAACGGACACGACGAGCGGGGCAGCACGATGACCGGAGTCGACCCCAGCCGACTGGACGACCAGCAGCTCATGAAGGAGCTGGAGACGATCCACCGCACGCGTCACGACGCCCTCCTGTACGGCTCCAACGACGCGCTGCGGGCCCACAACGAGCGCATGGCGCAGCTGGAGGGCGAGTATCTGCGCCGCAACCCGCGCCGCCTGGTGAGCGCGGGCCGCACCCGCGAGGGCGCCCGGGACCGCCACTGCGGCGAGTCGGTGACCCCGGGACCGCCCGGCACCTGAGCCGGTCCGCGCACGGTAACGCACGGGAAAGGGCCGGCCCGCCGGGCCGGCCCTCCCGCCTGCGACCGCCCGCGGCCGCTCCGTACGCCTCAGCCGGCCTCTCCGGCGAACACATGCAGGAACGCGTTGCAGAACGCCTTCAGATCGTCCGGCTTACGGCTGGTCACCAGCTGGTTGGAGCCGTGGTCGCAGATCTTGACCTGCTCGTCCACCCAGGTGCCGCCCGCGTTGCGGATGTCCGTCTTCAGACTCGGCCACGAGGTCAGCACCCGGCCCCGTACGACGTCCGCCTCCACCAGCGTCCACGGCGCGTGGCAGATCGCCGCGACCGGGCGCCCCTGGTCGAAGAAGTCCTTCACGAACGCCACGGCCTTCTCGTCCAGCCGCAGGAAGTCCGGGTTGGCCACCCCGCCCGGCAGCACCAGCCCCCCGAACGAGTTCGCGGAGGTCTCGCCGACCACCTCGTCCACGTCGAAGGTGTCCGCCTTGTCGAGATGGTTGAACCCCTGAACCTTCCCTGCCTCGGTCGACACCAGCACCGGCTCGTGCCCGGCGTCCTTCGCGGCCTTCCACGGCTCGGTCAGCTCGACCTGCTCGACGCCCTCGGGCGCCACCAGAAACGCGACACGCATGATCCTCGTATTCCTTTCCCGGCACCCCGGGCGTCCTCGACGGCCCGGGCGCGCCGCTTCCTCGTCCTGTCCGCGAGCGACCTCACCTCATCGGAGTGCGGACACGTCGGCGGCGACACCAGGCGCCGAAGGACAGCGACTCGTGTGCTGCTCCAGCGGCGTGCCTCGCGGTCGCCGCCGACCGCCGTGCGGTCAGGGACTCCTTCAACCCCGCCGTGTCCTCGACACGGGTGCGCCGGTGCGTCGCCCAGTCGGCGAGCCCCGGCGCGCACCAGCCGGGCAGCAGCCCGCACGGCAGGAACCGGGTGGTGACGTCACCGACGTCCACCGTGGCGCCCCGTGCGATCTCCGCCGCCTGGCCCCGCCTCATTCGCCGCCGGCCAGAGCCTCGGCCAGCTGCTGAACATTGCGGAACCGCTCGCCGCGCGGCAGCTCCGCCACCGCTTCCACCAGCGGGTCCGGGGCGTTGTCCCGGCGCAGTGCCGAGGCCAGCTCGCCCGCCCGCGCAGGGAAGGCCGAGCGGTTCAGGCTGCGGGCCAGCTCCAGCCGCACCCGCTCCAGGGAGGCCGGGGAGCCCAGGCCGCCCACCGGGCCGCCCGTGACCTCCGGGTCGTCGTCGGCGGCCGGCTCCGGGTCGTTCCACTCCTCGACCCGCGTCGGGTGCCCGGACCTCAGCAGCCCCTTCAGCTCGTGCTTCATCTCGTCGTCCCGGTGGACGTTCAGCCGGTCACTGCCTCGCTGCATGTCTCCCTCCAGGGGTAGATCGTCCGCACCCGCGTACCCGGTGCGGCCCCACCGACACCGGGCCCGCTCCGCGCGGACCGCGCCCGGTGTCTACTGCTTGCTCCGGCCCGGCGGGAACTCCTGCACCTTCGCCTTCAGTCCCTGCTTGACCATCGACCCCCGGTCCGCGTCGCCCTTGAGGATCGCCGTGGCCGCGGACTGCATCTGCTCCCAGCTGGCGTGCGGCGGGATCGGCGGTACGGCGGGATCGGTCAGGAACTCGATCACGCACGGCCGGTCCGCCTCCAGGGCCGCCCGCCAGCCCGCCTCGACGGCGTCCGGCTTCTCCACCCGGATGCCCTCCAGCCCCAGCGTGCGAGCGAACGCCGCGTACTGCACGTCCGGGATCTGCTGCGACGGCAGGAAGGACGGCGCGCCCTCCATGGCCCGCATCTCCCACGTCACCTGGTTCAGGTCCTGGTTGTTCCACACCGCGACCACCAGCCGGGGGTCCGACCAGCGGTCCCGGTACTTCGCCGCGGTGATCATCTCCGCCAGCCCGTTCATCTGCATCGCGCCGTCCCCGACCAGCGCGACCACCGGACGGTCCGGATGCGCGAACTTCGCCCCGATCGCGTACGGCACCCCCGGCCCCATCGTCGCGAGCGTCCCGGACAGCGAGCCGCGCATGCCCGGCCGCATGGTGATGTGCCGGGCGTACCAGTTGGCCACCGAACCCGAGTCGGAGGTGAGGATCGTGTTGTCCGGCAGCAGCGGATCGAGAGCCCGCGCCACGTACTCGGGGTTGATCGGGTCCGCCGCGAGCCCGGCGCGCCGCTCCATCGTCTCGTGCCAGCGCCGCACGTTGGCGCGGACCGTGTCCTGCCACTCCCGGCCGCCCCGGTCGGTCTTCAGCAGCGGGATCAGCCGCTGCAACGTCGCCTTGGCGTCGCCGACCAGGTTCACCTCGTAGGGATACCGCATACCGATCATGTGCGGATCGAGATCGATCTGCACCGCGCGCGCCTTGCCGAACTCCGGCATGAACTGGGTGTACGGGAACGACGACCCGATGGTCAGCAGCGTGTCGCAGTCCCGCATCAGCTCGTACGAGGGCCTGCTGCCGAGCAGTCCGATCGGCCCGGTGACGTACGGCAGCTCGTCGCTGAGCACGTCCTTGCCGAGCAGCGCCTTGGCGACGCCCGCGCCGAGCAGCTCGGCGACCTCCCGCACCTCGGCGACCGCGCCCGCGGCGCCCTGGCCGATCAGGATCGCCACCTTGTCGCCGGCGTTCAGCACGTCCGCGGCCCGGCGCACCGCGTCGTCCGACGGGGTCGCCGTCCACTCGCTCGCGCCGAGGCTGGAAGGCACCATCTTGAACGCGTGCGTCGGCGGCGAGTAGTCCAGCTCCTGGACGTCACCGGGGATGATCAGCGCGGTCGGGCAGCGCCGGGCGTACGCCGTCCGGATCGCCCGGTCGAGCACGTTCGGCAGCTGCTCGGGGACCGTCACCGTCTCCACGAACTCCGAGGCGACGTCCTTGTACAGCGTGTGCAGGTCGACCTCCTGCTGATAGGAGCCGCCCATCGCGGTCCGGTCGGTCTGCCCGACGATCGCCAGCACCGGCACATGGTCGAGCTTCGCGTCGTACAGGCCGTTCAGCAGGTGGATCGCACCCGGTCCGGAGGTCGCCGCGCACACCCCGAGGCGGCCGCTGAACTTCGCGTACCCGACCGCCTCGAACGCGGACATCTCCTCGTGCCGGGACTGGATGAACCGCGGCTTGTCCTCGGCGCGGCCCCAGGCGGCGAGCAGTCCGTTGATGCCGTCGCCCGGGTAGCCGAAGACCTGGTCCACACCCCAGGCGCGCAGACGTTCCAGGACGTGGTCGGACACCTTCGTGCTCATGAAGGACCTCCCCGATGGGGTACGAAGCGGACGATCCGGTCAGTTCTTGTCGAGTGACCTGTGCAGGGGCCGGAAAACCTCCTTCGGCCCCGGGACCCGCGCCGGTCCGCTCCCGTCACCCGGCTGGGCGCCCGTGTCCCGCGAATGGGGTCCGGCCGCGCGCGCCGGGCGCCGGGGCGGGCTGTGATGACTGCGAGGGGCACGGCCCCGCAGCCGCGGGCGCCGCCGTGCACGGCGCCGGCCGACTGCCGTACCGGCGCCCCGCCCGTACGACCGTCAGCCCGCCCGTCCGCCGAGGAGCCCTTGTCATGCGCCGCACCGCCCGCGTCCTGTCCGTCGCCCTCGTCGCCGGCGCCGCGCTCGCCCTGGCCGGGCCCGCCGGCGCCGCGGCCCCCAGCCCCGGCACCGGGTCCGCCGCCCCCGCCGCGCCCACCGCCGGCACCGGGTCGGCCGGCTGCGCCCCGATAACCGACCAGGTCCCCCGGATGCCGGGCACCACCCGGCCGCCCCAGGCGGGCCCCGCCCCGGCCGCCGGCGACGGCGCGGACCGCGTCCCCGGGCCCACCTCCCGCCCGAGCGGCACCCCGGCCAAGCCCTGCGGCGACACGCACACCTGTGCCGACGGGAAGTCCTGCGGCGACACCCAACCGGGATGCGCGCAGGGCAAGTCGTGCACCGGGACCGGCAGCCGGTGCCGGGCGGGGGAGACCTGCGAGGAGCAGGACGGGTGCCGGGCGGGACAGCAGTGCGCCGACGACGAACGGCAGTGCGCGGGCGGCGCGGAAGGGAGCAGGGCAGGGGCGGGCGACGGCACCTGCGGTGACGACGACCGCGAGTGCGCCCGCGGCGGCTGCCCGGACGACGAGGACTCCTGCCGCGAACCCCGCGCAGGCGGAGGCGACGAGGGCGACGACGGCGACTGCGTCCCGGCCGGGACGCAGCACGGCGTGGCCGCCGGCACGGGCGGCAGCTTCGGCGCGTCCGTCCCCGCCCTGGTCGCCGGCGGCGTCCTGATCGCCGCCGCCTGCGCGGGCGCCGGTTACCGCGTCCACGGACGCGTCCGCACCGCCCGGGGAGCCCGGCCCGCCGACGTGTGATCCGCACAACTCCCGTCCGGCCCATGGACGTCCGTCCAGCGGGTACACACCAATCGGAGGACACCACCCGACCCAACAGACCCACCCACCGATCGACACCCCTCGGGCATCGTCCGGCACGGCCGGAACACGCACCGGGCGGCACCCCGGGACGGCACGGCAGACGGCACCAGGACTGCGCGGAGGCGGACATGCGGCGGACGGACCCCGAGGGCCACGGCCCGGTCCGCTACGGCCCGCCGCTGCCCGGCGACGGACTGCCCGTCCTCCCCGAACTGGCGGCCGTGGTCGCCGCCGCGGCGGGCCGCGCCGACGCCCAGCCCGTCGGCGGCGCCCCCGCCCTGCTGGAGTCGGCCTGCGGCTACTGGACCCGCCGCGCCCTGCCCTGCGGCCCGGACCGGATCGCCGCCGGACCCGGCGCTCCCGCCCTGCTCCTCGCGCTCACCGCCGCGCTCGCCAAAGACGGCGCCGACATCCTCGTCCCGCGCCCGTGCGCCGCCTGGTGGGCCCCCTACGCCCGGGTCCTCGGCCGGCCCGTCTTCCATGTGCCGACGCCCGCCGAGAGCGGCGGCGTCCCCGACCCGTACGCGCTGCTGGAGACCGTCCGCCGGGTACGCGCCGAGGGCGGCGACCCCAGACTGCTGGTGCTGTCCGTCGCCGACGACCCCACCGGCACCGTCGCCCCGCCCGAACTGCTGCACGAGACCGTCGAGGCCGCCGCCACCGAGGGCCTGTACCTGGTCAGCGACGAGACCTGGCGCGACACCGTGCACGACCCGCACGGCACCGTCCTGCTCAGCCCCGCCGAGATGTGGCCCGACCAGGTCGTCGTCGTCACCGACCTGGCCGGCGCCCTGCTGCCGCCCGGCTGGCCCGCCGCCGTCGCCCGCTTCCCCGCCACCGACGACGGACGACGCCTGCACGCGCGCGTCCTCGACATCCTCACCGCGCTCGGCGCCCGCCTCGCCGCCCCTGTCGCCGCGGCCGCCTGCTACGCCCTGGACGAACCCCCGCCGGTCACCGAACGCCGCGCGGCGACCGTACGGCTGCACGCCCGCCTGGCCGCCGCCGCCCACGCCACGGTCACCGCGGCCGGCGCGCTCGCCCGCCCCCCGGCGGCCGGCCGCCACCTCTACGCCGACCTCGCCCCGTTGCGCGAACCCCTCGCCGCCCGAGGCGTCGGCGACGCGCAGGAGTTGGAGGAACTTCTCACCGCCCGGCTCGGCATGCCCGCGCCCGGCGGCCACCGCTTCGGCGACGACCTCGCGGCCCTGCGCGTACGGCTCGCCACCGCACCCCTGCTGGGCGGCTCCGAGCAGGAGCGCACGGAGTGCCTCACCGCTCGGGCACCCGAAGAACTGCCGCAGACGCACAGCTCGTTGATCACCCTGAAATCGGTCTTCGACGATCTCCGCGACGACGCTCAGCGATGGGAGCCTCCTCGATGACGCAGCAGACGCACGAGCCCGGAACGCCCCCGACCGCCCCCGGCCCCGCGACGGCTCCCACGACACCCACGGCGGTCGGCCCGGCCCCGGCGCCCGCCCCGGCCACCCTCGGCGCGCCCCCCTTCCCGCCGCTGGCCGAGCCCCGCCCGCTGGCCGAACCCCGGGTGTGGCCGCGCACGTTCCACGACCGGCTCACCGCGCCCCTGCCCGGACTCAAGGCCCTCGCCCGCTTCGCCCGCGAGGGCGCCGTACGCCCCGGCCCGGAGGGACTCGCCGACATCCCCCGGCTCCCGTACGAGCCCGCGCCGCTGCCCCGCGTGGACGCCGGCACCCTCGCCGTCACCTGGGCGGGCCACGCCAGCTGGATCGTCCAGGCGGGCGGTCTGACCGTGCTCACCGACCCGGTCTGGTCCCGCCGCATCCTCGGCACCCCGGCCCGTGTCACCCCCGTCGGCGTGCCCTGGGACGACCTGCCCCGGGTCGACGCCGTCGTCATCAGCCACAACCACTACGACCACCTGGACGCCCCCACCCTGCGCCGACTCCCGCGCGACACACCGGTGTTCGTACCCGCCGGGCTCGGCCGCTGGTTCCGGCGCCGGGAGTTCACCTGCGTCACCGAGCTGGACTGGTGGGAGGGTGCCGAACTCGCCGGGGTCCGCTTCGACTTCGTGCCCGCCCACCACTGGTCCAAGCGCACCCTGACCGACACCTGCCACAGCCTCTGGGGCGGCTGGGTCCTCACCGTGCCGGGCGGCCGGCGCGTCTACTTCGCGGGCGACACCGGCTACGGCCACTGGTTCTCCCGCATCGGCCGCCGCTACCCGGGCATCGACCTCGCCCTCATGCCCATCGGCGCCTACGACCCCCGCTGGTGGCTCAGCGACGTGCACTGCGACCCCGAGGAGGCCGTCCAGGCCACCCTCGACCTCGGCGCCCGCCGCATGGCCCCCATGCACTGGGCCACCTTCGTCCTCTCGGCGGAACCGGTGCTGGAGCCGCTCACCCGGGTGCGCACGGCCTGGGAGAAGGCGGGACTCGACCGGGCGGACCTGTGGGACCTGCCGGTGGGCGCTTCCAGAACGCTGGACTGACGAGCCTGCTCGGCGAGACCGCGACCGGCCGCCACGGGCCCGCACCGCGTAGACGTCACCGGAACCGGCGCACGACCCCCGGCACCGCGCTGATCACGACGGTCAGCGCCACCGCCACCACCACGCCCTCCCACGGCTCCGGGAACAGCGAACCCCCCAGGATGCCGATCACCTGGTACGTCGCCGCCCATGCCAGACACGCGGCCACATTGCCCCGCACAAACCTGCGCACCGGCCAGTCCGCCATCAGACACGCCAGCATCACCGGAATGCGCCCGGCCGGCACCAGCCGGGACAGCACCAGCACCGCCACCCCGTGCTCCGCCAGCTTCCCCCGCGCCTGCGTCAGCCGCTCCTCCGGCGCCCGCGACCGTATCGCCTCCAGCCACCGCGAGCCGCCCCGCGAGCGCATCCCCCGCCTGCCCAGCCAGTACAGCGCCGCGTCACCGAGGAACGCCGCCAGCGACGCCGTACCGAAGACCAGCGCCAGCGCGAACGGCGCCGTCTGGTGGAACGCCACCACCGCCGCCGAACTCACCAGCGCCCCCGTCGGCACGACCGGCACCAGCGCGCCGATCAGCACCAGCAGGAACAACGACGGATACCCGATGGCCTGCTGCGTGGACTCCGGCGGCACGACCGAGGGCGCGGCCGCGGCCAGCGCCGCGGCCGGGGGAAGCCATGTCACCGCGCGACCTCCAGCCGGGCGCTCTCCCCGTGCCCCAGCTTGTGCACCGCCACGTCCGGCGCGGCCCCGCCGGCCAGCCGAACGAACTCGTCGCCCGGTGCGTGGAACTCGTGCGGCCGCACCGCGTCCAGACCGATCGGCCAGTACGTCCCGTAGTGCACCGGGACCGCCGCCCGCGGCGCCAGCCGGGCCAGTGCCTGCGCCGCCCGCCCCGCGTCCAGGTGCCCCTCGCCGAGGTACGGCCCCCAGCCGCCCACCGGCAGCAGCGCCACGTCCACCGGACCCACCCGCTCGGCCATCGCGTCGAACAGCCCGGTGTCCCCGGCGAAGTAGGTCCGCGCCTCGCCCTCCAGCACGAAGCCCAGCGCGGGCGAACGGTGCGGCCCCACCGGCAGCCGCCGCCCGTCGTGCAGCGCCGGCACCACCCGCACCAGCAGCTCCCCCACCCGTATCTCGTCGCCCGGGGCGACCTCGGTGATGCGCAGATGCCGCAACCGGCGCACGCCCGGTACCGCGCGACGCGCGCCCCGGGGCACGAGCAGGCGCGTGCCCGGGGCGAGCGCGGCCAGCGAGGGCAGATGCAGATGGTCGGCGTGCAGGTGGGAGACGAGTACCAGATCCGCGCGCCGCGCCTCCTCGGACGGCAGCGCGCCGCGCCTGCGCCGCAGATGTGCCAGACGGCGGGCGAACAGAGGATCGGTGAGCACCCGTATGTTCGAATCCTCCACCGTGCAGGTGGCATGACCCCACCAGGTGATCTCCACCGGCACCTTCTTCGCCTCCTTCACGCGACTCCCCGAAGCCTACGTGCAGGAGTAGGGTCGGCGGCGAAAACCGGAGGTGAGGGGGGACGCCATGGGACAGCCGCGGGGCGCCTTCGGCGCGCGCACACCGTCACGGGTCATCGCCATCGCCAGCCTGACCCCCCTGGAGGAGCTGGACGACGACCCCTTCCTGGTCGACTCCCGCACCCAGCACGCCATGTGCGCCCGCTGGGCCGCCGAACACGGTTACGTCGTCGCCCGGGAACTCCTCGTCGGCGGGCTCCGCTTCGACCACCGCGCCCTGTGGGACGGCGTGCGCCCCGGCGTGGACGTGTTCGTCGCCCCCAGCCTGCGGGTGCTGCGCCGGGCCCTGTCCTCCGTGGAGGAGTTCACCGCCGAGTGCGCGCGGCGCGGGGTGCGCGTGGTGACCGTGGGCCGGGCCGAGCCGTCGTACGACGCGCAGATGAAGGCCCGCGTGCACCGCCGGCTGTCCATGCCGACCGCCGGCTACGACGGACGGTGACCGCGCGGTGACCCGTTCGGGCGGCTCCCGACCGGTATGACAAGGTGGATGCCGGCCCGGTCGCCCCAGCGCACCGGGCGCAGTGTCCCGCGCCGCACGGTGGGGGAGGGCCGGAACGGAGGAAGCGCGGCAGTGCGGGGCGTACGGTGGCGGCGGATCGCCAGTCAGATCGGGCGCAGCGTCGCCGTATGGGCCGTCTCCACCCTCACCATGCTCCTGCTGGCGCTGGTCCTGCCCGACTTCCGGCTCCAGTCCGCCGACGGCGACAGCGCCACCCGGATCGCCCTCACCGCCGCGTGCGGCGCCGGCGCGTTCGGCATCCTGTCCGCCGTGGTGTGGCCCTTGCTGGTCCGGCTGCTGCTGCTCGTCCCGGCCCTCGTCCTCGGCCTGCTGGTCTTCTTCCTCAACGGCTCCCTGCTGCTGGTCGCCCTGCGCCTCAACCCCTCCGCGCGGGGCGCGGCCGCGCCGGAGACCGCGGTGATCGTGGCCGCCGTGATGTCCGCCGTCGCCTCGGCCACCGGTGGTGCCCTCGCCGTGCGCGACGACGAGGCGTACCGGCGCCGCCTGCACCGCCTCGCCACGCGCCGCCACCGGCGCAGAACCGATCCGCCTTGTCCGGTGACGCCCGGGCTGGTGTTCCTCCAGCTCGACGGGGTGGGACACGACGTGCTCAGGGAGGCGGTGGGCAGGGGGGTGATGCCTACGGTGGCGCGGTGGCTGGCGGGGGACGACGGTCCACGGCCCACCCACCGCCTCACCCCCTGGCACACCGACTGGTCCAGCCAGACCGGCGCCAGCCAGCTCGGCATCCTCCACGGCAGCACCTTCGACGTGCCCGCCTTCCGCTGGTAC
Organism: Streptomyces misionensis; assembly: GCF_900104815.1. Classification (NCBI taxonomy): domain Bacteria; kingdom Bacillati; phylum Actinomycetota; class Actinomycetes; order Kitasatosporales; family Streptomycetaceae; genus Streptomyces; species Streptomyces misionensis. The sequence goes on from NZ_FNTD01000004.1 coordinate 6,548,909, forward strand.
GAGAAGGACCGCGGCGAGGTGATGGTGAGCAACCGGCCGACCAGCGCCGCCGAGCTCCAGCGGCGTGCCGTGGCGCACACGGGCGACGGCGGACTGCTCAGCGAGGACGGCGCCAGCCGCGGCAACCTCTTCAGCGGCGGCGCCGGGGAACAGGCCCTCGTCCTGTCCATCGCGGCCCGCCGCCGCGGCCGGGAGAACCGCTCCCGCGCCGGCTACTTCGCCTACTTCTCCGACCCGGCCAACGCCGTCCGCACCGCCCTCTCCTTCATCGCCGAGGTGGTCCGCGAGATCGGCGAGTCCACCCGTGCCCGGCTGCGCAAGCAGCGCCCCAGGGTCTCCCGCGGCGGCCTCTACCCCCTGGTCCGCGCCTTCGCGACCGTGGTCGAGCGGGACGTCGTGGTCGCCGCGGTGATGGGCGACATGCTCGCGGGACGCACCGCCGTCTACGCCGACCTCGTCGCCTACGACGAGGTGGCCCACCACTCCGGCCCGCACAGCCGGGACGCCGAGAAGGTCCTCAAGCGTCTCGACCGCTGCCTCGCCCTGCTCGAACGGGTCGCCGACCACGCCCCGCGCCCCTACCGCATCGTCGTCCTGTCCGACCACGGGCAGAGCCCCGGCGAGACCTTCCGGTCCCGCTACGGACTCACCCTCGCCGACCTCGTGCGGGCCGGCTGCGGGCTGCACGTGCCGCGCCGGGCCGAGCGCACCCACAGCGGCGCCGAGGCCCGGGCCGCCGTGCGGGCCGCCCTGCACCGGCCCGTGGAGGAGGGAGGCGAGCAGCACCGGCCGGCCCGGCACAGCGAGCCGGTCGTGCTGGCCTCCGGCAACCTGGGGCTGATCTCCTTCCCCGACGTGCGCCACCGCATGACCAAGGAGGAGATCGACGCCCGTCACCCCGCCCTGCTCACCACCCTCGCCAACCACCCCGGCATCGGCTTCCTGCTGGTGGCCAGCGCCGAGCACGACGGCGTGGTGCTGGGCCCGCACGGCACCGAGATCCCGCTGGCCCGCCTCGACCGCGACCCGGGTCCGCTGGAGCGGTTCGGACCCGGAGCCGTCGAGGCGGTACGCCGCACCCACGCGTTCCCGCACACCGCCGACATCATGGTGAATTCCGCGTACGATCCCGCCGACGGCGAGGTCCTCGCCTTCGAGGAGCAGATCGGCTCCCACGGCGGGCTCGGCGGGGCGCAGTCCCGCCCGTTCCTGCTCTCCCCGGTGGACCTGTCCGCGCCGGTCCCGGACGGGGAGCGGCTGACCGGCGCCGAGCAGGTGCACCACGTGCTGCGCCGCTGGCTCGGCGAGCTGTCCGGACCCGAGGTCCCGCTCACCGCCGTACCCGACGAGGACGCGACGGACGAGCGGGCGGCCTGACGACGCGTGGCCGTGCCACCGCCCAACCCTCCGCGTCCGCCGCCCGGATGTGATCGGATAGGGACCACGGACACCCGGCAACGGGAGCGATCCCTCGTGAAAGGAACCATCGTGGCTACCACGCGCACCGCGCACACCGTCTGGGAAGGCAACCTTCTTGAGGGCAAGGGCCTCGTCACCTTCGACTCCTCGGGCATCGGCGAGCAGCCGGTGTCCTGGCCGTCGCGCGCCGAGCAGGCCAACGGCAAGACCAGCCCCGAAGAACTGATCGCCGCCGCCCACTCCAGCTGCTTCTCCATGGCCCTCTCCCACGGCCTGGCCGGCGCCGGCACCCCGCCCACCCGGCTGGAGACCAAGGCCGACGTCACCTTCCAGCCCGGCGAGGGCATCACCGGCATCCACCTCACCGTGCGCGGCGAGGTGCCCGGCCTGGACGCGCAGGGCTTCCAGTCGGCCGCCGAGGACGCCAAGAAGAACTGCCCGGTCAGCCAGGCCCTCGCCGGCACGACCATCACCCTCACCGCGGAACTCGCCTGATCCGCCGGGACCTCGGTGCCGCGCCCCGCTCCGGAGCGCGGCACCGGCGTTCCCCGGGCCGCACGCCGCCGGCCCTCACAGCCGGGCGCGGTACTCCCGCAGGATCTCCCGGGTGCGCCGCGCCGAGGCGGCCCGGGCCGTCATGTGGTCCAGCACCTCCAGGTGCGCGGCGACCTCCTGGCGCGAGTCCAGGTACAGGGCGCCGGTCAGGTACTCGGTGAACACCATGTCCGGCAACTCCGGCTCGGCGAACCGGAACAGCGTGAACGGCGCGTACGTCCCCGGATGCGGGCCCGCCGCGAACTCGGCGATCTGGAGCGTGATCCCGTCCCGCCCGGCGTACTCCAGCAGCCGGTCCAGCTGGTCGCGCAGCACATCGGGGGAGACGCTCACCGGGCGCCTGAACACCGTCTCGTCCATGATCACCCACAGGTGCGGGGGATGCTCGCGCTCCAGCAGCCGCTGCCGCTCCATCCGCAGCGACACATGCCGCTCGATGGCGTGCGGCTCGGTCTGCCCGATCGTCCCCGCCTCCAGCACGGCCCGTGCGTACGCCTCCGTCTGGAGCAGGCCGGGCACGAAGTGCGGCTCGTAGGAGCGGATGATGCGGGCGGCGCCCTCCAGGCTGACGTACAGGCTGAACCAGTCCGGCAGCACATCGTGGAACCGCTGCCACCAGCCCGGCTGGTTGGCCTCCTCGGCCAGCCGCACGAACGCGGCCGCTTCCTCCCGCGGCACCCCGTAGGTGTCCAGCAGCACCTGCAAGTACGGGATCTTCAGGGCGACTTCGGCCGTCTCCATGCGCCGAACCGTCGCCGCGGCCACCCGCAGCACCCGGGCGGCCTCCTCGCGGCCGAGCCCCGCGGCCTCCCGCAGTTCCTGCAACCGCTTGCCGAGCACCACCTGGCCCACGGTGGGCGCAGCCCGCCGCTCACTCACGCCACGCCCTCCCCTGTGTGCCGCCTTACGCGCGCAGCAGTCTGTCACGCGGGACCGGATCGCACAGCAGATCGACCGGACGGAAGGATCACAGCATGGTCAACCCACGAGCGTGTGCAGGTACTTGGTGGTGGCGGCGTCCGCGGGCAGGAACGTCTCGATGGCCAGTTCGGCGACGGTGATGTCCATCGGCGTGTTGAAGGTGGAGATGGAGGACACGAAGGACAGGACGCGGCCCTCGTGCTCGATCCGCATCGGCAGCGCGAAGTACGGCACCGGCTCGTCCGGTTCCTCGCCCGGTGCGTCCTCGGGCACCGGATACGCCGTCACCTCGTCGTACAGCGCGCGGAGTTGGTCCGAGCGGTGCAGGGCGAGCTGGCGTTCCATCTGGGCCAGCAGATGCCCGCGCCACTCCCGCAGGTTCCGGATCCGCGGCGCGAGGCCCTCGGGGTGCAGCGTCAGCCGCATCGCGTTCGGCGCCGGCCGCAGCAGCTCCTCGGGCACCCCCTCCAGCAGCATCGCGATGCCCCGGTTGGCGGCGACGACGGTGTACCCGGCGTCCACCACCAGCGCCGGATACGGCTCGTAGCCCTGGATGAGCCGCTCCATCCCGTCGCGCAGCGCGTCCAGCGCGGGATCGTCCAGCGGGGTCTCCGGATAGCGCGGGGCGTAACCGGCGGCCAGCAGCAGCGCGTTGCGCTCCCGCACCGGCACGTCCAGGTGCTCGGCGAGCCGCAGCACCATCTCCTCGCTCGGCCGGGACCGGCCGGTCTCCACGAAGGAGATGTGCCGGGCGGAGGAGTCCGCCCGCAGGGCCAGCTCCAGCTGGGAGAGACGGCGCCGCTCCCGCCAGGCGCGCAGCAGATGTCCCACCCCCTTGCCGTCGATGGCGGTGGACACGGAGGCTTCGGCGGCGACCATGGTCATGCCCCGACCCTAAACGAGAAGCGGTCACCACAACGACCGGCCGTGCGCCGCCGCGTCGCCCGCGTGACCCGGGCCCGCGCGTGGCAGGCTGAGGTTCCGTCCCGTGCCTTCCCGAAGGGAGACCGTGCCATGGCCGTCGAACCGCTGTCGCAGAAGGAGATCGAGGAGCGGCTCGCCGAACTCCCCGGCTGGTCCGCGGACGGCGGCCGGCTCACCCGCAGCTACCGGCTCGCCTCGCACTTCGCCGCGGCCGCCCTGGTCGTCCACATCGCCCGCATCCAGGACGAGCTGGACCACCACTCCGACCTCACCCTCGGCTACCACAGCGTCGCCCTCGCCGTCACCACCCACAGCGCCGGCGGAGCCCTCACCGAGAAGGACTTCACGCTCGCCCGCAAGGTGGAGGACATCGCCCCGGGCCACGGCGCACACTGAGGGCCGTGCTCGATTACGACAAGGAAGCCGACGTCTACGACGCCTCCCGCGGCGGCGAGGCCCGCGCCCAAGCCGCCGCGGCCGCCGTCCTCGGTCTCATACCCGACGGTCCCCGCCGCCTCCTCGATCTCGCCTGCGGCACCGGCATCGTCACCCGTGAGATCGCCGCGGGCCGCCCCGCGCTCCGGGTGACCGGCGCGGACCTCGCCCCCGCCATGACCCGGATGGCCACCGCCCGTCTGCCCGGCAAAATCGTCCGCGCCGACAGCCGCCGGCTGCCGTTCCCCGCCGCCACCTTCGACGCCGTCACCAGCATCTGGCTGCTGCACCTGCCGGACGACCCCGGCGACGTGCGCGCCGTCGTCGCCGAGTGCGCCCGCGTCCTGCGGCCCGGCGGGGTGTACGTCACCACCGTCGACAAGGCCGCCGCACACGACGTGGGCAGCGACATCGACGCCGTACTCGCCGACCGCCCGGTACGGCCCGCCGAGGACGCCGCGGACAAGGTCACCGCGTACGCCGCCCGGCACGGGCTCGCCCCCGCCGGCCGGGCCGTCTTCCGGGGCGTCGGCCAGGGCCGCAGTCCCCGCGGCGCCATCGCCGACCTGCGCCGCGGCTGGTTTACCCGGCTGCCTCCCGACGACCCCCGCACCGAGTGCTACGCCGCCCGTCTCGCCGGGCTCCCGGACCAGGACCGGCCCCGCCCGGACCCGCTCTTCACCCTCTGCGCCTTCCGCAAACCGGTCGTGGACTGACCCGATCACCCTTTTCGGCCGGCGGGTCGCCCGGCCGCCGTAAGAGACACGTCAAGGCGAGCCGCGCCGCCGTAAGAGGGCCGTCAACGGGGTCCGGATCCGGCCAGGGGAGAGGTTTCCTCGTAGCGTCCGTAGTTCCGAGACTCATCCCAGGAGTTCACGATGGCCGATCTGGCCTTCGTCGGCACCATGGTCGCGGCCTTCGCGCTCGTGGTCCTCGTCGCCAGGGGGGTGACGAAGCTGTGACCGCCGAGAACATCGTCGGCCTGGTCGTGGCCGTCGCCCTCCTGGGCTATCTCGTCCTCGCCCTGATCTATCCGGAGAGGTTCTGAGACGGCATATGGGTCCCGTACCGGCAGGCGTGCTCCAGACACTCGCCCTCATAGGCGCTCTCGCACTCGTCTACGTCCCCCTGGGCACCTACATGGCCCGGGTCTACTCCTCCCGCCGGCACCTGCGGGTGGAGCGATGGCTCTACAGAGGCATCGGAGCCGACCCGGACGCCGAGATGACCTGGCCCGCGTATCTGCGGGCGCTGCTCGCCTTCTCGGCCGTGAGCGTCCTGTTCCTCTACCTCCTCCAGCGCCTCCAGGGCTTCCTGCCCGGTTCGCTCGGCTTCGCCTCGGTGAGCCCGGCGCAGTCGTTCAACACGGCCGTCTCGTTCGTGACCAACACCAACTGGCAGTCGTACTCCGGCGAGCAGACGATGGGGCACGTCGTGCAGACCGCCGGTCTGGCCGTGCAGAACTTCGTCTCCGCCGCCGTCGGAATGGCCGTCGCGATGGCGCTCGTGCGCGGCTTCTCCCGCTCCCGCACCGGTGAACTCGGCAACTTCTGGTCCGACCTGGTGCGCGGCACCCTGCGCGTCCTCCTGCCGATCGCCGCCGTCGCCGCGGTGGTCCTGGTCGCGTGCGGCGCGATCCAGAACTTCTCCGGCATCCACGAGGTCGGCCAGTTCATGGGCGGCTCGCAGCAGTGGAACGGCGGCGCGGTCGCCTCCCAGGAAGCCATCAAGGAACTGGGCACCAACGGCGGCGGCTACTTCAACGCCAACTCGGCCCACCCCTTCGAGAACCCCACGCCGTTCACCAACCTCCTCGAGATCTTCCTGATCCTGGTCATCCCGTTCTGCCTGACCCGCACCTTCGGTGTGCTGACCGGCTCGGCACGCCAGGGCTACGCCATCCTCGCCACCATGGGCACCATCTGGCTCGGGTTCACCGCGCTGATGATGGCGACCGAGTTCGCCCACCACGGCCCGGCGCTCCAGGCGGCGGGCGGCGCCCTGGAGGGCAAGGAGGTCCGCTTCGGCGTCGGCGGCTCCTCGATCTTCGCGGTGGCCACGACGCTGACCTCGACCGGTGCGGTGGACTCCTTCCACTCCTCCTTCACCGGCCTCGGCGGGGGCGTCACCATGCTCGGCATGATGCTGGGCGAGATAGCGCCCGGCGGCGTCGGCTCCGGCCTGTACGGCATCCTCGTCATGGCGGTGATCGCGGTCTTCATCGCCGGTCTCATGGTCGGCCGCACCCCCGAGTACCTGGGCAAGAAGATCGGCGCCCGCGAGATGAAACTCGCCGCCTGCTACATCCTCGTCACCCCGGCGCTCGTGCTGGTCTTCACCGCCGCGTCGATGGCGCTGCCGACCCCGCCGGACTCCGCGCTCAACCCCGGCGCGCACGGCTTCTCCGAGGTGCTGTACGCCTTCACCTCCGCGGCGAACAACAACGGTTCGGCCTTCGCCGGTCTGAACGCCAACACCGACTGGTTCAACACCATGACCGCACTGGCGATGCTGCTGGGCCGCTTCGTGCCGATGGTGTTCGTGCTGGCGCTGGCCGGCTCGCTCGCCGGGCAGCGGCCGGTACCGGTCACGGCGGGCACCCTGCGCACCGAAAAGCCCTTGTTCACCGGCCTGTTGGTCGGCGCGATCCTGATCATCACCGGTCTCACGTACTTCCCGGCCCTCGCGCTGGGACCGCTCGCCGAAGGGCTGGCGTGATGACCACCCGAACGGAAAGCCACGAGGACGCGATGTCCACTTCCACCCTCGCGCCCCACCAGGACGCGCCCACCGGGCACCGGCCCGAAAAGAGCCGTGTCGGGGCCGGTCTCTTCGATCCGGGGCAGCTGGTCACGTCCCTGCCCCAGGCGCTGCGCAAGCTCGACCCCCGGGTGATGGTCAAGTCCCCCGTGATGTTCGTGGTGTGGATCGGATCGGTCCTGACCACCGTCTTCTCCTGCGCCGACCCGGGCGACTGGTTCGGCTGGACCATCAGTGCCTGGCTGTGGCTGACGGTCGTCTTCGCCAACCTCGCGGAAGCGGTCGCCGAGGGCCGCGGCAAGGCCCAGGCCGACACGCTGCGCAAGGCGAAGACCGACACCGTCGCCCGCCGGCTCACCGGCCGGGTCGAGGAACGAATACCGGGCACCGCGCTGGTCGTCGGCGACCTGGTGGTCTGCGAGGCCGGCGACATCATCCCCGGCGACGGCGATGTCGTCGAGGGTGTCGCCTCGGTGGACGAGTCGGCGATCACCGGTGAGTCCGCGCCGGTCATCCGCGAGTCCGGCGGCGACCGCAGCGCCGTCACCGGCGGCACCAAGGTGCTGTCCGACCGGATCGTCGTACGGATCACCACCGAGCCCGGCGACACCTTCATCGACCGCATGATCCGCCTGGTCGAGGGCGCGGCCCGGCAGAAGACCCCCAACGAGATCGCCCTCAACATCCTGCTGGCCTCGCTGACCATCGTCTTCCTGCTGGCCTGCGCCACCCTGCCGCCGTTCGCCGACCACGCGGGCACCCATCTGACCCTGGTGGTCCTGGTCGCCCTGCTGGTCTGCCTGATCCCGACCACGATCGGCGCGCTGCTCTCCGCGATCGGCATCGCCGGCATGGACCGCCTGGTCCAGCGCAATGTGCTCGCCATGTCGGGCCGCGCGGTCGAGGCGGCGGGCGACGTCTCCACCCTGCTCCTCGACAAGACCGGCACCATCACCCTCGGCAACCGCCGGGCCGCCGAGTTCGTGCCGGTCGAGGGCACCACCGAGGCCGAGGTCGCCGACGCCGCCCAGCTGTCCTCCCTCGCCGACGAGACGCCCGAGGGCCGCTCGGTCGTCGTCCTGGCGAAGGAACGGTACGGGCTGCGCGAACGCCACCGGGGCGAACTCGCGAACGCCGAGTGGATCGCCTTCACCGCCCAGACCCGGATGTCCGGTGTGGACGTCGACGGCCGCAGGGTCCGCAAGGGCGCCGCCGCCTCGGTCATCGCCTGGGTGAAGGAGCAGGGCGGCGACGCCGGCGCCGACACCGACCGGATCGCCGACCGGATCTCCGAGGCCGGCGGCACCCCGCTGCTCGTCGCCGTCCACGACGAACACGGCGCCCGCGTCCTCGGCGTCATCCACCTCAAGGACGTCGTCAAGGAAGGCATGCGCGAGCGGTTCGAGGAACTGCGCCGCATGGGCATCAAGACGGTGATGATCACCGGCGACAACCCGCTCACCGCGAAGGCGATCGCGCGGGAGGCGGGCGTGGACGACTTCCTCGCCGAGGCCACCCCCGAGGACAAGATGGCCCTCATCAAGCGCGAGCAGGCGGGCGGCAAACTGGTCGCGATGACCGGCGACGGCACCAACGACGCCCCGGCCCTCGCGCAGGCGGACGTCGGCGTGGCGATGAACACGGGCACGTCGGCCGCCAAGGAGGCCGGCAACATGGTCGACCTCGACTCCAACCCGACCAAACTGATCGAGATCGTCGAGATCGGCAAGCAACTCCTCATCACCCGGGGCGCGTTGACGACGTTCTCCATCGCCAACGACGTCGCCAAGTACTTCGCGATCATCCCGGCGCTGTTCGCCGCCGTCTATCCGGGCCTGGACAAGCTCAACATCATGCGGCTGTCCTCGCCGAGTTCCGCGATCCTGTCGGCCGTCGTCTTCAACGCGCTGATCATCGTCGCGCTGGTGCCGCTGTCCCTGCGGGGCGTGCGGTACCGGCCGATGAGCGCGGACCGGATGCTGCGCCGCAACCTCGCCGTCTACGGCATCGGCGGCCTGGTCGCCCCGTTCCTCGGCATCAAAATCATCGACCTGCTCATCTCGCTGATCCCCGGGATCGGGTGAAGGACATGACCAACTCCCTTACGAACACCGCCCGCCTGCTCACCGCGGGCCTGCGTGCCCTGATCGTCCTCACCGTGCTCACCGGCGTGGTCTACCCGCTGGCCCTCACCGGGGTCGCCCAGGGGCTCTTCCCCCATCAGGCCAACGGCTCCGAGATCCGCTCGCACGGCAAGGTCGTCGGCTCCTCCCTCATCGGCCAGCAGGGCTACGGCCCGGAGTACTTCCAGCCCCGCCCGGCCGGCGGTCTCGGCAGCAACTCCCTCAACACGCGGTACAAGCTGGAGGTCTCGGGAGCGACTAATCTGGCCGCCGACAACCCGAAACTCGTCCGGGCGGTCGAGGCCGCCAAGGCGAAGATCGTCAAGGACAACTCCGTGCCCGGCTACCCCGTGCGGCCCTCCCAGGTCCCCGCCGACGCCGTCACCTCCTCCGGCTCCGGTCTCGACCCCGACATCTCCCCGGCCTACGCCGCTCTCCAGGTCCACCGGGTCGCCGCCCGCACCGGGCTGCCGGTGGCCGAGGTCGGCAAACTGGTCGAGGAACACACCACCGGCCGCACCCTCGGCTTCATCGGCGAACCCCGGGTGAACGTCCTGGAACTCAACACCGCCCTCCGGGACCTCGTCGCCAAGGGCTGAGGCGACGGCACCGCCGGGGGACGGGTCAGCGGCCCAGCCCCCGGCGGATCGCCGTCTCCACCGGCGAGTACGCCCCGTCCGGCCGGTCCAGCTCGTACGGCACCGCCGGATCCAGTGGCGGCTGCGCCATGAAACGCGGCCGGGTGCCGCGGTGCGGCTGCGCCGCGTGCACCAGGAACGGATGGCACAGGTAGACGTCGCCCAGCCGCCCGGTGGCCAGGGCGAGCTGCCGGTGCGCACTCGCCTCGACCAGCGCCGGCGCGATGTCCAGCCCCGACACCCCGGCCTCGCCGTACGGCTCCAGCAGCGGCGGTACGTCCAGATGCGAGCCGACCCGGATGCGGGTCGGTGCGTCCTCGTGCGTCACCTCGCTGAACAGGAACAGCATCAGCAACGCCCGGTCCCTGGAACGCAGATTGGTGTGGTACCAGGACGCGCCCTCGGGCAGATAGCTCCCCTCGATGTGCCAGCCGGCGTCGCCCGGGTCCTCGGGGTGCGGGAAGCGCAGCGGGAACGTGCCCAGCGAATACCGGGGCACCCAGCGCCGCTCTCCCACCAGCAGGTCGAACGCCTCGTGCAGCACGGGGGAGTTGGCGGCGGCCGCGAACGGCCCTTGCGCCATGCCGCCTATCCGCACCACCGGCTCCTTCCAGCCGGCGGGGTCCTGCGGGTCGTACCCCGTCTCCCGCCACAGCAGGCGAGCGCAGTCCTCGGCGACCCGGGGTGGCACCGCGCCCTCGATCTTCACGAAACCGTCGGCGAGGAACCGCTCCACCATGTCGTTGTCCATGCGGTCATCCTGGGCGACGGCGGGCGGTCGGGCATCCGGTTTTTCGGCGGGCGATCGAGCGCCGCGGATTTTGCCGTGTCGGCAACGGAATTTGCCACGTTCCGGTGTGCCGTCGCACTCTTACGGCACCCGGAAGAGAGGCTGACCACCATGGCGCACGACCACCAGCACAGCACCCGGCACGGCCACGGGCAAGGCCATGGGCACGGCCACGGCCACGGTCACGGCAACGGCACGGACATCGACTGGAACGAGATGGCCCCCCTGCTGGAGGCCCAGGCGGAGCTGTTCGGCCCGCTGTACGAGCAGGCCCTCGGCTGGCTCGCCGGCGAGGTCCCCGACCCGGGGCTGATCGTGGACGCGGGCAGCGGACCCGGAGTGCTGTCCTGCCTGTTCGCCCGGACCTTCCCCGGCGCCCGGGTCGTCGCCGTGGACGGCACCGCCCCGCTGCTGGACCGCGCCCGCGCCCGCGCCGCCCGCGAGGGCTTCGGCGACCGCTTCGACACCCTCACCGGCGAACTCCCCGAGGTGCTGGAGAAGCTGGAGCAGCCGGCCGGCCTGCTGTGGGCGAGCCGCAGCCTGCACCACCTGGGCGACCAGCGGGCCGCGCTCACCGCGTTCGCCCGCCGGCTCGCCCCCGGCGGCACCCTGGCCCTCCTCGAAGGCGGCCTGCCCTCCCGCTTCCTGCCCCGGGACATCGGCATCGGCCGTCCGGGCCTCGGAGCGCGGCTCGACGCGCTGGAGGAGGAGTGGTTCGCCCGGATGCGCGCCGAACTGCCGGGCTCGGTCGCCGAGATCGAGGACTGGCCCGCGCTGCTGACCGCGGCGGGCCTGCGGCACACCGGGACCCGCAGCTTCCTGCTGGACCTGCCCGCCCCGGCCACCGACCGGGCCCGCGCCTACGTCGCCGCCTCCCTCGGCCGGCTGCGCGAGGGCTTCGCCGACGCGCTGACCACCGAGGACCGCGACACCCTGGACCGTCTGCTGGATCCCGCCGACCCCGCGAGCGTCCACCAGCGGCCGGACGTCTTCGTGCTGTCCGCGCACACGGTGTACACGGCGGTACGACCCGCCTGAAGCCGCGCGGCAGGCGCTTGACTTCGAGAGTGCTCCAAGTGATGGACTCCCCGGCACGCACCAGGCACACGGATGCCCGCACAGGTGCACCGAAACCAAGGGGGAACCATGAACGACTCTCCGGTCGCGCTCATCACCGGCGGAGGCAGCGGCATCGGCGCGGCCGTGGCCCGGCAGTTGCTGGACGCGGGACACCGGGTCACGGTCACGGGCCGCACGGAGCGGCGGCTGCGGGACTTCGCGGACGGTTTGGGGAATCCGGAAGGACTGCAGACGATCGTCGGCGACGCGTCGTCGTACGACGATATACGGAATGCGGTCGACCGTACGCTCGAGGCATACGGCCGACTGGACACGGTCGTCGCCAACGCCGGCTTCGCCACCCATGACTCCGTGGCCGAGGGCGACCCGGCCGGCTGGGCCGAGATGGTCCTCACCAACGTCCTCGGCCCCGCCCTGCTGATCCGCGCCTCGGTCGACGCGCTGAAGGAGACCCGAGGCCGGATCGTGCTCGTCGGCAGCGTCGCCGGGTTCGTGAACACGCCCGGCAACCTGTACGGGGCGACCAAGTGGGCGGTCACCGGCCTCGCGGAGAACACCCGGCGTCAGGTGACGGAGTTCGGCATCGGGGTGACCCTGGTCGCCCCCGGCCGGGTGGAGACCCCCTTCTGGGACGGCTACGGCAGCCTGCCCCCGGGGCACCTGCTGACCGCCGAGCAGATCGCCGACTCCGTCGTCTGGGCGATCCGGCAGCCGGCCGGGGTCGACGTCAACACCGTGGTCGTACGCCCGCTGGGCCAGCCCAACTGACGTACGACTGGCGTCAGTTGGCGGCCAGGAACTGCTTGGCCAGCTGGTCGCCGAGGGAGACGGCGGCGCTGTGGCTCTCGATGGGGGAGACCTTGGAGTTCTTGAACAGGATGTAGGTCACGCCCGAGTCCGCGCCGCCGGTCGCCGGGTCGGGGTCGATGCCCAGCGCCTTGGCGGTGGCGTACGACGCCTCGCCGATGATGTTCGTGGGGCCGGTGTCGCCGACGACGGCGTACTCCACCTTGTTGTCGTAGATCACCGCGACCACGCCGCCGCCCTTGATCCCGGCGTCGGAGTAGTTCCAGATGCTGCTGGTGCTGGGCACCACGACGTAGGGCAGCGACTCGGACTTCAGCGGCTTGCCGTCCGACTGGTGGAAGGCGGTGTCGTCCTGGAACCAGGGGTCGCGGTCCTCGTTGCAGTTGGTGGTGCGCTGGCCGTCGCAGTCGATGTCCATGTCGGCCTTCCAGAACACCGCGCCGTTCTTGCCGCACACGGGAACCGTGGCCGAGGTCTCGTCGTCGGTCTTGTACTTGCCGTTGGATATCTGCGAGCAGGACTTCACCTTGGCGAGCAGGTCGGCCGCGCTGACCGAGCCCTCCTGGGCGGTCTTCGGGGCGGGCGTGGCGAGCGCGTTCGCGGGCAGGAGGCCGGCGGCGAGCAGGGCGGCCCCGGAGGCCATGGCGAGGGTCAGTGTTCGAAGACGCACTGTGGGGGACCCTTCTGTTAGGAAAGTTTCCTTACCGGGCGGCACCACCGTGGCGTAGCTGCCATGCTCGCGTCAACCCTCGGGTTGCGAACTCCCGAAACCCGTGCGTATTGCGGCGGTTTGCGCGGATGGCGAGACTGGAGACACCGGACGGATCGGCAGCCGTCCGACGGCGCGTCGGCGGTGTCCGCACCCGGGAGGCGAGGCGTCATGTTCGTTCGCACCGTGTACGCGACCGGTGATCCGGCCCGGCTGGACTCGGCCCTGCGCGCCCTGAACAGCCGGGGCCACGATCTGCTGGAGGAGCGGCCCGGCTACCGGGGCGCGGGCGTCTTCGTCGACCGGGAGCTGGGCAAACTGCTCACGCTCAGCTGGTGGGAGTCCGAGGAGGCGCAGGCCAACAGCGACGAGGTGATGCGCGAGCGCCGGCCCGCGCTGCTGGAGCCGTTCGCGGCCTCCGTGGCGGTCGAGCACTACTGGGTCGCCGTCTACCACGCCCTGCCGCGGCCCGTCGTCGGCGGCGCACTGCGCGTCGCGCGGCTGGAATTCGACCCCAGGGACGCGGACCTGCTCGCCGACACCTTCCACACGACGGCGCTGCCCCATCTGGAGAACGTGCCCGGCCTGGCCCGCACGGCCCTCCTCCTGGACCGCGAGCGCGGCCGCGGCCTCGCGGGCACCCTCTTCACCGACCGCCACGCGCTGGCGGCCTCCCGCGCGGCCCAGGCCGCCGTCCGCCACGAGGGCGCCGCCAAGGCCCATGTCTCGGTGGTCGCCCTGGAGGAGTTCGACGTCGTCCACGCCGACGCCCACACCGTCTGAACGCACCGTCTGAACGCACCGTCCGAACACACCGTCCGGACACGGCACGAGCCGGCCGCACACCGGGACGTCCGGTGCCGCAGCCGGCTCGTGGCGGGCGTCAGGCCATGTCGAACGTGGCCGGGTCGGGACCGATCCGCCGGTCCTCGTTGAGCGCGCCGATCGCCGCCAGGTCCTCGTCGTCCAGCTTGAAGCCGAACACGTCGATGTTCTCCTTGATCCGCGACGGCGTCACGGACTTCGGGATCACGACGGTGCCCTGCTGGATGTGCCAGCGCAGTACCACCTGGGCCGGAGTGCGGTTGTGCTTCTGCCCGATCGCCACGATCGCCGGCACCTCGAGCAGCCCCTTGCCCTGGCCGAGCGGCGACCACGCCTCGGTCGCGATGCCCAGCTCGGCGTGGTACTCCCGCGCCGCGTGCTGCTGCAGATGGGGGTGCAGCTCGATCTGGTTGACCGCCGGGATGACGGAGGTCTCGCCGGTCAGCCGACGCAGGTGCTCGGGAAGGAAGTTGGACACGCCGATGGCACGGGCCCGGCCGTCGGCGTACAGCTTTTCGAGCGCCTTGTAGGTGTCGACGTAGGTGTCCCTGGCGGGCAGCGGCCAGTGGATCAGGTACAGGTCGACGTAGTCGAGTCCCAGCTTGGTGAGCGACGTGTCGAAGGCGCGCAGCGTGGCGTCGTACCCCTGGTCGCTGTTCCAGAGCTTGGTGGTGACGAAGACGTCCTCGCGGGGCAGACCGGAGGCCGCGATGGCCCGGCCGGTGCCTTCTTCGTTGCCGTAGGCCGCGGCGGTGTCGATGCTGCGGTACCCGGCCTCCAGTGCGGTGGCGACGGCCCGCTCGGCCTCGTCGTCCTGCACCTGCCACACGCCGAACCCCAGCTGGGGCATCTCGACGCCGTTGTTGAGGATGATCGGGGGGACCTTGCTGCTCACGAGCTCGTTGATCCTTCGCTTCTCGACAAGTGGTACTCCTGTCCTCAACGATCACACGCCGACGAGCATTCCTGCCCCGCGCCCCGCCGTCACGTTCTGTACAGCGCGTCGACCTCGCGTTCGTACGCCTTCTCGATCGCCTTGCGCTTCAGTTTCAGCGACGGCGTCAGCAGCCCGTGCTCCTCGGTGAACGGCTGCGCCAGTATCCGGAAGGTGCGGATCGACTCGGCCTGCGAGACGAGGGTGTTGGCGGCGACCACCGCGCGCCGCACCTCGGTCTCCAGATCAGGGTCGCGCACCAGCTGCGCGGGCGCCATCAGCGGCTTGTTGCGCATCTGGAGCCAGTGTTCGACGGCCTCCTGGTCGAGGGTGACCAGGGCGGCGATGTAGGGGCGGTCGTTGCCGACCACGATGCACTGGCTGATCAGCGGATGGTCGCGGACCCGCTCCTCCAGCACCCCGGGCGAGACGCTCTTGCCGCCGGAGGTCACCAGGATCTCCTTCTTGCGGCCGGTGATCGTCAGATAGCCGTCCTCGTCCAGGGAGCCCAGGTCGCCGGTGGCCAGCCAGCCGTCGTGCAGCGACTCGTCGGTGGCCTTCGGGTTGTTGAGGTAGCCCTGGAAGACGTTGCCGCCGTGCAGCCACACCTCCCCGTCGTCCGCGATGTGCACGGTCACGCCGGGGATGGCCTGGCCGACGGTGCCGTACCGGGTGCGCTCGGGCGGGTTCGCGGTCGCCGCGGCGGTCGACTCCGTCAGGCCGTACCCCTCGTAGATCTGCACGCCGGCACCGGCGAAGAACAGCCCCAGTCGGCGGTCCATCCCGGAGCCACCGGACATCGCGTTCCGTATGCGACCGCCCATCGCGGCCCGGACCTTCGCATACACCAGCTTGTCGAACAGCTGGTGCTGCATCCGCAGCCCCGCCGTCGGGCCCGGCCCCACGCCCCACGCCTTCGCCTCGACGGCCTCCGCGTACCGCACCGCGACATCGACGGCCTTCTCGAACGGTCCCGCCTTGCCCTCCTTCTCCGCCTTGCGGCGGGAGGCGTTGAACACCTTCTCGAAGATGTAGGGCACCGCCAGGATGAACGTCGGCCTGAAGGCCTGGAGATCGGGCAGCAGCGCGGCGGCGTTCAGCTGCGGCTGGTGGCCGAGGCGGACCCGGCCGCGGATCGTGGCGACCTCCACCATGCGCCCGAAGACATGCGCGAGCGGCAGGAACAGCAGCGTGGACGCCTCGTCCCCGCGCTTGGAGTGGAACACCGACTCCCAGCGCCCCACCACGTTGTCCGCCTCGAACATGAAGTTGGCGTGCGAGAGCACGCAGCCCTTGGGGCGGCCCGTCGTGCCCGACGTGTAGATCACGGTGGCCACCGACTCCGGGGTGACCGCCTGCCGGTGCCGGTGCACCACCTCGTCGTCGAGGTGCGCCCCGGCGTCGTACAGCTCCTGCACACAGCCCGCGTCCAGCTGCCACAGCTGCCGCAGCCGGGGCAGCCGGCCGATCACCGTGGCGATGGTCATCGCGTGGTCCTCGTGCTCCACGACCGCCGCCGTCACCTCGGCGTCGTAGAGCATCCAGAAGCACTGCTCGGCCGAGGAGGTGGGGTACACGGGTACCACCTGGGCGCCGATCGTCCACAGGGCGAAGTCGAAGAGGGTCCACTCGTAGCGGGTGCGGGACATGATCGCGACGCGGTCGCCGAAGCGGATCCCGCTCGCCAGCAGCCCCTTGGCCAGGGCGAGGACCTCGTCACGGAACTCGGCGGCGGTCACGTCGCGCCACTGCCCGGCGGCGTCCTTGCGGCCGAGGGCGACACGGCTCGGGTCCGTCAGGGCGTGCTCGAAGACGACATCGGCCAGACCACCCACCGGCGGTGCCGACGTGAGAGGCGGGTTCGTGAACTCGCGCAATCCTCGCTCCCCGATCCTCGCTGCCTGATCGCGCCGTGATGCTCGGCACAGCGCCGTGAAAGCTACCTCACACCCCGACCGCAGGGGAGGGGGGCGGAAACCGAGCAAAGCGCACCTTCCGCCCGACCGGTGTCCCCGAAATGCGCGCACATGGGTAAGGGCCGGACACGATACTGACGGGTCAGTAAGTTTCGGGGGCGTAATCTCCACCGAATCTGTACGCGCCGGTTACGGCTCCGTACAGAGCGATTACGGCCATGAACCCGCTGTGCGGGGAACGCGGACGGCCATGGGCCCCGCCGCCGGTCCCGCGCCACGAGGCTACAGCGGAGGGGCGTGCGCCGATGAAAGCGCCGCGGGGCGCGGGTGCGGGTCAGCCCCCGGGGCGCCGCAGCCGCTCCCCGCCCGCCAGGACGGCCGCCGCGAGGGCGTCCGCCGCCTCCTGGGCGCCGGTCCTGCGATGACCGTGGACCAGGACGAAGTCGACCTTGCCCAGCTCCGGCAGCCCCGAACGCTCCGGCAGCCGGAACAGGCCCGGCGGGATCAGCCGGCGCGAGTGCGCCATCACTCCGAGCCCCGCGCGGGCCGCGGCGATCAGCCCGTTGAGGCTGCCGCTGGTGCAGACGATCCGCCAGCCGCGCCCCTGCCGCTCCAGCGCCTCCAGGGCCCGGGCCCGGGTGATGCCGGGCGGCGGATACACGATCAGTGGGACCGGCCGGTCGGCGTCCAGGCGCAGCCGCTCGGCGCCGATCCACACCAGGTCGTCGCGCCACACCAGGGCTCCGCGCGGGTCCTCCGGGCGCCGCTTGGCCAGCACCAGGTCCAGCTTTCCGGCGGCCAGCTGTTCGTGCAGGGTCCCGGACAGCTCCACGGTCAGCTCCAGGTCGACCTCCGGGTGGTCGTAGCGGAAGCCCTCCAGGATCTCCGGCAGCCGGGTCAGCACGAAGTCCTCCGACGCGCCGAACCGCAGCCGCCCGCGCACCCGGGTCCCGGTGAAGAACGCCGTCGCCTGCTCGTGCACCTCCAGGATCCGGCGCGCGAAGCCCAGCATGGCCTCGCCGTCCTCGGTCAGCTCCACGGAGTGGGTGTCCCGGGAGAACAACGGGCGCCCGGCCGCATCCTCCAGCCGGCGCACCTGCTGGCTCACCGTGGACTGGCGCAGCCCCAGCCGCCGGGCGGCCTGGGTGAAGCTCAGCGTCTGGGCCACGGCGAGGAAGGTCCGCAGCTGTGTCGGGTCGTACACACCACGAGGGTATGCCGTTATCGCGATTCATGATGACAGTGAGAGTGGTATGCGGGATTCCCGATCGAGGCGGGGGAGGGGATCATGAAAGGGGCCCTCGGGCCCGGACCGGAACGCCGTCGCACACCCATCGGAGCACCGTGACACGCCTGCGCTGGCCGAGCTGGATGCCGATCGACCCGTACATCGTGCTGTTGCTCGGCACGGTGGGTCTCGCCGCGCTGTTCCCGGCACGGGGCACCGGCGCCACCGTGGCCTCGGGAGCGTCGACCGCCGCGATCGCCTTCCTGTTCTTCCTCTACGGCGCCCGGCTGTCCACCCGGGAGGCGCTCGACGGACTGCGCCACTGGCGACTCCATGTCACCGTGCTCGCCTGCACCTTCGTGATCTTCCCGCTGCTCGGCCTCGCCGCGCGCGCGGCCGTGCCGGTGCTGCTCACCCAGCCGCTCTACCAGGGGCTGCTGTTCCTGACCCTGGTGCCGTCCACCATCCAGTCGTCCATCGCCTTCACCTCCATCGCGCGCGGCAACGTGCCCGCGGCGATCTGCGCCGGGTCCTTCTCCTCCCTGGTCGGCATCGTCCTCACCCCCCTGCTGGCGGCCGGACTGCTGGGCAACAGCGGCGGCGGTTTCTCCGCGCACTCCCTGGTCGACATCGTGCTGCAGCTGCTGGTGCCGTTCGTCGCCGGGCAGGTGCTGCGGCGCTGGATCGGCCCCTTCGTCGCCCGGCACAAGAAGGTCCTCGGACTGGTCGACCGCGGCTCCATCCTGCTGGTCGTCTACGCCGCGTTCAGCGAGGGCATGGTCCAGGGCATCTGGCACCAGGTCAGCCCCGCCCGGCTCGGCGCGCTCCTCCTCGTGGAGGCCGCCCTGCTCGCCGTCATGCTGGTGCTGACCTGGTACGGCGCCAGGGCGCTGGGCTTCGGCCGGGGGGACCGGATCGCCATCCAGTTCGCCGGCTCCAAGAAGTCCCTCGCCTCGGGCCTGCCCATGGCGAGCGTCCTCTTCGGCGCCCACGCCTCCCTGGCCGTGCTCCCGCTGATGCTCTTCCACCAGATGCAGCTGATGGTGTGCGCGGTCATCGCCAAGCGCCGCGCCCACGACCTGCCGGACGGGGACACCGGCGCAGACGGGCCGGCCGCGCCCACGGCCGAGGGGCGGTCACAGGACCGGGTCCTGCGGTGACGGCGGTGCCGGCTGCCGGAGCCTGAGGCGCGGCTCGCAAGGCGTGCTCACGGGCACAGGACGACCTTGCCCAGGTTGGCCCTGGACTCGATCACCGCGTGCGCCCGCGCCGCCTCCTCCAGAGGGAACCGGGCGTGGACGACGGGCCGGACGGCGCCCTCGTGGAACAGCCGCCACAGCTCACGGCGCCACTCCTCGTACAGCTCGGGCCGGCCGCGCGCGATCAGCGCCATCTGGAAACCGATCACCGACTTGGCGCCCACCAGCAGGTCGTAGGCCCGGACCGTGCCGCCGCCCGAGCTGTAGGCGACCAGCCGGCCGTGCGGGGCGAGGGCGGCGAGGGCGGGGGTGAGCAGGTCACCGCCGACCGCGTCCACCACACAGTCGACGGGATCCCCCCAACTGTCGTCGGAGTACCGGATGCAGTCGTCCGCACCCAGGGACCGCACGAACTCCGCCTTCCCCCGATCCGACACGGCCCCCACCACCCGCCCCGCACCCCGCGCCCGCGCCAACTGCACCGCGAGGTGCCCCACCCCGCTCGCCGCCGCCGTCACCAGCACCGACTCGCCCGGCGTCGGACGCGCCGACGCGAGGGCGCCGAGGGCCACCAGACCGCTGCGCACCAGCGCCACGGCGTCCACCGCGCCGGCGCCCTCCGGCACCGGCGAGGCCATGGCCTCCTGGAGCACCGCGTAGTCGGCGTACCCATGGCCGAAGCACAGCCCGGTCACCAGGTCGCCGCTCCGGAAGCGGGTCACCCCCGGGCCGGCCGCCACCACCTCGCCCGCCACCTCGCCGCCCAGCGCGATCGGCTCGGCGGCCTCGCGGACCTTGCGGACGACCGGCAGGGTGACCCCGATCGCCGCGCAGCGCACCAGCAGCTGCCCGGGGCCGGGCTCGGGCACGCCGGTCTCCTCCAGGAACAGCGGGCCGCCGCGGGACTCGTACCGGACGCGACGCATCGCCACCTCCACCTCCAGGCCGGACGGCCCGGCGGGATCGGTCGTGGGGAACACCCACGAAGTCATTGGGGGCGCCAACGGTAGACGGGAATTCATGGGGGAGTCCAACGATTTCTTGGATAGGCTGCCGGTCATGGCCGAAGCACCCCTGACCGCGATCCGTTCCCTGCCCAGCTGGCTCCTCGGCCGCGCCGCCGCCCGGGGCCGTGCCCTGGTCGCCGACGCCCTCGCCGCGGAGGGCCTGAAGATGTGGCATCACGTGGTGCTCTCCGCCGTCCGCGACCTCGCGCCCGTCGCCCAGGCCGACCTCGCCCGGGGCATCGCCCTCGACCCCAAAGACCTCGTCGGCATCCTCAACGACCTACAGGACGCCGGTCTCGTCGTCCGCGCCCCCGACGCCCGCGACCGCCGCAAGAACGCCGTCTCCCTCACCGACCGGGGCGACCGGCTCCTCGCGCGCTGCGAACACGCCGCGCGCGCCGCGAACGACGAACTGCTCGCCCCGCTGACCGCGGCCGAACGCGACCGCTTCATGGACCTGCTGACCCGGATCTCCGGCACGGACCAGTGACCGGGCGGGGCCGGTGGACGACATCGGTAGGCCCGCAGGCCGGCGTTACGCCGTTACCTGCGCGCGGCGCCCGGTCCGGGCGGACCGGCTCACGGGCGTGGCCGAGCGATGCGGGCCGTGCGGTCGGCCGCGCAGGGGGGCGGGCCGGGCGATCAGCCGTGCACGGCACCCTGCGGCAGGGCGATCCGGTCCTCGCCCGCGTACACGTTCATCGAGGTGCCGCGCAGGAAACCGACGAGCGTCAGACCGGTCTCCGCGGCCAGGTCCACCGCAAGTGAGGACGGCGCGGAGACGGCGGCCAGCACCGGTATGCCGGCCATCACCGCCTTCTGTGCCAGCTCGAACGAGGCCCGCCCGGAGACCAGCAGCACCGTCCGGGACAGCGGCAGCTCGCCGCTCTGCAGCGCGCGCCCCACCAGCTTGTCGACCGCGTTGTGCCGGCCCACGTCCTCCTTGACGTCCAGGAGCTCGCCGTCCTCGGTGAACAGGGCGGCGGCGTGCAGTCCCCCGGTCCGGTCGAACACCCGCTGAGCCGCCCGCAGCCGGTCGGGCAGCTCCGCCAGCAGTTCGGTGGTGACACGGAGGCGGGGGCTGTCGGCGATCGGCCAGCGGGTGGTCGTACGGACCGCGTCCAGACTGGCCTTGCCGCACAGGCCGCACGAGGAGGAGGTGTAGACGTTGCGCTCCAGACCGAAGTCGGGGAGGGTGACGCCCGGCGCGGTCTTCACGTCGACCACGTTGTAGGTGTTCGAACCGTCCGCGGTCGCGCCCGCGCAGTAGACGATGTTCAGCAGATCGGACGCGGAAGCCAGGACGCCCTCGCTCACCAGGAAGCCCGCCGCCAGCGCGAAGTCGTCGCCGGGAGTGCGCATGGTGATCGCGAGCGGCTTGCCGTTCAGCCGGATCTCCAGGGGTTCCTCGGCGACGAGCGTGTCCGGCCGCGTGGAGACCGCTCCGTCCCGGATGCGGAGTACCTTGCGTCGGTCCGTGACTCGTCCCATGTCCTGATCAGTCCCGGTTCTCTGTGTGCCGGCGGCCGAAACGGCCCTTCCTGCGGTGACAGCCGTGGCCACCACGCCGGCGGGGCGAGGCGGCCTTCACGATCTCATTGTCCTGCACATGGACGACCGTGCCCGGGGGCCACCGCGCGATCCGTGCACCGCGACCCCTGCCCGGACCCCGTGGAGCTGCGCGGAGCCGACAAATCACCTGCCCGATTCCTGTGGCTTCACGTGCCGTTGTACCCGCGAGTCACTGGACAGACTGTGACTCCCGCTACCCACGGCAACGAGGGGGACCCCGTCATGCACGGCTCGCGCATCGCCGCCATCGGCCACTACCAGCCCGCCAGGGTGCTCACCAACGACGACCTGGCCGGCATGGTCGACACCGACGACGCGTGGATCCGCACCCGGGTGGGCATCCGCACCCGCCACATCGCCGGCCCCGACGAGCCGGTGGACGAGCTGGCCGCGCACGCCGCCGCCAAGGCCCTGGCCGCCGCCGGACTCGCCCCCGCCGACATCGACCTGGTGCTGGTCGCCACCTCCACCGCGATCGATCGGTCCCCGAACACCGCGGCCCGGGTCGCCGCCCGGCTCGGCATCCCGAGCCCCGCCGCCATGGACGTCAACGTGGTGTGCGCCGGGTTCACCCACGCCCTGGCCACCGCCGACCACACCGTCCGCGCCGGCGCCGCCATCCGCGCCCTGGTGATCGGCGCCGAGAAGATGTCCGACGTCACCGACTGGACCGACCGCAGCACCTGCGTCCTCGTCGGCGACGGGGCCGGAGCCGCGGTGGTGGAGGCGTGCGCGCCGGGGGAGGAGCCGGGGATCGCCCCCGTGCTGTGGGGATCGGTGCCCGAGATGGGTCGCATGGTGCGGATCGAGGGGACGCCGCCGCGGTTCGCGCAGGAGGGGCAGAGCGTCTACCGCTGGGCCACCACCCAGCTGCCCGCCATCGCCCGCCGTACCTGCGAGCGGGCCGGGATCGCCCCCGAGGACCTCGCCGGCGTCGTCCTCCACCAGGCCAACCTGCGCATCATCGAACCGCTCGCCGAGAAGCTGGGCGCCGCCAACGCGGTGATCGCCCGCGACGTCACCGAGTCCGGCAACACCTCCGCCGCCAGCATCCCCCTCGCCTTCTCCAAGCTCGTCGAGCAGGGCGCGCTGGTGAGCGGGGACCCGGTGCTGCTCTTCGGCTTCGGCGGGAACCTGTCGTACGCCGGTCAGGTCGTTCGCTGCCCGTGAGGCGCGCCGCGGGAACGCGGGAGCCCACGGCGCCCGTGCCGGGGCAGCGCCCTGACTCACCGTGCACGGCGTCTCGCAATCCGTATGTGGCCGCCGCCCTACCCCCTGCGGCCCGAATACGCAGGTGAAACGCACTCCGAAACCTTGGTATTGTTGTCCATGTCGCCGCGAGGGAAGCCCCTCGCAAGGCGGCAGACACCTGGTCCGGGTGGCGGAATGGCAGACGCGCTAGCTTGAGGTGCTAGTGCCCTTTATCGGGCGTGGGGGTTCAAGTCCCCCCTCGGACACCAGCTGAGACCCCTGCTGATCAGGGGTCTTCTGCTTCCCGGGCTGTACTCCGGCCGACCGGTGACCAACATACCTGCCGGGGAGCGGTCTCCCTCGCGCGTCACACCGTGGTCAGCGGAACCTGGACGGTGTGGAGGCGGCCGTCGCCGAGGGGGAGCAGGCCGCGGCCGGGCTGGACGGTCTGGCCCGTCGAACCCCGCTGCGGCCGAACCCTGCCGGCCCGGCGATCCGTCGGCGTGGGTGCGCGGACGCGACTGGTGGTCGGTCGCCGCCCCGGCTCCAGCCCCCGACACGTCGCGGAGCGCCCGGCTTCACCGCCAGGAACGCGCAGTTGGCTGGAAAGTGACGCTGTCTGTTGGGATCGGTTCTACGAATGAGGCCCACCTGATGGTGATTTGACGTTATGTCAGTCCGATTCCCAGCCCTGCCGATGCAAGCCGACAGGCTGACGGGTCAGGCAAGTCCCCTATCACACACGGACGTTCCGTCGATCGGTTCGCGACGAACTCTGGTTGGCGGCCGACTAAGCCGCCAGTCAGATTTTCTGGCGCTCCAGTGTGGCTAGCATGAGCAGGTACCCGGTCGGAAGATCGTCGTCCTCTTGGCGCCCCCCTTTCCGGCCCGCGGCCGCCGTGCGTCGGCGGCCCGTTTCTCCTGATCTCTTGGACCGAGGGACCGCGGAATGTCACTGCCTGCACCGCTCAGTCAGCAACGGCCGACGAAGGCGCCGCGCACCTCGCCGGCCGTGCCCCTGGCCGTGCTGGTGCTCGGCGCGGCGGCCGGCGGCGTGGCCGTCGTCCTGGCGCCGTCCGGTGCCGGCCCCTGGGCGCTGACCGTGGTCGCGGTCGCCTGGGTGTGCCTGGCCGCGGCCGTCCTCGTCGGCCACCGGCTCGTGGCGCGGGCCCGGCGCACGGCCGCCGCGCAGACCGCCGAGGCCGGCCGTCTCAAGGCGCAGGCGGCGCAGCTGTCGGCGGAGACCGCGCACCTGGCCAACGTGACGCTGCCCGCCGTGGCCGACCGTCTGCGCGAGGGCATGAGCGCGGCCGACGCGCTGGGCGGTGTCACCCAGCCGTCGGACCCGCAGCTGGGGCGGATCGGGTACGTCTTCGCCGCCGCCGTCGAGGAACACGTGCGGCGCGCGGCCGCGTCGGACGGCGAGCGCCGGCGGGCGCGGGACGAGCTGGACGAGATGGTCGCCGCGCTGGAACGGGTGGCGCGGGAGACCCTGCCCGCCGCCCTCGCGGGACTGCGCGAGGGCGCGTCCGCCGACACGGTGCTCGCCGAACTCGACCTGCCCCGGCTGCCCGCGGTCCGCATCCCGACCGAGTCGTATGTGCGCGAACTCGCCCGCAGCGAGCGGCGCGCCGCCGCGGCGCAGGCCGCCTCCGCCAAGGCGCTCAGCCGCGTCCAGGCCAAGTCCGTCAGCATGCTCGCCGACCTGCGGGAGATGCAGGAACGACACGGCGAGGAGGTCTTCGGCGACCTGCTGAAGCTGGACCACAGCACCTCGCAGCTCGGCCTGATGACCGACCGGCTCGCGCTGCTCATGGGCGGCCGGTCCAGCCGCGCCTGGAACAAGCCGATCGTGATGGAGAGCATCCTGCGCGGCGCCGTCGGCCGGATCGCCGCCTACCAGCGGGTGCGCCTGCACTGCTCCACCACCGCCGCGATCTCCGGCTTCGCCGCCGAGGGCGTCATGCATCTCCTCGCCGAACTGATGGACAACGCCGCGAACTTCTCCCCGCCCATCGACGAGGTGCACGTCTACGTCGAGGACCGCAGCGCCGGCCTGGTCGTCACCATCGAGGACAGCGGCCTGAAGATGGCCGACGCGGCCATGCGCCGTGCCGAGGAGGCGGTGTCCGGCCGCATGACCGACCTCGCCTCGCTCCAGGGCACCCGGCTCGGCCTCGCCGTGGTCGGACGGCTCGCGGTGAAGTACGGCATCAGCGTCAACTACCGCCCCTCGTCACGCGGCGGCACCGGTGTCGTCGTCCTGCTGCCCCCGCAGCTGATCGCCCAGCAGCGCGAGGCGGTGGCGCCCGGGGCCGTCGGCCGCGCCACCGCGGGAACCGTGCCCGCACCGGCACCCGCCCCGGCCCCGGTGCCCGGGCCCGCCGCGCGCCCCGGCGTCCCGGAGCGGCCCGCCGCCCGGCCGGAGCCGTCCGTGCAGGAACAGCACGCGCGCGCCGCCGGCTCCACGCCGAACGGCCTGCCCGTACGCGCGCCCGGCCGCACCATGGCCGAGGCCGAACGGGGGCGCGAGCAGCGCCGGTCGGCCTCCGACACGAGGTCCGAAGCGGTGTCCGAGACGGGGTCCGACGCGGCATCCGAGGCGGTGGACGCGGACCGCCCGGAGCAGCGTCCGGCGCGGGACGCCGGCGCACGGTTCGGCGCCTTCCACCGCGGGCGCCGGTCCGCGCGGGGCGCCGCCGAGTCCGATGCCCGGTCCGAGGCCGAGCCGCCGCCCGCCCCGTAGCCGCCGACCCCTTTCCCGTACGGCGCCCAGGGCGCCGGCGCCCGCTTCCGCCCGAGTTCATGAGATTGGAGGAACGGGCCGGTGACCGGTCAGCCGGGTACCACCGTCCCACCACCCACCATGCAGACCACCGACAACAGCCTCACCTGGCTCCTCCAGAATCTCCTGGAGCGCACCCCCGGCACCCGGCACGCCCTGGCCCTGTCCCGGGACGGCCTGAAGCTCTGCTGGACCGAACACCTGACGCTCGACCAGGCCGACCAGCTGGCGGCGATCTGCTCCGGCATCCAGGCCCTGGCCCACGGCGCGTCCGTGGAGTTCGGCGACGGCACCGGTGGCGTCCGGCAGTCCATGACCGAGTTCCACGGCGGCCTGCTGTTCATCGTGGAGGCCGGCGAGGGAGCGCACCTGGCGGTCCTCGCGGAGGAGGACGCCGACCCGGGCGTGGTGGGCCACCAGATGACGGAGCTGGTGGAGCAGATCGGCGAGCACCTGCGCGCCGAGCCCCGAGAGCCCTTTCCCGGGAGTGCCGCGTCGTGATGCGCAAGCCCGTGGACACCGGCGACCCCGACCGGCTCTACACGGTCACGGCCGGCCGGAGCCGCGCCGACGACTCCTTCGACCTGGTCACCCTGATCGTCAGCGAGTGCCGGCCCACGGCGGGCATGCAGTCGGAGCACGCCCGGATCCTGGAGCTGTGCGAACACCCCACGGCCGTCGTCGAGATCGCCGC
Organism: Streptomyces misionensis; assembly: GCF_900104815.1. NCBI lineage: Bacteria > Bacillati > Actinomycetota > Actinomycetes > Kitasatosporales > Streptomycetaceae > Streptomyces > Streptomyces misionensis. The sequence goes on from NZ_FNTD01000004.1 coordinate 6,575,421, forward strand.
GGAGCTGAAACTGCCCATCACGGTGGTGCGCATCCTGCTCGGGGACCTGCTCGACACCGGCCGCATCACCGCCCGCCGTCCGCGCGCGGCGCAGTCCGTCGCCTCGCTCCCCGACTCCGCCCTTCTCAAGGAGGTGCTCCATGGGCTCCGCAACCTCTGAGCTGCCCGCCCGCCGCACGCCACTGGACGATGCGGCGGAGACCGGACTGAAGATCGTCATCGTGGGCGGTTTCGGTGTCGGCAAGACGACCCTGGTCCGCTCGGTCAGCGAGATCCGGCCGCTGAACACCGAGGAGGTGATGACGCAGGCCGGCGTCGGCCTCGACGAGACCAGCGCGGTCGCGTCGAAGACCACCACGACGGTGGCGTTCGACTTCGGGCGGATCAGCCTCAACGAGCGCATGGTGCTGTACCTGTTCGGCGCGCCCGGCCAGGAGCGCTTCTGGTTCCTCTGGGACAGGCTGTTCTCCGGGACGCTGGGCGCCGTGGTGCTCGTGGACACGCGCCGGATGAACGACTCCTGGTACGCGATAGACCGGCTGGAGCACCACAGGACGCCGTTCGTGGTGGCCGTCAACCGCTTCGACGACGACACCCACCGGTACTCCCTGGAGGAGATCCGCCAGGCGCTCGCCCTCTCCGACGAGGTACCGATGGTCGACTGCGACGCGCGGGTCCGGCAGTCCGGCAAGGACGTGCTGATCACCCTCGTGGACCACCTGTACGAACTGGCGATGGCCCAGGAGGCGACACCGTGACCGATCCCTCTTCCGCGCACCAGGCCCCGCCGGGCTGCCCCGTCCACACCGAAGCGGTGCGCCTGGCGGGGCTCGAGTACCAGCAGACGCCGGCGCAGATGTACCGCGCGCTGCGCCGCGAGCACGGCGCGGTGGCGCCGGTGCTGCTCGACGGGGACATCCCGGCCTGGCTGGTGCTCGGCTACTCCGAGGTCACCTACGTGACCAGCCACGACGAGCTGTTCGCGCGGGACTCCCGGCGCTGGAACCAGTGGGAGAACATCCCGGCGGACTGGCCGCTGCTGCCGTACGTCGGCTACCAGCCGTCGGTGCTGTTCACCGAGGGCGACGAGCACCGGCGGCGGGCCGGAGTGATCACCCAGGCGCTGGAGGGCGTCGACCAGTTCGAACTGGCGCGCAACTGCCAGCTGATCGCCGACCGGCTCATCGCCGCCTTCGCGGGCAGCGGTCAGGCCGAGCTGATGACCGGATACGCGCACGCCCTGCCGATGCGGGCCGTGGTGCAGATGTGCGGGATGCCGACCTCCGGCGAGGACACCCAGCGGCTCGTCGAGGACCTGCGGATCTCGCTCGACGCGGCGGAGGGCGACGACCCGGTGGCGGCGTACGGGCGCGTGGGCGAGCGGCTGCGGCAACTGGTGAAGGACAAGCGGGAGAACCCGGGTCCGGACGTCACCTCGCGCATGCTGCTGCATCCGGCGGGACTGACGGACGAGGAGATCGTCCAGGACCTGATCTCGGTGATCGCCGCGGCGCAGCAGCCGACCGCCAACTGGATCTGCAACACGCTGCGGCTGCTGCTGACGGACGAGCGGTTCGCGGTGAACGTGTCGGGCGGCAGGCTCAGCGTGGGCGAGGCGCTCAACGAGGCGCTGTGGCTGGACACGCCGACGCAGAACTTCATCGGGCGCTGGGCCGTCCGGGACACCCAGCTGGGCGGGCGGCAGATCCGGGCCGGCGACTGCCTGGTGCTGGGGCTGGCCGCGGCCAACACCGATCCGCAGATCTGGCCCGACGCGCACGTGGGCGCGGAGAACGCCGCGCATCTGTCGTTCAGCAACGGCGAGCACCGCTGCCCCTATCCGGCGCCGCTGCTGGCGGACGTGATGGCGCGGACGGCCGTGGAGACGCTGCTGGAGCGGCTGCCGGACCTGGTGCTGGCGGTCGAGCCGGAGACGCTGACCTGGCGTCCGTCGATCTGGATGCGCGGACTGACGGCGCTGCCGGTACGGTTCACGCCGGTCGTGCAGTAGGGCGGGTGCCCGACGACCCGGTAGGGGCGATGCCCGAGGAGCAGGGAGGGCGGATGCCCGGTGGCCGTCTGGGGGCGGACGCCCGACGTCCCGGCAGCGCGCATGGCCGTTGGCCGGTGGGGTGGGCGCCCCGGCCCCCGGTGGCGTGGCGGCGCGGGCGCACGGGCCCCCGGGCGGGGCCCGTTCACCTCGGCGGTGGTGCCGGTCAGGCGGCCGTCACGGGCGTGAACCGCACGGGCAGGCGCTGGGGCCCGCGGGTGAAGACGCCTTCCTCGACCGGGTCGAAGCCGTCCGCGAGACGCATGTCGGGCATGGCGTCCAGCAGTTGGCCGACGCCGATCTCGACCTCCGCCTTGGCGAGCAGCGCGCCGACGCAGAAGTGCCGGCCGAGCGCGAAGGCGAGGTGGTCGGCGGCGGCGGAGAAGGCGGTGGTGGCGGTCAGGTCGTCGCGGAAGATGTCGAAGCGGTCGGGCTCGCGGTAGCGGCTCTCGTCCCGGTTGGCGGCGCCTATCAGGCAGGTGACGGTCACGCCGGCGGGTATGGTGCCGCCGCTGAGCTTCACCTCGGTCGCGGACTGCCGCATGATCATGTGGACGGGCGGGGTGTACCGCAGGGTCTCGGCGAAGGCCCGCGGGATCAGGTCGCGGTCCGCGCGGACGGCCGCGAGCTGGTCGGGGTGGCGGAGCAGGTTCGCGAAGATGCTGGCGATCGCCTTGTCGGTGGTCTCGCCGCCGGCCGCGAGCAGCAGGCTGCAGAACGCCTTGATGTCCTCGTCGCTCATCCGCACACCGTCGACCTCGGCGGTGCACAGCGTGGACAGCAGGTCGTCGCCCAGGCTGTCGCGGCGTTCCCGGATGATCGGCAGCATGTACTCGGCGAACTCGACGCGGGTCCGCTCGCCCGCCGCGGCCACCTCGGGGTCGCCCGAGAGGTTGCCGAGGAAGGCGATGACGGACGTGTACCAGCGGTGGAAGCGTGCGTGGTCCGCCTTGTCGAGGCCCAGCATGTCGGCGATCACGTTGACCGGAAAGCGGGTGGCGTAGTCGTTGACCAGGTCGGCGGAGCCGGAGTCCCGGAAGGCGTCGATCAGTTCGCGCGAGTTGCGCTCGATGACGGGGAGGAACTTCTCCTGGAGGTCGGTGCCGCGGAAGGCGGGGGCGACGAGGGCGCGGCGCACGGCGTGCTCACGGCCGCTGAGCTGGAGGATCGTCCTGCCGTGCACGGGCTCGATCTGCCAGTCGTAGTTGTCGGTGGTGAACTCGCCGTTCCTGTCCTTGAAGACGTGCTCGACGTCGTCGTAGCGCGAGACGATGTAACTCTGCGTCGGTTCGTGCCATATGAGGGGCGCGGCATCGCGCATCTGGCGGTACGCCGAGTAGGGGTCCGCGGCGAATTCGGGCGAGAGGATGTCGGGCACCTGCGCGGTGGGCATGGGGCTCCCTCAAGATCAGTGACTGGCTTACGGCACACGGTGGTTGAACAATGATCAACCGAAGAAGCCCTCCGCGCCAGGGTGGTTGAGGGTATTGCGGAATCGGCGTCCCTCCTCGGTCGGGCGGTCGCGCCGGGTCTTTGCTCGTCAACCGGAACCGTGCAGCGGGGAGTTGACGGCGGGGCCCAGGTCCTTCGCGAGGGCCACCGCGAGTGCCCGGAAGATCCGCACCTCCGGATTGTCGTCACCGGCGCGCACCGCGAGGTAGCTGCTGTCCCAGGGGGCGTCGAGGACGGGTATGAAGACGGCGCCCGGCCACGCGTAGTACCGCGCGAAGGAGCGCAGGCCGGAGCCCGCGGCCCGCCCGGTGACCACCCCGGTCAGCACCTCCTGGGGGGTGACGGCGTACTCGGAGCTGCGGCGCTGGGCGCGGTCCTCGAAGTACAGGTACTCGGTGAACGTCTGCGGGGTGTGCCCGGGGACACGGAACAGCGGCAGCTCGGCGAGGTCCGCGACGCGCACCCCGGAGGTCCGGGCGTCGGCCAGCGGGGACCGTTCGTGCACGACGACGATCCGCTGCTCGGTGGTGAGGACGTCCGCCACGAGCCGCTCGTCCTGTGGGCTCGGCCGCACGAAGGCGACGTCCACCCGGTCCTCCACCAGCGCGGTCACATGCTCCGTGAAGTCCAGTTGCCGTATCTCCACCCGCACCTCGGGCCGCGCCCGCCGGTAGGCGTTGATGGCCGCGGGGGTCAGCTCCGCCGAACCGTGCCCCATGATGCCCACCCGCAGCGGGCGCCCGTGTTCCGGCTCCCGCGTGACGTCCGCCAGGTCGTCGAGGGCGGCGTTCGCGGCGTCGAGGAGGGTGCGCGCGTGTCCGGCGAGCCGCACACCGGCGGCCGTCGGTACGACGGGGGAGCCGGACCGGTCGAGGAGCCGCACGCCGACCTGGCCTTCCAGGCGGCGCACATGCTGGGTGACGGCGGGCGGCGACAGGAAGAGCCGCGCCGCGGCCCGTCCGAAGTGCCCTTCCTCGACGACCGCCAGAAACGAGGACAACAGCCGCAGGTCAAGCGCCATACGAGCAGGGTAGACGGGGAGCCGGACGGCAGGCGCGGGCCGTTCACGAATCGTGAAGGTTCGGCGCGCGCCGAACGGTCGGGCACGTACGAATGGGAGCATGACCGCATCCCCTGTCACCGCCCCCGTCGCCGCCGTTCCCGCGACCGCCGGCGCCCCGGGCGCCCGCGCCGCCTGGATCATGCTGGCCTCCGGCTGGAGCGCCAACCAGTTCTCCGCCCTGCTCGGCGCCTACCGAGGCCGCTTCGGCCTCACCGAGTCGACGGTGACCGGCCTGTTCGCGGTTTACGTCGTCGGCCTGATCCCGGCGCTGCTGATCGCGGGCCCGCTCGCGGACCGCAGGGGACGGCGCCGGGTGGCCCTCGCGGCCCTCGCCCTCAACGTCCTGTCCACGCTGCTCCTCATGGCCGGCGGCGCGTGGGGCCACACCTGGCTGCTGCTGCCCGGACGCTTCCTGACCGGGGTCGGCGCGGGCGCGCTGCTGGCCGCGGGCAGCGCCTGGATCAAGGAACTCTCCGGCTCCCCGCGCCGCGCCGGGCTGTTCGTCTCCGCGGGCTTCGCGACGGGCGGCCTCGCGGCGGCGCTCATAGCCCGGTGGGCTCCCTGGCCGATGGTGACGGCGTACGTTCCGCACGTCCTCCTCGGCGCGGCGGCGGGGTGGCTCGCGCTGGCCGCACCGGAGACGCACCGGCCGGCCCGCCCCCTCGGCTCCGCAGCCGCCCACGAACACACCGGCCGCCGCTTCCGGCGTACCGTGCTGCCGCTGGCGCCCTGGGTCTTCACGGCGCCCACCATCGGGTTCGTCACGCTGCCGAGCACCCTGCACACCGGCCTGGTCCTCACGGGCCTCGCGACGGCCGTCGTCCCCGGCACCGGTCTGCTCACCGCACGGCGCGCCCCGTCGACGCCCACCGCGGGCCTCCTGGTCGTGGCGGCCGGCACGGCGACCGCGGCCGTCGCCGCCGCGACCGGGAACGAGCCCCTCGCCCTCCTCGCGGCGGTCGTGCTCGGCGCGGGCTACGGACTGGCCCTCACCTACGGCCTCACCCGGACCGCGGCCCTCGCCCCGCCGCACCGGCTCGCCCGCTGGACGGCCCGGTTCTGGACGGTGGCCTACCTCGGCATGTTCACCCCGTACGTCCTCACGCTCCTCGGCCACCTCACGACGACACCGGCGCTGCTCGCGGCCGTCGCACTGCTGGCCCTCGCCCACGCCGGACTCGCCGCGCACCAGCCACGACCGCGGCGCTGAGCAGAGGCAAGACCGGTGGCGGGGCGGGCCCGGTCAGCTGCGCCGGACCGGTGAGCCGGCAGGTGGCCGGGCGGTTCGACGGCCAGTGCCCCGCCGTCGGTCCGCCCGGTGAGCCAGCCCGGCAGATCCGCCGCCGGACCCGTCACCCGTGGCCCCGGCCCGGCGCCGGTCACCCGTGGGATCCGGTCCTCGTCGGCGACCAGCGTCATGGGCGGGGCGCCGGGGTCGTCGCGCAGACGCCGCACGGTCGTCTCCAGCTCGCGGCCGACCAGCAGGGCGGGCCGGCGGTCCGGGCCATGACCGGTCGCCAGGTCGGTGTGGTGGACCTCGACCTCGCGCAGCATGCTCCCGACGACCCCGCGCACCGGCCGGAGGCCGCCGCCGAGCCAGCGCACCGGCACCTCCCAGGCATCCGCCGGGTGGTCACCGGCCGCGGCGAGGAAGCGGCGCAGCGCGGTGTCCATGTCGTCGAGGAGGACGGCGGCGGGCCGGCCGGCGTCCTCCTCGATCTCCCGCGCCCGCTGGGCTTCGTCGGCGTACTGCGGCAGGTCGACGCCCCCGCGGGCGGAGGCGAGCAGCCGGCCGCGGGAGCCGGCGCTGCGGGCCGGATGGGTGAGGACGCGGCCACGCGTCCAGCCGGGCAGCGGCGAGGGCGCCCGGAACGTCAGGGCTCGCGCACCGATGCGGAGACGGCGGGGCGTGCGCCCCCGTCAGACGTCGTGCCCAGGCGGGCGAGGGCGGCGGCGCCCACCGGTACGGCGTCCGTGCCGAGCCCCGCCCGGACCAGGCGGACGGGGTGACCGCTGACCGGGGGTTCCTCGGCGAGCCGGGCGAGGACGGCCGGTTCGAGGAGGTGCCAGGCGCGGCTGACGCCGCCGCCGATCACCACCGTGGTGATGTCGACGAGGCCCGCCGTCATGACGACCGCGCGGGCGAGCCCGGCGCCCGCCGCGCGGTACACCGCGAGGGCGTCCTCGTCGCCGTGCGCGGCCGCGTCGGCGACCTCCCGCGCGGTGAGGCGGCGGCCGGTGCGGTCGGCGTACCGCGCGCCGATGGAGCGGCCGGAGGCCAGGGTCTCCAGATGGCCGCGCCCCCCGCAGGTGCAGCCCAGGTCGCCGAAGCCGGGGATGTGCCCGATCTCCCCGGCCGCGCCGTGCGGTCCGGCGAACAGCCGGCCGTCCGTCCAGACGGCGCCGCCGACGCCGGTGCCCAGCGCGATGCCGAGCACGTCCCGCTCGCCCCGGACCGCGCCCGAGGACACCTCCCCGCGCAGGAAGGCGTTGACGTCGTTGTCGAGGTACGCCGGTACGCCCAGCGCGTCCGCGACGGCCGCGGTGACCGGGAAGCCCGCCCAGCCGCGGAAGGAGTCGCTGGCCACCAGGATGCGGCCCGCGGCGGAGTCCACCACCCCGGCCGCGCCGACGCCGGCGCCGGCCAGCCGGCCGGGGACGCGGCGCAGCAGCGGCGCCAGCGCGCCCAGTGCGGCGTCGACCATGGCCTGTCCGCCGCGGGCCGCCGGGGTGGTCGTCTCGGCCCGGTCCAGCACGGTGAGGTCGTCGTCGCAGAGCACCACCTGGGTGGTGGTCCCGCCGATGTCCACGCCGGCGAACAGCGTCCGGTCGTGCGCGCTCACGCCTCGCCCTCCGTGCGTCCGGCCGCCAGGGTGGCCAGGCGTTCGGCTCTGCGGCCGCGTTGCACCACCGGGTCGGGCACCGGGACGGCGGCCAGCAGCCGGCGGGTGTAGTCGGTCTCCGGGTGCAGCAGCGTCTCGCCGGTGGGCCCCTGTTCCTCGATCCGCCCGGCCCGCATGACGGCGACCCGGCGGGCGAAGTGCTGGACGACGGCGAGGTCGTGGGAGACGAACAGGCAGGCGAAGCCGAGTTCGTCCTGGAGTTCGGTGATGACCTCCAGCACGGACTCCTGCACGCTCACGTCGAGCGCGCTGGTGGGCTCGTCGGCGACCAGCAGCCGGGGTTCGAGCACCAGGGCGCGGGCCAGGCTGACCCGCTGGCGCTGGCCGCCGGAAAGTTCGCCGGGGGCGCGGCGGACGACGTCGCGGGGCAGCCGCACCCGGTCGAGCACGGCCAGCACACGGTCGCGCCGGTCCTGCGCGGACAGCTCACGGCGGTGCACCCGCAGCGGCTCGGCGACGCACTCGCCGACCGTCATCCTGGCGTCGAGCGAGGCGACCGGGTCCTGGAGGACCACGCCTATGCCGGCGCGCAGCGCCCGGCGGGCGCGGGAGCGGGTACGGGCGAGGTCGGCGCCGAACAGGGAGACGGTGCCGGACGTCGGCGGGATCAGACCGAGCGCGACGCGCGCCGCGGTGGACTTGCCGGAGCCCGACTCGCCCACCAGGCCCAGGGTTTCGCCGGGGCGGACGGTGAGCGAGACGTCGTCGAGGGCGCGCACCGCGCGCTTGCCGCGGCCGAACACCACGGAGATCCCGCGGAGTTCGACGACGGGCGCACCGGCCGTGCGGTCGGAGCCGCCGCCCGGGGCGGGCTCGCGGGCCGGCGCGGGACGGCCGGCCTCGGCGACCGACAGCCGGGGCACGGCGGCCAGCAGCCGCCGGGTGTAGTCGTGCGTCGGGCGCAGCAGGACGTCCTCGACCGGGCCGGTCTCCACGATCTCGCCGTGGTACATCACGGCGACCCGGTCCGCGAAGTCCGCGACCACGCCCATGTTGTGGGTGACGAGCAGGACGCCGGTGCCGGTCTCGGCGGCGAGCCTGCGCAGCAGGTCGAGGATCTCGGCCTGCACGGTGACGTCGAGCGCGGTGGTCGGCTCGTCCGCGATCAGCAGCGCGGGGTCGTTGGCGATCGCCATGGCGATGACCACCCGCTGCCGCTGCCCGCCGGAGAGCTGGAAGGGATAGGCGGCCGCACGCTTCTCCGGCTCGGGGATGCCGACCCTGCGCAGCAGGTCGACGGCCTCGGCGGCGGCGTCCTTGGCGGAGACCTCGCGGTGGTTGCGGATCACCTCGGCGATCTGCTTGCCGATCCGGGTGAGCGGGTCGAGCGCGGTGGCCGGCTCCTGGAACACCATGGAGACGGTCCGGCCGCGCAGCGCGGCGAGCCCGGCCTCGTCGGCGGCGACGACGTCGGTGCCGTCGATCACGGCCCGGCCGGTGACCCGGGCGTTGCCGGCCAGCAGCCCCATCGCGGCCAGCGCGACGGTGGACTTGCCGGAGCCCGACTCGCCGACCAGAGCGAGGGTCTCGCCGGGACGGACGTGCAGGGACACGCCCCGTACGGCGGGCACCTGGGCGGACTCGGTGGTGAAGACGACACCGAGGTCGTCGAGTTCGAGAATCGGCTCGGCCGTCGCGGCGGCACGGGCCTGGGTGGCGGTCATCCGCGTCCCCTCACGTCGAATGCGTCACGGAGCCCGTCTCCGATCGCGTTGAACGCCCACACCACCAGGATGATGGCGAGGCCGGGCGGCACGATGAGCCACCAGTAGCCGGAGTAGGCGGCGGTGAGTCCCGCCGAGAGCATGCCGCCCCAGTCGGTGGCCGGCGGCTGCACGCCGAGGCCCAGGTAGGAGACGTAGGCGACGAGCAGGATGGCGTCGGCGATCTGGAAGGTCGTGGCGACGATGATGGTCGACACGGAGTTGGGCAGGATGTGCCGCAGGATCGCGCGGGCGTGCGTCCCCCCGATGGCCCGCAAGGTCAGCACGTAGTCGCGGTTCTTCAGGGTCAGGGTCTCGGCCCGGATCAGCCGGGACGGCACCAGCCACGACACCAGGCCGAGGATGAGGATCAGGCCGCCGAGGCCGGGCGTGGTGATGGCGGAGACCACCAGCAGGATGAACAGGGCGGGGATGGCGATGCCCGCGTCCACGATCCGCATCATCACCGCGTCGATCCAGCCGCCCGCGTAGCCCGCGGCCGCGCCCCACAGGGTGCCGATGACGGTGGCCAGGACGCCCGCGGCGAGACCGACGATCAGCGACACCTTGCCGCCGTACATGAGCCGGCCCAGTTCGTCGTGGCCGACGGCGTCGGTGCCGAGCCAGTGGGCGCCGCTGGGGGAGAGGTTGACCTGCTGGAGCGCGGTGTGGGTCTGGTCCGTGGAGTACACCAGCGGGCCCACGAAGCAGAACAGGACGAAGAAGGCCACGACGCAGAGTCCGGCGACGGCGAGCCGGTTGCGCAGGAAGCGCCGGACGGCGAGCCGGGCGCCCGAGGTCTCACGCGGGGTGCCGGCCGTGCCGGACGTCTCGGCCGGCTGGACGACGGCGCTCATGACCGGCCTGCCTTCACTCGGGGATCGATGATCCGCTGGACGATGTCGGCCAGCAGCGTGCCGACCACGGTGGCGATGGCGATGACCAGCACGCAGCCCAGCAGCACCGGGTAGTCCGAGGCCTGCGCGGCGGTCCAGAACAGCAGCCCCATGCCGGGGTAGTTGAAGAGCTGCTCCACCACCAGTGCACCGCCGAAGAGCACCGGCACGTAGTAGCCGAGCATGGCGACCACCGGGGTCAGGGAGTTGCGGAAGACGTGCCGCCGCAGGATGGCGCGGGAGCGGGAACCGCCGGCCCGCGCCGTCCTGACGTAGTCCTCGGAGAGGTTCTCCAGGGTGGCGGCGCGCATGTAGCGGCTGAACACGGCGACCATGGAGGCGGCGCCGGCGACCACCGGCAGCACCAGGGCCCGCGGGTCGGAGAACACCTGGGCGAGCGTGTCCCCCTGCGGCGCCTGGGACGGGAACCACGGCAGCACCTGGCTGAACAGCAGCACCAGGATCAGCCCGAGGAAGTACACGGGCGTGGAGTAGGCGACGAAGCTCAGCGTGGTGATGACGTAGTCCACCGGCTTGTTGCGCCGCACGGCCTGCCACATGCCCAGCGGGATCGCCAGGAGCAGGCCGATGACGGCCGACAGCACGGTCAGGACCAGGGTCTTGGGCAGCCGCTCCCCGATGAGCCGGGCGACCGGCGCGTTCAGGGTGTAGGAGGTGCCGAGGTCGCCGTGCAGCAGCTGGTTCAGGTAGTAGAGGTACTGCACGGGCAGGGGCTTGTCGAGGCCCTGTTCATGGTTGAACCGGGCGATCTGCTGCGCCGTGGCCTGCGGGCCGAGGATGCCGCGGGCGGGCCCCCCGGGCAGGGCGTGCAGCAGACCGAAGACCACGATCGTCACGATGAGGATCACCGCGACGGCCTGGAGGACGCGTCTGATCAGGTACGAGGGAGTACTCATGTGTTTTCCGGTCGCTTCGGCTCAGGTGTGCGCGGGGTCGCCGGACGGGCTCACTTGTTCGTCCACTTCCACATGGCGGGGTGGAAGTTGGCGAGCGAGTCCTGGGCGAACCCGCCCAGGCCGTCCCTGACCACGGAGACCTGGTAGTCGGGCTCCGGCAGCCAGACCACCGGCAGGTCCTCGGCCAGCGCGGCGCTGTACTTCTGGACCGCGGCGGTGGAGTCGGAGGTGGTGGTCTCGGTGATCAGCTTGTCCACCGCCGGGTTGGAGTAGCTGCCGAAGTTGGAGCCGCCGCCGGTCTGGAAGAGCGCGTCACCGCTCGGGTACGCCGGGAAGTACCAGCTGCCCGCGGTGCCGAAGAAGGACAGCTGCCACCCGCAGCCCGACTGGCCGGAGGTGCACTGACCGGCCTGCGAGAGGACCGAGTTGACCGGGGCGGTCTTGATGGTGAACTTGATGCCGGTCTTCGCGAAGGAGGACTGCAGCGCGCTCATCATGTTGTCGGTCACGGTCGAACCGGACTGGGACAGCACCTGCATCTCGAACCTGGTGCCCTTGGCGACGCCCGGGCCGCACTGGTCGCTGCCACCGCCGGCGTCGTCGCACACCATGGTGCCGTTCCGCTCGGTCCAGCCGTGCGAGGTCAGCAGCTGCCTGGCCTTGGCGGTGTCGAACGGGTACGGGTTGTCCTTCTGCCTCGGGGAGACGAAGTCGGAGGCCTGCCCCTGGGGGATCGGGCCGTAGGTGGGGACCGCGGTGCCGTTGAAGACCACCTTGGAGAGGCTGGTCTGGTCGACCGACATCTGGATCGCCTGGCGGGCGTACAGCTGCTTGAAGACGGCGCCCATGGCCGGGTTGTTGAAGTTGTAGGGCATGTAGGTGATCGCCCAGCCCGCCCACGGCTTGACCGTGTAGCCCCGGGACTTGAAGGCGGCTTCCTGGCCGAGGTCGGTGGCGTTGATGTAGCCGTAGTCGACCGTGCCGGCCCGCAGCGCGTTCTCCTCGGCGTCGGTCGTGGTGAACGGCAGCAGGTTGACGTTCTTGATGTTGGCCTTGCCGCCGCCGTCGTACTTGGCGTTGGCGGTCAGCTCGACCTTGCCCGCGGTGGAGAAGGACTTGAGGGTGTAGGGACCGCTGACCGTCTTCCAGAGCGGGTCGGTGGCGTAACCGGAGATGTTCTTGGCGGCGTTGTTGAGGTACGTCCAGACCCGCTTGGCGCCGGCGGGGGTGCGGTCCAGGTCGGAGACGGCACCGGAGTCGCCGGTCTTGTCCCAGACGTGCTGCGGCATCACGCGGATCATGCTCAACTCGTCGGCGAGCATCCACTGTTGGTTGTACGCCTTGTCGAACGTGATCGTGAGGTGCGTGTCGTCGACGGTCTTCAGCGAGGTCCAGTTGTCCGGCGCCTTGCCCGGACTGTAGCTTGCCCAGTCGGCCTTGTTCGCCTTGACCAGGTTGTACCAGAACTCGACGTCGCGCGAGGTGATCGGCTTTCCGTCGCTCCAGTGCCGGTTGCCGAGGGTGATCGTGACGCTCTTGCTGTCCTTGCCGAAGTCCGCGGCGGTGGCGAGGGAGTTGTCCTTGTTCCAGCCGACCTGGCCGGTGGAGCCGTCGTAGGCGATCAGCGGCTCCCAGAGGACCTGGGATATGGAGGAGTTGTTGGTGTTGAGGTGCGCGGCCGTGCCGACCGGGAGGATCCAGTTCGGCGTGAAGTTCGCCGGGAGCGCGTAGTTGATGGTGTCGCTGGAGTTTCCGCCGGACGACGAGGTTCCGCCCCCGGAACAACCGGTGAGCAGGGCGCCGGACGTGACGGCGGCGCCCGCGACGAGGGCCCAGCGGCGGCCGGTCGCCGTACGAGCAAGAAACATGATTCTCCTCGGATTGAAAAAACCCGTGATGTGTCCCGGTGCAGGCCGGGGCGGGCGCCGGGGGGAGCGGCGCCGCGTGGTGGACAGTCAACGACCCACGCGCCGAACAAACAAACACGAATTAGTAACAACTAAGTTTCTGCGGGCCCGACATAACTCCCCGAAGGCTTCTCACGGCCCCGAAAGCACACCCTTTGACCGTATTTGCCGGGCTGTTCACCGCGGCAATGACACCCGGGAAAAGGTTCCCGTCCGCGTTGTGCGGGCGTACTGTCTGCGTCACACCAACTGTTGCGGAAGTTACTTCGTACATGACTGAAATAAGTGCCCGGAACCGCCAGTCCGCGAAAGGCGCTTCCCCCCTCGCCGTCCGGGTCCTGGAACTCGTGGCCTCGGGCCAGGCGTCGTCGCGCGCCGAACTCGCCGCTCTGCTCGGCGCCGCCCCCTCGACCATCTCCGTCGCCGTGGGCCAACTGGTCGAGCGCGGGCTGATCGCCGAGGAAGGCACCCAGTCGTCCACCGGCGGGCGCCCCCGCAAGGTGCTGCGGCTCGGCGGCACCGACGAGTTCGCCGTCGCCGCCGACCTCGGCGGCCGGCACGCCCGGATCGGCGTGGTGCTGCCCGGCGGCCGGCTGGGCGAGGTCTCCACCGTTCCCTTCGTCATCGCCGACGGCCCCGAGGAGGCGCTGCCCCGGCTCGCCGAAGCCCTGGAGGCGCTGGCCGAGGAGCGCGGACGCCACCGGCTGCGTGCCGTCGGCCTGTCCCTGCCGGGTCCCGTCGACATCGAGTCGGGAGCCGTCGTGCTGCCGTCGCGGATGCCCGGGTGGAACCGCTTCCCGGTCGCCGCCTGGCTGGAGGACCGCTTCGGCGTGCCGAGCGCGGTCGACAACGACGCCAACTGCATGGCGATGGGCGAGCACACGGTGCGGCCCGCCGAACACCGGCAGTCGATCATGGTGAAGATGGGCTCGGCGATCGGCGCCGGCGTCATCGTCGACGGCCGCCTCTACCGGGGCGCGACCGGCGCCGCCGGCGACATCACCCACATCCGGATCGACGGCGCCGCCGACATCCCCTGCTCCTGCGGCAAGACCGGCTGTCTGGAGACCGTGGCCTCCGGCGCCGCCCTGGTGCGCATCCTGCGGGAACGCGGCGCCGACGTCGGCAGCATCGAGGACGTCGTACGCCTCGCGGTCGACGCCGACCCCGAGGCCACCGGCGCGGTCCGCCGGGCCGGGGAGCACCTCGGGCAGGTCCTCGCCGCCAACGTCAACTTCTTCAACCCGGACGCCGTCTACCTCGGCGGCATCCTCTCCACCCTCGAACCGTTCGTCGCCGCCGTCCGCAGCCAGCTGTACGAGAGCTGCCACCCGCTGGTCACCGAGCACCTCACCATCGAACGGGCCCGCCTCGGCGCGGACGCCGGAGTCGTCGGCGCCGGACAGTTCGCCCTGCAGCAGGGCATGGCCCACGCCGTACGCGACTTCGGCGGCACCGGGTCCGGTGCCGCACGCCCAGGCCGCCCACCCCGCACCCGCTGACGCACCCCACCCCTACGAGGAGCCATGTCGGAATCCCGAACCGCCGTCGCCCGCCCGGTCATCGCCATCGCCGGGCTCGGCATCGAGTCGTCCACGTTCTCCCCGGCCCGCACCGAGGCCCCCGCCTTCCACCCCTCGCGGGGCGCCGACGTGCTCGGCCGTTACCCCTTCCTCGCCCCCGGCGAGGAGCTGCGCGAGGCCGCCGACTGGCACGGCGCCCTGGTGGGCAAGTCGCTGCCGGGCGGCATGGTCACCGCCGCCGCCTGGTCCGCGCTCACCGACGAGCTGGTCGACCGGCTCGCCGCCCTGCCCCGGCTCGACGGCCTCTGGTACGACATCCACGGCGCGATGAGCGTGGAGGGCGTCGAGGACCCCGAGGCCGTCCTGCTGGAACGCATCCGCTCGACCGTCGGCCCCGACGTGATCGTCTCCACCTCGATGGACCTGCACGGCAACGTCTCCCGTGAACTCGCCCACCGCAGCGACCTCATCACCTGCTACCGGATGGCCCCGCACGAGGACCACATGGAGACCAAGGAGCGCGCGGTGCGCAACCTGGTCGACCTGCTCGCCGCGGGCGGCCCCCGCCCGGTGAAGGCGTGGGTGCCGGTCCCGGTGCTGCTGGCCGGAGAACAGACCTCCACCCGCATCGAGCCCGCCAGGAGCGTGTACGCGGCGGTCGACGAGGTCGAGGCCATGGACGGGGTCACCGACGCGGCGATATGGGTCGGCTACGCCTGGGCCGACGCTCCCCGCAACCGCGCGGCCGTCGTGGTGACCGGCCCGGACCGAGAGGCGGTGTCGGCCGGTGCCGAACGCCTCGCCCGGGGCTTCTGGGAGGCCCGCCACGACTTCGACTTCGTCGCCCCGACCGGGACCTTCGACGGCCTCCTCGACGAGGCCCTGCGCTCGGACCACCGGCCGTACTTCATCAGCGACACCGGCGACAACCCCACGGCGGGCGGCGCCGGTGACGTCACCTGGGGCCTGACCCGGCTGCTGGAGCGCCCGGAGTTCCAGAAGGACGACGGACCGACCGTCCTGTACGCCTCGGTGCCCGGCCCCGCCGCCGTCGACACCGCGGTCGCCGCCGGCGTGGGCGCCACCGTCACCGTCACCGCCGGGGCCGAGGTGGACGACCGGCACGCCGGTCCCGTCACCCTCACCGGCGTGGTGCACGCCGTCCGGCACGGCGACCGCGACGCCGAGACCGAGGTCGTGATCCGCGTCGGCAGCGTGTACGCGATCCTCACCCGGCTGCGCAAGCCGTACCACCACGAACACGACTTCACCGACCTCGACCTCGACCCGCGCGCCGCCGACGTCGTCATCGTGAAGATCGGCTACCTGGAGCCGGAGCTGTTCGACATGGCCGCCGCGTGGAAGATGGCCCTCACCCCGGGAGGCGTCGACCAGGACCTGGTACGGCTCGGCCACCACCGCATCCGCCGGCCCATGTTCCCCTTCGACCGCGACATGGCCGACCCGGACCTGACGGCCCGGATCATCCCGGCCTCCGACCGGCCGCTCACCGGGGCCGACGAGTGACGGACCGCGCCGCCGCCCCCCACCGGGCCCGGTCCGGTCCGCCGGCCGGCACCGGCACGCCGCGAGTCGCCCTGGAGATCGCCGTCACCTCCCCGGCCGGCGCCCGCACCGCCCGCGACCACGGAGCGGACCGGGTCGAGCTGTGCACCGGACTGGAACTGGGCGGCCTGACCCCGTCGGCGGCCGCGGTGGAGTCGGTCGCGGCCGCCGGGGTGCCGGCGCACGCCCTGGTGCGGTGCCGGCCCGGCGACTTCGTGTACGACGCCGAGGAGGTCGCCCTGATGGTCGCCGAGGTGCGTTCGGTCGTCGCGTCCGGCGCCGCCGGCGTGGTCGTCGGCGCGCTGACCGCCGAAGGCGCCCTGGACACCGGGGCCGTCACCCGGCTGGCCGATGCCGCCCGTGACGCCGCACGGAGCCGGGGACGCTCGGTGGAGATCACCCTGCACCGAGCGATCGACCAGTCCGCGGACCCGGTCGCCGTCGCGGCCTCGCTCCCCGCGCTCGGGATCACCCGGGTGCTCAGCTCCGGCGGCGCGGCCACCGCGCCGGCGGGGCTGGCCACCCTCGCCGACATGGTCGCCGCCGCTCCCGGTGTGCAGGTGATGGCGGGCGGCGGTGTGCGCACCGCCGACATCCCCGCCCTGGTGGCCGCGGGGGTGGCCGCCGTGCACCTGTCCGCCAAGACCAGGGGCCGGCCCCGGCGCGGCGGCGCCTGGATACCCCTCGGTGTCTCGGGCGCCTCCGCCGCCGACGACACCCATTTCGTCACCGACGCGCAGGTGGTGGCCGAGGCCCGGCGGGCACTGGACACGGCGGACGGATACCCGGCGGCGCCCGGCGGGAGCGGTCAAACCGCCCTTTCCTGAAGGGAGTTCACTGCTCGGTGGGGGCGTGCGTGTCGAACGGATGCGCGACGGGGGCCGTTCAGAGCCTCCGCCGTGGTCCCCTCCCCTGAGTCGCTCCGCCCTCACCGGTCGGTGATCTCGGCGAGCCACGCCGTGTCCTCCGGGCCCGCCTCCGCGCGGCCGGGCAGCCACCAAATCTCGCCGCTGCCCAGGGCGACCGTGGCCCGTGGCCGCATCGGCCCCTGCCCGCCGCGCGCGAGCAGGACCAGTTCCCAGACCGTCGCCGTCATGGCGGGGAGCCGGGCGGCGCAGTCGGCGGCGACCCGCCGCGGGTTCCGGGTCCGGCCCAGGGACAGGTGCGGGGTGAACTCCGCGGCCGGCCCCCGGCAGCGCGGGAACCGCTGTCGCAGTGCGCGGTGCAGGTCCGCCCACGGCGCCGCGCCCGCCGCGGCCGGGTCGAGCCACACGGTGGAGTACGCCCGGTGCCGGAAGGCGCGCACCCCGGCCAGCCGCGCGGTGAAGACCGGCACCTCGGCCGCCGCCGCGGCGAGCAGCGGGGCGGCCCGCTCGAAGTCGGTCTCCGGGACGAAACCGAAGAGCACGTTGACGTGCGGCGGCCAGCGGTGGATCTGCGGATCGTGTTCCCGGCGGACGTCCTGGAGCGGCGGCCACAGCTGGGCGGGCGGGATCCACGCCACCGCCGTGCGGGCCGTCGGGGACACGTCGAGGACGCCGGCGGGCGCGGCCCGCGCCCGGCCCCCGTCCGCCTCGCCGTCCGTACGCATCACGCCTCCTCGCCCGCGAGCACCCCCTTCTCCAGGGTGCCGCCCACCGCGTTCCCGGCGGACGTCGTCACGGGGCGCCGCTCGGGGGTCCCGGGGCGGCGAAGGGCCTCGGTGAGCCGGGCGGCCGCCTCGACGACGGTCCGCGAGAGGTGGGCGCCGGGGTGGCGGGTGAGGCGCCGGACCGGGCCGGAGACCGAGACGGCGGCCACCACCTGGCCGGACGGGCCGCGCACGGGCGCGGAGACGGAGGCCACGTCGGGCTCGCGGTCGCCGACGGACTGGGCCCAGCCGCGACGCCGTACGCCGCTGAGGGTGGTGGCGGTGAAGCGGGCCCCCCGGAGGCCGCGGTAGAGGCGCTCGGGCTCCTCCCAGGCGAGCAGGACCTGGGCGGCGGAGCCGACCCGCATGGGCAGGGCGACCCCGACGGGAACGGTGTCGCGCAGGCCGGCGAGACGCTCGACGGCGGCCACGCAGATGCGCTCGTCACCCTGCCTGCGGTAGAGCTGGGCGCTCTCGCCGGTGGCGTCGCGCAGCCGGGTGAGGACCGGGCCCGCGGTGGTCAGCAGGTGGTCCTCGCCCGCGGCGGCCGACAGTTCCGAGAGCCGGGGGCCGAGGGTGAACCGGCCCGCCGCGTCCCGGGTGACCAGGCGGAGGCGTTCGAGCGCGACGGCGAGCCGGTGGACGGTGGGGCGGGTCAGACCGGTGGTCGTGACCAGTCCGGCCAGCGTGGCGGGTCCGGCCTCCAAGGCACCGAGGATCAGGGCGACTCTGTCGAGCACGCCCACGCCGCTCGTCTTCTCCATGAATGGGTACTCCAGTCTCAGATCCGCGAGCGCGGTGGGGGCGCGCTCACGGGGGCTCCCGGGTGAGGAGCGGTGAGGTCAGCGGGGGCAGGCCGGAAGGACCGGCCGATCGCCTGCGCCGGACACGAGACGGGTACACAGAGGGGCCGGGGCGGGAAGCGCCCGGGCGTCGGACAGCACAGAGAGCACCGTGTCTCCTCATCTTTCCCGCGCCGCGTTGGCGACAGGCCGGAGTTGGCACTGATCCCGCTCGGTGACGCGCGTGTCGCACGCCGACTCGACCGGGGAGTTGCCGGGGCTTCGTAGGGCCGGTCCCTCCACCCCTCTGGATGATTCGGGAGCAACTTTACAAGACGCCCCGGTGCGCCGGTCCGGGGGAGTCCTCGGCGCCCGCGCCCGGCGGCGCCTCCACGCGGTCGACCGCCACACCCTCGGCGTGTGGGCCGCCGGCTCGCGCCCCCTGTGGGAACTCCTCCGGGCGCTCTCGCCGCCCCGCAGGCCGACCGCCCGCTCCTGAGCGGAGCACCCACGACCGTGATCGCAAAGCGAAGGTAAGGTGACGCAAAAGGGGAGGGCATGTGGTCGAGATCGCGGCGTCGCGTCCGCGGCGGCTCGCACGGCGCGGGGTGACGCCAACGGACCAGACAGGGCGGTCGGTTGACGCGGCGAAGGGGAGGACGCGCGCGCCCTTCGGCGGTCGGGTGGCCGCGCGCCACGTGGTCCTCGCGACGCTCCTGGTCCTGGCGGGCACCGCTTGCGGCGGGCACACGCCCACGGGCACGGCGGGGTCCGCCGGCGTGGGCGACACGCTCTTCCCGGCCCTGGGCAACGGCGGTTACGACGTCACCCACTACGACCTGGACCTCGACTACGTCCCCGAGACCAACCGCCTGAAGGGCTCGGCCGTGATCACCGCGCGCGCCACCAAGGACCTGTCCCGCTTCGATCTCGACTTCACCGGGATGCAGGTGCGCGGCGCCACGGTCGACGGCGCGACGGCCCATGTCACGCGCGACGGGGCCGAGTTGACGCTGACGCCGGACAAGCCGATCGGCAAGGGGCGGACCTTCCGGACCGCGATCGAGTACGACGGCGTGCCCCGCACCATCGAGGACGACGAGGGCGCGGTGGAGGGCTGGGTGGAGACCGACGACGGCGTGGCGGCCCTCGGCGAGCCGACCGGGTCCACGACCTGGTTCCCGGGCAACCACCACCCGTCCGACAAGGCCACCTACGACATCACGGTCGCCGTTCCCAGGGACGCCGACGGCGACCCGTACGACGTGGTGAGCAACGGGGAGCTGGTGGCCGAGGAGGACCGGGGGAACCGGGTCGTACGCCACTGGCGTACCGAGGAGCCCATGGCGAGCTACCTCGCGACCGTCGCCGTCGGCACCTTCGCCATCACCAGGACCCGGACGTCCGACGGACTGCCCGTCCACCTCGCCGTGGACCCCGACGAGGCCCAAGCCGCCGAGGGGATCGAGGAGTTGGTGCCGGAGGTCGTCGACTGGGCGAGCGAACGCTTCGGGCCGTACCCGTTCTCCTCCACGGGCGCCGTCGTCGACCACCTCCCCGGCCTCGGGTACGCCCTGGAGACCCAGACCAAGCCGTACTTCGACTCCGCGCCCGACGAGACGCTGGTGGTGCACGAACTGGCCCACCAGTGGTTCGGCGACTCCGTCACCCCGCGCGAGTGGAAGGACATGTGGCTCAACGAGGGGTTCGCCACCTACGCGGAATGGCTGTGGCAGGAGGACCGGGGCGGCAGGACGGCCGGACAGACCTTCGCGTCCTTCTACGACGGCACCCACCCCGAGAGCGAGGGCATCTGGGACTTCCCGCCGGCGGATCCCCCCGGCGCGAGCGAGGTGTCCGCACCGCCCGTGTACGGCCGGGGCGCCATGACGCTGCACACGGTGCGCGAGGCGGTGGGCGACGAGGCGTTCTTCTCCATCCTGCGGACCTGGACCGAGCGGCACCGCCACGGGAACGCGGACACCGCCCAGTTCATCGCCCTGTGCGAGAAGATCTCCGGGAAGGACCTGACCGCCCTCTTCACCACCTGGCTCCGGGAAGAGGGCAGGCCCGACATCAACTGACCGGCTCTCAGTCCTCGCTGGTGGTGGGGAGTTTGGACTGGATGAGGTCCATGACGCTGGAGTCGGTGAGGGTGGTGACGTCTCCGAGTTGGCGGTTTTCGGCGACGTCGCGCAGGAGGCGGCGCATGATCTTGCCGGAGCGGGTCTTGGGGAGTTCGGCGACGGGCAGGATGCGCTTGGGTTTGGCGATGGGGCCGAGGGTGGCGCCGACGTGGTCGCGGAGTGTGGTGGTCAGTTCGGTGGTTTCGGTGGCGGTGCCGCGCAGGATGACGAAGGCGACGATGGCCTGGCCGGTGGTTTCGTCGGCGGCGCCGACGACGGCGGCTTCGGCGACGGCGGGGTGGGAGACCAGCGCGGATTCGACTTCGGTGGTGGAGATGTTGTGTCCGGACACGAGCATCACGTCGTCGACGCGGCCGAGCAGCCAGATGTCGCCGTCCTGGTCCTTCTTCGCGCCGTCGCCGGCGAAGTACTTGCCTTCGAAGCGGGACCAGTAGGTGTCCTTGAACCGCTGGTCGTCGCCCCAGATGGTGCGGAGCATGGAGGGCCAGGGTTCGGTGAGGACGAGGTAGCCGCCGCCGCCGTCGGGGACTTCGTTGGCTTCGTCGTCGACGACGGTGGCGCTGATGCCGGGCAGCGGGCGCTGGGCGGAGCCGGGCTTGGCCTCGGTGACCCCGGGCAGGGGGGAGATCATCATGGCGCCGGTCTCGGTCTGCCACCAGGTGTCCACGACGGGGGTGCGGTCGTGGCCGATGTGTTTGCGGTACCAGACCCAGGCCTCGGGGTTGATCGGCTCGCCGACCGAGCCCAGCACGCGCAGGCTGCTCAGGTCGAACCGGGCGGGGATGTCGTCGCCCCACTTCATGAAGGTGCGGATCGCGGTGGGCGCGGTGTAGAGGATGGACACCTTGTACTTCTGCACGATCTCCCAGAAGCGGCCCTGGTGCGGGGTGTCGGGGGTGCCCTCGTACATGACCTGGGTGGCGCCGTTGGCGAGCGGCCCGTAGACGATGTAGGAGTGGCCGGTGACCCAGCCGACGTCGGCGGTGCACCAGTACACGTCCGTCTCCGCCTTGAGGTCGAACACCGCCCAGTGGGTGTAGGCGACCTGGGTGAGATAGCCACCGGACGTGTGCAGGATGCCCTTGGGCCTGCCCGTGGTGCCCGAGGTGTACAGGATGAACAGCGGGTGCTCGGCCTCGAACGCCCGCGGCGTGTGCTCCGCCGACTGGCGGGCCACCAGGTCGTGCCACCACACGTCACGCGTCTCGTCCCACGCGACGTCCTGACCGGTACGGCGCACCACCAGGACGTGCTCCACATGGCCGGCCTTCGCGACCGCCTCGTCCACGGCGGGCTTGAGCGCGGACGGCTTGCCGCGCCGGTAGCCGCCGTCGGAGGTGATGACGACCTTGGCGTCCGCGTCCTGGATGCGGGTGGCGAGGGCGTCGGCGGAGAAGCCGCCGAAGACGACCGAGTGGGCGGCGCCGATCCGGGCCGAGGCCAGCATCGCGATCGCGGTCTCGGGGATCATCGGCATGTAGATGGCGACCCGGTCACCCTCACGGACACCGAGTTCGAGCAGGGCGTTGGCGGCGCGGGACACCTCGTCCTTGAGCTCGGCGTAGGTGATGGCGCGGCTGTCGCCGGGCTCCCCCTCGAAATGGATGGCGACGCGGTCACCGTGCCCGGCCTCCACATGCCGGTCCACACAGTTGTAGGCGACGTTCAGCGCGCCGTCCTTGAACCACTTCGCGAACGGGGGGTTCGACCAGTCCAGCGTCTCGGTCGGCTCCTTGGCCCAGGTCAGCCGGCCGGCCTGCGCGGCCCAGAACCCGAGCCTGTCAGCCTTGGCCTGCTCATACGCCTCCGCCGTGACATTGGCATGGGCTGCCAGGCCGGCGGGAGGCGCGAACCTGCGCTCTTCCTTCAGCAGGTTGGCCAGACTCATCTCACTCATGGGGACTCCGTCGTCGTCGGGCGGTTGTGCGGCGGTGGCGGACTCAGCCCGCGAGCGGCCAGGTGGGCAGGGACCTGTCCTTCCAGGTGGCGTTGGCCACGCCGGCGAACGAGCCGTACCAGGCCAGCACCGCGGTGAGCAGCCCCGCCCAGCCGCCCGCGTGCGAGACGCCCGTGCTCTGCCCCAGTGCCCCGGCGGCGAGCAGGACGAAGGTCAGCGACAGCACCGTGAACACGGCGAGCAGGACACCGTTGATGCGGGTCGCGACGACGGTCATGTAGAGGGTGAAGACGGCCCAGGCCAGCAGGAACAGGCCGGTGGCCTGGTGGGCATGGGCCGCCGGCAGCTCCGGGGCGACGAACCGTACGTAGGCCGCGAAGGAGAGCCAGAAGCTGCCGTAGGAGGTGAAGGCCACCGCGCCGAAGGTGTTGTTCTTGCGGAACTCCCACATCCCGGCGAGCACTTGCGCGATGCCGCCGTAGCAGAGGGCGAGCGGCAGCACCACGGCCTCCAGGGCGCCGTCCTCGATCAGGCCGGCGTTGAAGACGGAGAGCACGAAGGTGGTGAGGGCGAAGGCCGCCAGGCCCAGGGGGCCGGGGTCGGCGATCTGCGGCCGCAAGGCCGCGGGGCTCGCCGGGGTCCGCTCGTCGGTGCCGGGCGTCTGGGTGTCGGTCATGGTGCGGTCCTTGGGTCGAAGGGGGCTCGGACGCGGGTCCGGGAGCGAGGCGGTGCGGGTGCGGACGCGACGGCACGCGAGCGTGCGGGCCGGGCTGCGGGGGTCGATCCGCAGCGCGGGGGCGCGGACGGACGGGGCGGGCCCGGCCGCCGTGCCCGGTCGAGGAGCGCGGCCGGCCGTCCCTCGCCGGTGCCTTTCTCTGGTCGGGGTTACTGTGCGGCACACCCGCTCCGCCGGGGAGCCCCCGTACGGGACTTGTCGATCAGTGGTGGCCGTCGAGCGACGAACGGACAGTGCCGGGAGACGAACGGTCGCCGGCCGTGGCCGAGCGGTCGGCCGGGCCCGCCGCCAGCGCCTCCGGCAGGTGCAGCCGGGCCAGCATCACGGAGGCCGCCGCGGGCACCCCGCCGGGTGTGAGCAGGGAGACGCCGACCATGGTCAGGAACGCCGCCGGAACGCTCCAGGCGGCGGGCTCGGCGAGCAGGGCCCCCGCCCAGCCGGGTCCGCCGACCCCCAGCAGCGTGAGGGTGAGGGCCGCCGCGGACAGCCCGCCGCCGACCAGCATCCCGGCGACGGCTCCGGCCGCGGTCAGCCGCCGCCACCAGATGCCCAGCACCAGCAGCGGACAGAACGTCGAGGCGGCCACCGAGAAGATCAGGCCCACTTCGTGGGCGACGGACATGCCGTTGCCCGACAGCAGCAGCGCGATGGCACAGGGCACCAGGACGGCCGGCGCGGCGGCCCGGCGGAATCCCCGTACGTCCCCGCCGAACAGGTCCTGTGACAGCACCGCGGCCACGGACAGGGCCAGCCCGGAACAGGTCGACAGGAACGCGGCGAAGGCGCCCGCGACGACCAGCGCCGCCAGCAGCCGGCCGGTGGCACCCGGCACCAGGAGGGCGGGCAGCCGCAGCACCTCGGTGTCCGCCCGGCCCGCCGCGGCCAGGTCCGGCGCGTAGAGCCGGCCGAGCCCGCCGTACACCTCGGGCAGCAGGTAGAAGACGCCCAGCAGGCACAGGACGCCCACCGTCGTACGGCGGGCCGCGCGGCCGTCGGGGTTGGTGTAGAAGCGGGCGGTGACGTGCGGCAGCCCCATCGTCCCGAGAAAGGTGGCCACCATCAGCGAGTAGACGCCGTAGAGCCCCTGGCCGCCGCCGTGCCCGGTCGCCGGGTGTGCCGCGGGCAGGGGCGCCGGGCTGCCGGCCGGGTGCCAGACTCCGCGCCAGACGAGCAGCAGGACCAGGGCCGGAACGGCGAGCGCGGTCAGTTTCAACCAGTACTGGACGGACTGGACGAGGGTGACGCTGCGCATGCCCCCGGTGATCACGCTCACCAGCACCACCGCGGCCACCAGCACGGTGCCCGACCAGGCGGGCGCGCCGAGGGCCGTGTGCAGCGCGAGCCCCGCGCCCACCAGCTGGGGCACCTGGTAGAGCAGCCCGATGAGGACGACGAACACGGTGGCCGTCCGGCGCACCGCCATCGAGCCGAGGCGCGCCTCGGCGAAGTCGGAGACGGTGTAGGCCCCCGAGCGGCGCAGGGGCGCGGCCACCAGCACCAGCAGCACCAGATAGCCGGCCGTGTATCCGATGCCGTACCAGAGCATCGTGCTTCCGTACGTCGCCAGCAGCCCGGCGATGCCCAGGTACGAGGCGGCCGACAGGTACTCGCCGCTCACGGCGGCGGCGTTGCGCAGCGGCGAGACGGTGCGCGAGGCGACGTAGAAGTCCGGGGTGGACCGGGAGCGCAGGCCGTAGCCGCCCATGCCCACCGTCACGGCCACGACGAGCAGGACGGCGATCAGGTTCGCCGGCGCGTTCACCGGTCTGCGCTCACGAGCGGCGGACGTGTTCGTCGAAGTCGTGTTCGTTGCGCTCGGCCCGGCGGACGTAGCAGATCCCGGCCGCCACCAGCAGCGCGTAGACGGGCGGCCCCAGGACCAGCCAGGGCAGCCCGGCGCCCCACGGCCGCGCCCAGTGCGGCACCGGGACGTGCCCGAGCAGCAGCGGCAGGGCGGCCAGCGGCAGGCAGACCGCGGCGCAGACCAGCAGGCCCAGCCGGAGCTGGGTGCGCATCAGCGCCTTCATGTACACCTCGCCGAGCGGGGTCTGTTCGTGCACGTCGCGCACCGCGGCGTCCCGCCGGCCGGGCCGGGCGGCACGGGTGCGGGGGTGGGTGACGCTCACGCGCCGGGACGGGTCACCCATGGGCTGCCCTCCCGCCGCGCGGCAGGCCGGCCGCGGGCAGCATCAGTTCGCGCAGGCGACGGCTGCTGCGGCGGCTGACCGGGAGCACGGTCCCGGCCACCCGCACCGACAACCGTCCCGAGTCGGCGAGCAGTTCCTCGATGTGGCCGGTGGCGACGAGGTGGCGGCGGTGCACCCGCACGAACCCCGCGTCCTGCCACTGCTCCTCCAGGCTGGACAGCGGCGCCCGCAGCAGACAACTGCCGGAGGCGAGGTGCAGGCGCACGTAGTCGCCGCACGCCTCCACGTGCCGTACCTCCGAGCGCTGCACGAAGCGTGTCACCCCGGAGATCTCCACGGGGATCGTCTCGTCGTCGGCGGGCGGCTTTGCCGGTGGCGCGGGCGGCCCGGGCGCGGCGGGGGGCGCGGGAGCCGGTGCCGCGGCGGCGGGGGCCTGGGCCCGCCGCTCGGCGATCCGCCGGACGGTCTCCGCGAGCCGCTCGGCGCGGACGGGTTTGAGCAGGTAGTCGAGGGCGCGCACCTCGAAGGCGGGCACCGCGAAGTCGTCGTACGCGGTGACGAACACGACCGGCGGCGGCTCGGCGAAGCGGGACAGCACCCGGGCCACCTCCAGCCCGTCCAGACCGGGCATGCGGATGTCGAGGAAGACCGCGTCCACGGGGTGCCGGTGGGCCAGCGCGCGGTCCAGTGCGAGCAGGGCCGTAGGCCCGTCCGCGGCGCATTCGACGGGGCCGACGCCCTGGTGCAGTCCGAGCAGGTAGACCAGCTCGTCGCGGGCGTGTGGCTCGTCGTCGACCACCAGGATGCGGAGCATGCGCACATACGAGCAGCGCTCAAATAGTTGGTCAATCTCTGAAGGGGTGTGGGATTGGCCACATGCGGGAGGAGGATTCCGCGGCCGGCGGAGCCGTCACCCCCGCACGGTACTTGGGCACCCGCAACCGTACTTTGGTGCCCGCGCCGGGCGCGGTCTCGACCACCAGCCCGTAGGCGTCGCCGTACACCCGCCGCAGCCTGGCGTCGACGTTGCACAGGCCCACCCCGCCCGAGCCGCCCCCGCCCGGACCGGCGCCGCCCGACGCGGCCGTGCCGCCCGAGACCAGGATGCGCCGCAGCTTCTCGGGGTCCATGCCGGCCCCGTCGTCCTCGACCGTGATGTGCGCCTCGGCACCGACGTCCCCCGCGAGGACCGTGATCCGCCCCGGCCCGGTGCTGCCCTCGAAACCGTGCCGCACCGCGTTCTCGACCAACGGCTGCACGCACAGGAACGGCACGGCCACCGGCAGCACCTCCACGGCCGCCTGGACGTCGATGCGCAACCGGTCGCCGAACCGGGCCTGCTCCAGCACCAGGTACTGGCCGATCGAGCGGAACTCCTCGGCCAGCGTGGTGAACTCACCGTGCCGCCGGAACGAGTAGCGGGTGAAGTCGGCGAAGTCCAGCAGCAGTTCCCGGGCCCGCTGCGGATCGGTGCGCACCAGCGAGGCGATCGCGGTCAGCGCGTTGCACGAGAAGTGCGGCGAGATCTGCGCGCGCAGCGCCCGCAGTTCCGCTTCCACCAGCCGGGTGCGGGAGCGGTGCATCTCCGCGAGTTCCAGCTGACCGGAGGTCCAGCGCGCCACCTCGCCGGCGGCCCGGACCAGGCCGGCCGACACACCCGGGGCGTAGACCAGCAGCGCGCCCTCGACCCGGTCCTCCACCACCAGCGGCGCGGCGACGGCCTCGCGCAGCTCGCAGCGCAGCTCGCCGCACCACACCCGGTCCGCCTTCAGCACCGCGCTGCCGCCCCCGGCCAGCACCTCCCGCGCCAGCTCCGCCGCGCCCGCGCCATGGTGCTTGCCGCCGCCGTCCCAGGCCAGCAGCCGCTCGGTGTCGGTGAGGGCGAGCCCCGGGACGCCCAGCAACTCGCGCAGATGCCGGGCGGCCGCACCGGCCGACGTCTCGGTCAGCCCACCGCGCAGGGCCGGCGCCGCGAGGGACGCGCGGTGCAGCGCCTCGAAGGCCGCCTGCCCGGCGCGCCCGTCGAAGCCGGCGTGCCGACGCAGCCGGCCGGGGCGCCGGAATATGTCTGCCATGCCGGCCAAGGTAGCCCTCCCGTGCCGGGGACGCCCGGGGTGCGGCGGTGGCCGGGGCCCGGGGGCGCCACGCCCGACGGCCGAAGGCGCGGCGCCCCCGCTCGTGTCAGCGGGCGAACCTGGCGATGGCGGCGGGCGTGACGGGGGTGAAGAAGTTGACGAGGTTGCCGTCGGGGTCCCGCAGCAGCAGGGAGCGGTTGCCCCAGGGCATGGTGGTGGGCTTCTGGACGAAGTCCGGCACGAGACCGGCCAGGTCCCGGTGCACGCGGTCCACGTCGTCGACCATGAACTCGATGATCACGCTGTGGTTGTCGGCGGGACGGGCGGCGCCCGGCGC
The DNA here is from genome assembly GCF_900104815.1 of Streptomyces misionensis. Lineage (NCBI taxonomy): Bacteria > Bacillati > Actinomycetota > Actinomycetes > Kitasatosporales > Streptomycetaceae > Streptomyces > Streptomyces misionensis. The sequence continues at coordinate 6,603,152 of NZ_FNTD01000004.1, forward strand.
GAACAGGGGCACGGTCCGGTCGCCGGCGACGGCGAGGGTGGCCGACGCGGTCCTGATCTCGGCGAAGTCGTCCGTGGACCAGCTCGCCCGCGCTCCGGTGGCGCGCTCGTAGAACCCGACCAGGCGGGCGACGTCGCCGGTGATGACACGGATCGAGGTGAAGTTCATGGAATCTCCCAGGAAGGTGGTGCTTGCGGCCCCACGCTAGAGCGGATACCGGGCGGAATCCGCCCGGTATCCGCGGCAGACTTGTCGGTATGCCCCGACCCATCGCGCGCGTCCTCACCCTGCTGGAGCTGCTGCAGTCCGGCGGTCTGCGGACCGTCGCCGAACTCGCCGGCCGGCTCGACGTCGACGAGCGCACGGTGCGCCGGTACGTCGATCACCTCGTCGACTTGGACATCCCCGTCGAGTCGGTGCGCGGCCGGTACGGCGGCTACCGGCTGGCCCCCGGCCACCGCATGCCCCCGCTGATGCTGAGCGACGACGAGGCGCTCGCCGTACTGCTCGGCCTGGTCGCCGGCCGGCGGTCCGGTCTGACGCCCGCCGGCGCCGCCGCGAGCGAGACGGCGACGGCCAAGATCAGACGGGTGCTGCCCGAACGGCTGCGCCACCGGCTCGACGCCGTGCTCGGCTCCCTCGCCTTCACCGAAAAGCCCGGCGCCCCGGCGGCCCCGGAGAGCGCCGTCCTGCTCCCGCTCGCCGACGCCGTGCAGCATCGCCGGCCGGTCTCGATCCGGTACGTCGCCGCGGACGGCCGGCGCAGCGAGCGCACGCTGCACCCCTACGGGCTCGTCGCCCACGCGGGCCGGTGGTACGTGACCGGCGAGGACCGCACGGCGGGGGAGGACCGCATGTTCCGGCTCGACCGGATGCTGGGCGTGCGCACCCTGCCCGGCTCGTTCGAGCCGCCGGCCGGCCTGGACCCCGCGCGGCGGGTCCTGCGGGGCCTCGCCACGGCTCCGTACCGGCACGAGGTGACGGTGCGGGTCCAGGGGGCGGCCGAGGACATCCGGACCCGGCTGCCCGCCGGTGTCGCGATCGTGGCGGAGCTGCCGCCGGAGGGCGGCGACGGCACGGAGCCCGAGCCCTGGTCGCGCGTCGACATGCGGGTGGAGCGGCTCGACTGGCTGCCCGCCGTGCTCGCCTCGCTCGACCGCCCGTTCGTCATCGAGCGCCCGGACGAACTCCGCACCCTGGTGGCCGACTTCGCCGCGCGCCTCGCGGACTGCGCCCGCCGCGGACCGCACGAAGCGTGAGGGGCGACCGCGGCCACCTGCCGTGGGCCCGCACCAACTAATTCGCGCCAGAGTATTGACCTCTCATTCATTCACTCTCATCCTGCATAGACATATGCAGATCGGTGAGGGAACCGTGGAAGAGGGCATACGTATGACAAGTGTGGTCGAACAACGCTCGATCGATGTGGTTCCCGACGCCGAACGGCACGGCAGCGCCTTCAGCCAGTTCACCCTCTGGCTGGGTGCCAATCTCCAGATCACCGCGGTCGTGACCGGGGCACTCGCCGTCGTCTTCGGCGGCGGCGCCTTCTGGTCGATCATCGGCCTGCTGCTCGGCAACCTGCTCGGCGGCGCCGTCATGGCCCTGCACTCGGCGCAGGGACCCCGCCTCGGCCTGCCGCAGATGATCTCCAGCCGGGCCCAGTTCGGCGTCCGGGGCGCCGTCGTCCCGCTGCTGCTGGTCATCGTCATGTACGTCGGCTTCTTCGCCAGCGGCAGCGTGCTGGCCGGCGAGGCCGTCGGCCGGCTCACCCACCTCGGCGACACCACCGGCATCGTGATCTTCGCCCTGGTCACCGCGGTCACCACGATCGTTGGCTACCGGCTCATCCACACCCTGGGCCGGGTCGCCAGCATCGTGTGCGCGCTCGCCTTCGTCTACCTCGGCATCCGCCTGCTGGGGCGCGCCGACCTGACCGGCCTGCTGGCCGACCGCTCCTTCCACCTGCCGCTGTTCCTGCTCGCCGTCTCGCTCTCCGCCTCCTGGCAGCTGGCCTTCGGGCCGTACGTCGCCGACTACTCGCGCTACCTGCCCCGCGCCACCTCCGCCCGCGCCACCTTCTGGTGGACCCTCGGCGGCACCGCGCTCGGCTCCCAGTGGTCCATGACCTTCGGCGCCCTCGTGGCGGCCACCGCGGGCAGCGCCTTCGTGGACAACCAGGTCGGCTACGTCGTCGGGCTGGGCGGCGCCGGCCTGATGGCCTCGTTCCTGTACTTCGTCATCGCCCTCGGCAAGCTGACGGTCAATGTGCTCAACACCTACGGCGGCTTCATGTCGTTGGTGACCGGGATCGGCGGCTTCCGCACCCAGCGCACGATCTCCCCGCGGGTGCGCGCCGCCTACATCGCCGGGATCATGATCGCGGGCACCGTGATCGCCCTCCTGGGCAAGGACAGCTTCCTGAACTCCTTCAAGGACTTCCTGCTCTTCCTGCTCACGGCCTTCACCCCCTGGTCGGCGATCAACCTGGTGGACTACTACCTGATCGCCAAGGAGCGCTACGACCTGCCCGCGCTGAGCGACCCGCACGGCCGCTACGGCGCCTGGCGCGTCCGCGCCCTCGTCGTCTACGGCGTCGGCCTCCTGGTCCAACTCCCCTTCCTGGCCACGAGCTTCTACACCGGCCCGCTGGTGAAGCACCTCGGCGGCACGGACATCTCCTGGATCGTCGGCCTGGCGGTCCCGGCCCTCCTCTACTGGCTCGCGGCCCACCGGGACACGGCTCACGTCCCGGACCGCATGATCCTCACCGCCGAGCCGGGGACGAAGGCGCAGACCCCCGTCTCCTGATACCGGCCCGCCCCCGCAGCAGCACCTCGAAGCCCGCCCTCAGGTCCTGCTTCAGATCGGCCAGGGCCTCGAAGCCGACGTGCACCCGGATCAGCGGGCCCCGGCCCGCCCAGGTGCCGGGCAGCCGGTGGGAGACGGGGTCGGCGGGCACGATCAGGCTCTCGTAGCCGCCGTAGCTGTGGCCGAGGCCGAACAGGCGCAGCCGGTCCAGCATCGCGTCGATGTCCGGTTTGCCGAAGTCCGGGTCCAGCTCCACCCCGAACAGGCCCGCCGCACCGGTGAAGTCCCGGCGCCACAGATCGTGACCGGGGTCCCCGGGCAGCCCCGGGTGCAGGACCGCCGCCACGCCCTCCTGCCCGGCGAGCCAGCGCGCCAGTTCCAGGCCCTGTTCCTGGTGGCGGGCCAGGCGCACGTCGAGGGTGCGCAGCCCGCGCAGGCCCAGATAGGCGTCGTCGGCCCCCGCGCACTGGCCGAGCCGCATCGCCGCGCCCCGGACGAGCGGGTAACTCTCCTCGGTGCACACGACCGCGCCGAGGATGCTGTCCGCGTGCCCCGTCAGGTACTTGGTCGCTGAGTGCACCGCCGCGTCCACGCCCGCGCCCAGGACCAGCGGGCGGTGGAACGCCGGTGTGGCCCAGGTGTTGTCGGCGATCGTGGCCACCCCGTGCGCCCGGCAGACGGCGGTGATCGCCGGGACGTCCTGCACCTCGAAGGTGGTGGAGCCCGGGGACTCGAAGTACAGCAGCCGCGTCCGCGGGCGGATCAGCCGGGCGACGGCCGCGCCGTCCGCGGTCGGTTCGTAGTACTCGGTCTCCACACCCAGCGCGGCGAGCGAGTCGCAGAACCTCCGGGTCGGCAGGTACACCGAGTCGCTGACCAGGATGTGGTCGCCGGCCTGGACGTACGCGAGGATCGTCGTGGTGATCGCGGAGAGGCCGGAGCAGGTCACCACCGCGGCGTGCCCGCCCTCCAGTTCGGTCAGCGCCTCCTCGAAGGCCCGGCTGGTGGGCGTGCCGAACCGGCCGTAGACCGGGCCGCCCCGTTTGAGCGGGTCGGCCTGGGAGGCGTCCATCTCGGCCACGTCCCGGTAGAGGACCGTGGAGGCGTGGTGCACGGGCGGGTTGACGTAGCCGCCCTGCCGGCGCGGGTCCGAACCGGCGTGCACGTACCGAGTCTGCGGCGCGTCGACGGGCTCGTTCACCGGCCCACCGCCGGTTCGGGCAGCGGCGGTTCGGCGACCGTCGGCCGCCGGTCGCGGCCCAGCGCCAGGGCGAGCAGCGCCGCGATCGCGCACTGCGCCGCCACCACCAGCCAGAACGCGCCCAGGTGACCGCCGGACTTGTAGTGGGCGAAGACGAAACCGCCGACGACACCGGCCAGGAGCCCGCCGACGCCGCCCGTGAGCCGCTGCACGCCGAAGGCGAACGCCGCGCTGCGGGGCAGGAGTTCGACCAGCTCCAGGTCACAGCGCAGGAAGAGGAAGATCTCGCCCATGGTGAACAGCGCGGTGCCGGCCAGCAGGGCCGGGGTGCCGCCGAGCGCCATGACCGCCATGCCGGCCGCCATCACCGCGAACGAACCGGCCATCAGCAGCCGGTAGTCGGCCCGCGCGATGCGGTCGGCCAGCACCGGCTGGAGCACCACCACCATGGCGCAGTTGAGCAGCATCACCCAGCCCAGCGCCTTGATGTCGGACACCCCGGCCGCGTACAGGCCGATGAAGCTCTGGAAGAAGAAGTACAGGTAGTAGGCGAGCGCGGTGAACAGCACCGGGCGCGACGCCCCGCGCAGCGCCGCCCACTTCCCGGCGGACCCCTCCGCCCCGGCCGTCCCCGGCGTCGCGGCGGGCCGGCGCTCGACCGGTTTCAGGGAGACCTGGTGGGCCACGGTGATCAGCGCGAAGAGCCCGGCCAGACCGATGAGCAGCGCCATCGGGTCGGCGTCGACCAGCAGCGCGGCCAGCAACGGACCGAGGCCCATGCCGGCGTTGAGCGCGGCGCTGCTCACCCCGAGGAACAGCGGGCGCAGTTCGTCGGAGACGCTGGTGACGATGTACGCCTTGTTCGCCGGGAGGTACAGCGCCGGACCGCCGGCCACGAGGACCACGGCCGGGTACGCCACCCAGGGCACCTTGACGGCCACCCCGAGCAGCACCAGTCCGGCCGTGCGCAGGGTCAGCGCGCACACCATGGTCCGCTTGAGCCCGAGCCGGTCCACGACCGCGCCGCCCAGGATGCTGCCGCCGAACTGGATGAAGGTGGCCACCGCCACCAGCACCCCGGCCACCCGGACGTCCAGGTGGACGGCCTCGACCATGAGCACCCCGATGAACGGGGTGACCATGTAGCTGCCCAGCGCGACGACGAACGACAGGACGATCAGGGCCTTGAGCGCGGTCGGCAGCGCGGTGAACGTCCGGTACTTCGCGGCGAGTCCGCCGCTGACGCGCCCCTCGCTCACGGTGAATCGCTCCCACCGGTGGCCACCGGGCGCTGCGAGGGCAGGCCCCACTCGCTCCACGAACCGTCGTAGACGGCGAGTTCGCGGTAGCCCGCCAGGGTGGCGCCGAGCGCGAGGACGCAGGCGGTGACCCCCGAGCCGCAGCTGAAGTACAGCCGCTCCCGGTCCCCGGCGGCCGCCTTGAACGCCGTACGCAGCTCCTGCGCCGGACGCATCACGCCGCCGTCGCGCTGGAGTTCGCCGAAGGGCAGGCTGGCCGAGCCGGGCATGTGGCCGCCGCGCAGGCCCGGGCGGGGCTCGGGGGCGGTGCCCGCGTAGCGTTCGCGGGTGCGTGCGTCGAGCACCGCGGCACGCGGGTCGGCGAGGGCGGCGGCGACGGTGTCGGCGTCCACGATCAGGCCGGGCCGGGGCCGGGCGGTGAACGTGCCGCGCGGGCCGTCGTACGCGGCGGGCTCGGCCTCGACGGGGTGGCCGGCCGCGGTCCAGGCGGGCAGCCCGCCGTCCAGCACGGCGACCCGGTCGAAGCCCATGGCGCGCAGCATCCACCAGGCGCGGGCGCTGGAGTAGATGCCCTGGGCGTCGTAGACGACGACCGTGTCGGTGTCGTGCAGCCCGAGCGTGCGCAGTGCCTCGGTGAACTCGGCTGCGCCGGGCATGGTGTGCGGCACCGGGCTGGTGTGGTCGGACAGGTCCCCGTCGAGGTCGAAGGGGCGGGCCCCGGGGATGCGCGCGGCGGCGCCCCGGCGGGCGCCGACGGAGGCGTCGAAGAGGACCAGGCCCTCCCCGAGCCGCCCGGCGACCCACTCGGCGTCCACGAGCGGTCCGGCCGGCTCGACGGTGGTGTGCTCAGGGCGAGTTGTGGCGCTCACGCGGTACCTCCGCAGGACTCGGCGGGCCGCCACCGGGAGTTGTCGGAGAACCAGCCCGCCACGTGTTCGAGATTGGCAGCCACATCCTCCTCGCTGTCCCCGTCGACCACGTAACCGGCCAGGAACAGGCCGGACTTCACCCCGCCGTGGAACTCCTGGCCGACGCTCCCGGTGAGCATCACCTCGCGGACGCACCCGGGCTGCTCGGCCGTCGCGGTGGGCAGCTGCTCCAGCACCCCGTTCCGCGGCGGGATGCACAGGGCCCCGGCGGGCCGGTACTCCGAGGTGCCCAGCGTCGAGGGCAGACCGCACTCGGCGTACAGCCACTCCTTGTCCAGGTCGATCCCGAAGGCGTGCCGGACCATCGCGCTGATCATGCCGCCACCGGTGCGGCTGGCGATCTCGCAGAAGAGCAGCCGGTCGTCCGGCGTGATCCAGAACTCGGCGTGGAAGGCGGTCTGGGGCGGCGTCGGCAGCTCGGCCAGCACCGCCCGTGCCGCCTTGACCAGCCGGTCGTACAGCGGGTCCTCCCGGGTGAGCGGCAGGTTGGCCACCCAGTCGTTGTTCCGGAAGGACAGGCAGTCGTTGAGGTAGCGGAAGGGGTGGACGAAGACGACCTCCCCGCCGGCCACCAGCCCGTCCACGTGGTACATCTGCCCCGGTACGAACACCTCGATCTCGCTGGTCCCCCGCCAGGGGCTCGCCAGGTAGGCGTCGAGTTCCGCCTCGTCGCGGATGATCGCCGCGCCCAGCGAGCCCGACTCGGACACCGGCTTGATCACGACCGGGTAGCCGTGCTCGGCGACGAAGTCGAGGGCGGTGTAGGCCGAGTCGAGCCGGCGGTAGGCCGGCACGTCGACGGGGCCGCCCGCGAGGTGGTCCTTCATCACCACCTTGTCGCGGAAGGCCAGCGCGCTCGCGGTGTGCTGGCCCGGCAGGCCGAGCAGCGCCCGCAGCTGGGCCGCGCGCACGACGTCGGCCTCGGCGCGGGCGAAGACCGCCTCGACCGCGAACTCGCGGGCCAGCCGCAGCGCGGTCTTCTCGACCAGCTGGTTGGTGTCGTACGCGTCGAAGGCGTGTACGTGCGGGAGGTGGGAGTAGCCCTGCGCGTACTCCCGCGCGGTCACGATGACCGGGACGATCCCCGAGCCGGCCAGCCACTGGTCGTACGGGGTCTTGGCGTAGGGCGTCTTGGCGAAGACGAGGATGTGACGCATGGCGGGGTCTTTCTCCCGGTTCAGGACGCGGAGTCGGTGAGCAGTGGCAGCCGGCGCCGCTCCGGGACCCGGGAGATCAGGCCGAGTTCCTCGGACAGCTCGGTGGCGAAGCAGCCGTCCTTGTACGTGCCGGCGAGCCGCTTGGCGGTGAACGCCTCGATCTCCTCGTGGTCGAACTCCACGTCGTACGTGGTGGCGCCGCTGGTGACGGTGCGGGTCAGGATGCCGAGGTGCGGCTCGAAGGTGTTGACGCAGCCGACGATGTCGCCGATCTTCTCGCGGCGGCCCTCGGGTCCCTCCGAGAGCACCTCCTCCTGCGCGGGAATGGCGGCGAAGAGCTGACGGCCGGCCCGGCACCAGCCGACGTGGCCGGGGAAGCCCATCGCCTTGATGCCGAAGGTGCCGAAGTCCTCGCTGACGCCGAGCTGGAAGCCCAGCGGAATCGTCTCGTGCAGCCACTTGAAGTCGCGGTAGGCCTGCTCGACCTCCTCGCGGCTCAGGCGCAGTTCGGGGTGGCGGTTGCCGTGGTCGGTGAAGTTGTTGAACCGGACGGTGGCCACGCCCAGCTTGTTGAAGTAGTGGGCGTAGCGCTCCAGGGAGGTGCGGCCGTGGTTGTGCCGGCCGATGGTGACACCGATGTTGACGCGGAAGGCGTCCTCGGGGGCGATGCCCTCGTTGTACTCGGCGATCCGGCGCAGCACCTCCTCGGTGTCCGCGCCCGAGAAGACGCCCTTGATGGGGTACGTCTTGTGGTCGGTGACACGGAGGTTCTCGTCGATCACGCCGTGGTAGGTGATGGAGATGGTGCCGTAGCCGTTCTCCACCGCCCGGTCGAGGAGTTCCCGCCAGTTGTCGGCGAGCAGCGGGCGGCCGCTGGTCCAGGCGTCGCCCTTCTCCATGGTCGCGGTCGGCGTGTGGTCCAGCTCCTGCCGGAACTCGCGGTTGTTGGCCGGGCCGTAGAGGTTCATGAACTCGCCGTCGTAGGCGAAGCTGTCCACGTAGCGGGGGTAGACGTGGTAGCCGTGCGACCGCAGGCCCGCCAGGATGCGGGGGCCCTCCTCCATGGCGAAGGACTTGTCGTACACCTTCTCGTAGTTGACGAACCAGCAGTGCGCGCACTTCTGGCCGCAGGTGTTCTTGCCGACCTTGGTGTCGAGGTCGAGGTAGATGTGGATGTCGTCGGGCTCGATGTCCTTGAAGGGCGTGGAGAACGGGACATCGCCGTGGAAATCATAGGAAATCGGAGCGTTCTGGACGGACATGTGGCCCCCGATGCGGTGTTTGTCGTCTGGAAGGAGACAAAGAGACAGGAAGGAAGGACGGAACCGGAGTTGCCGGGAGGGACGGGGCGCCGCGGCGCGGCTCCCCGTCAGAGACGAGGCGCGGGCGCGGTGGTGACCACCGGGCGGGCGGTGAGTTCCGCGACGGCCGCCGCGCAGGCGTCGGTGCCGGCCGCGGTCAGGACGGCCATGCCCAGCCGGTCGGCGGAGGAGCGCAGCGGGCGCACCTCGTCCCCGGGCCGGACGGTGAGGTCCCAGGCGTGCACCCGGCCCTGCGTGAGGGCGGGCGGCGGTGCGACGGACGTCACGCGCCCGGGCGGGGCGGTGAGGAAGACGGTGGCGGCCGCGGCGGCCGTGGCGGGGCCCCGCCGGACCCCGGCGCCGATCGCCCAGCCGAGGGCGGCGCGCCGCCACTCGACCCCGGTGGTGAGCTGGACCAGGTCCGCGATGCCGTCGCCGCCGAGCCGGGTGTGGGTCTCGATCACGACGACCTTGTCGCCGTCGACCATGACCTCGGTGTGGCTCGGGCCGTCGGTGAGCCCGAGGGCGTCGAGCAGTTCGCCGACCGCCCGGGCGACCAGCTCCTGGCGGCGCGGCTCCAGGGAGGGTGGCGGCATCATATGGCTGACCTCGACGAAGCCGTCCGCGGTGCCCTTCTCGGCGATGCCGATGACGGTGTGCCGCCCGCCCTCGGAGAGGGCCTCGACGCTGAACTCCCGCCCCTCGGCGAACTGTTCGAACAGGGTGGCGGCCGTGCGGCGGTCCGCCGGGAGCGCGTCGGCGCTCTCCACCAGGGCGATGGAGGTGCTGCCCACCCCGTCGACCGGCTTGGCCACGGCCCGGCCGTGGACGGCGAACAGCCGGTCCACCGCCGCCGTGTCGTCGCCGGCGGCGAAGGCCGGGTTCAGATGCGGCGCCTCGCGCTCCAGGATGCGCCGCATGGCGAGTTTGTCGCGGGTGGCGTGCACGACGGCCGGATCGACTCCGGTGACACCGAGCAGGCGGGCGGCCAGCGCGGCCGGCTCCAGGCCGAACTCGGTGAGCGAGACGACGGCGGTGGGCCGCAGGGGGCGCAGCACCTCGTCGGTGAAGGTCAGGAAGGCGGGCAGGTCCCGGAAGTCGGCCGTCAGCACCCGGGTGCCCGGGTCGAGGGCGGGAGCGCCGGGCAGCTGTACGTGGACCGGTTCGCCGGGCAGGGACGCCGCCGCCCTCGCCACGGTCGGGTTGGCGCCGACGATCACCAGAGTGGAGACGTCGTCCGTGTTCCCCGGACAGTCCTCGTCCGGGCCGTCCGCGTTCACTGCGTCCACTTTTCCTCCCCCGTTCCGCGCCGATCGCTCGTTCGGCCGACGCGGCGAGCAAGACAATCGCAAGCGTGCTCGGAGGATGTCAACAGGGTCACGCACCGTGACAATCGCGCCCGACCGCGGGCCTGACCTGGCATCGGCCCGTCTCCACAAGGGACGCTTCACGAGTTGTACGGCCGGTCGAGGCCCCGCGCCGGCCCGCGCGCGGACGCCCCTCGGCACGTCATTCCGGCCAACTTTCCGGCCACTACGACACACTCCGTTCACAAAACCCCAGCAAGACGTCCGGATCGTCGGCGGATTCCGGCCAAACGTCGGACCAGAGTGAGGGTGCGGCGGCGATCCGGGGGGAGCGGTCCGTTTCCGGCGAGGTCGGGCCGGACCCGGGACCGCGCCCGGCACGGACGGCGGGGCCCTCCCGCACCCCGGGCGCGGGGCGGCAGGCGCTACCGGCCGGCGGTCGCGGCGTCCGCCCGGTCGGACCGCAGCCGCGCGGCCAGCCGGGCCACCTCGGCGTACAGCGGGTGGTCGTGGGCCACTCCCCAGCGGTGCAGGTAGACGAGCAGCTGGGTGATCACCGTGTCGTACTCCACGAGCACGGAACTCTTCTTACCGGTGAGCAGCTCGACGTGCATCAGGTACTGATAGGTGGGTTCGTCGATCTTCCCGTGCGACTTGAAGCTCGCGGCATAACGGCCGACCCCCTTCTGCTGGTCGCTCGCGTAGTCGAGCTTCGCCCTGAAGAGGTCGCTCTGGGCGGCGGTCAGCGTCCCCCCGTCGTGTTCCAGCAGGTTTTTCAGAAGGTCGATCTCCGCATTCCGTTCCTCGGCCAGCCGGCGGATCTCGTCGTCGCCGAGCCCACGCCGCAGGAGCAGCAGGATCGCGGTGTTCGCATAGCTTTCGCCCGCGTCCACATGGGTGAGTTCGTGGGCGAGCGAACCGAGCCGTTCGGTCGTGCCCTGTCCCTGGTACACGGCGTGCCTCATGGAGTACTTCTCGGCGGATCCCGCGGGGGAGAGGGACGTGCCCGGCATCCCGGTCGTGAAGCCGACGATGCCGCGGTGCGCCAGCAGATCGCCCAGCAGGTCCCGGGTGATCCGCGGGGCGCCGGGGTCCTGGCGGATGGCGTCCAGGCGGTCCAGATCGTCCTCGACCAGCCTGCGCCTCTCGTCCTCCGGCAGATCCCTGACCACGCCGTTCACCCAGTCCGCGAGCCGGGCGTTGGTGAGGGACAGATCGCTGTCCACGGCCGCGCCGGTCTCCTGGATCCGCCCGAGGACGGTGTCCTGCGCGGCCAGCAGCAGGCGCGCCTGGGCAAGTTTGTCCGCCGTGTTCCTGGCCTCCTCCAGCTGCCGGCAGATCTCCTGGTGGGCGCGTACCTGTTCGATGATCTCCTCGATGACCGCGTCCAGCCGGATGTCGTTGGATTCCGCGTGGCTTTCCGCGACCAGGGAATCGACCTCCGTCTGGTGCCTTTTCGATTTCGAGTTCCTGGCGTACTCCTCGGCGGCGGCCCTGATTTTCTCCAGTTGCCCGAACCGGGCACGGTAACCGTCCTGCGGCAGCTGGTGATAGGCCGCCAGTTCCCGCTCGACCGCCGCGATGGAAGAGCCGCGCTTCTCGAAGCGGCCCACGGCGGTCCGTCGCCGGAATTCCTCGACCGAGATCAGGCGGGCGACGGGCAGTCCGGCACCCGGTCGCCCGGCCGGCGCCGGAGCCGGGGCGCCGGCCGGGACGCCGGCCGCCACTCGTTCCGCCTCGCGCTCGAACCGGTCCGAAGGATCGCTGAGTGCCAGTCCGGCGCCGGTGTCCGACCCGCCGACCGGCCCGCGCCGCTGCTGCACGACATGCGTCAGCTCATGGGCGAGCACCTCCCGGCCCGCGTCGGACGCCGTGTCGTAGCGGCCGCGCCGGAACACGATGTGGGAGCCGGAGGTGTACGCCTCGGCGGCGACCGCGGCGGCGGACTCGTGCGCCGCCCGGTCGGTGTGCACCCGGACGTCGGAGAAGTCCGCGCCCAGCCTGGTCTCCATGTCGGTGCGGACCGGGTCGTCCAGCGGGCGGCCGGGGGAGCGCAGCGCCCGGCGCACCGACGCGGACCGCTGTGCCTCCGGGTCGGCGTGCTCCGGTCCGGCCCGGTTCAGCAGCTCGCCGACCGCGGCGTTGCCGATCAGCCGTTGCAGGGCGGGCAGTGCGTCAGGCCGCAACGGGGCGCCCGGACCGGGGCGCCGGGCGTCCGCCGTTCGCGCCGTGGCGGGCTCGGCGCCCGCGCTCTCCTCGTGTCGCTTCCGGTGTCCGCGCACGTCGCTCCTCACCACGGCGAGATCCTCCGTTCCGGTGTACGGCGCAGGCCACCCGCCGGGTAGGGGAGAACGGGCAGGAACCGGGGCAGAACAGGTGCCTGGCGAGGACAACGGGCGGAAAACCGCGAGGAGTTCGGCGGAGCCTGGTCAGTGTGCCCCTGCGGCGGTGCCGTCGGTGTCCGGATCGACGACGCGGAAGCGTTCGGCGACGACCAGCGCGTCGTCGTCCACCGAAGGTGTGTAGCCGAGCAGTTCGGTCATGGTCTCGCCGGCGAAGAAGTCCCGGTGGGCGGCGGCCCACTCCGCGGCGTCCGCGTATCCGCGGCCCTCGTCCCGGGCGAACCGGTCGTCCACCTCGCCGAAGGGGATCACCCGGACCTCGGTCAGTTCGATCACGACGGCCGGCCGGTCGTCCGAGTCGAGCACCGCGTACCGGGTGCCCGTCTCGGGAACGGGCTCGCCCGCGCGGTCCAGGATCTCGGCCAGCGCCGTCATCGCGGTCTTGCGGCCGCTGATGATGGCCTCGACCCCGCGGTCGCGCTCCGGGCCGGGGAAGGCGAGGGCCAGCGTGGGGAGGTCGTCGGGGATCATGGGCCGAGCGTACCCGAGATGGGTCGGTGAACTCACCTGTTTTACAGGTGAGTTGGTCTGTCCGACATGGTGTGTCCCGACGCGACCGGCCCGCCCGGCCCGACGGGGCGCGGACGGGCCGGTGTGAACCGCGCGGTGACACCGGCTACTTGGTGAAGGCCCCGGTCCCGTTCGGGGTGCCGAGACCGGTCGGGCCGTCGTAGCCCTGGCCCGCCTGGCACAGGTACGAGCCGTCGCAGGACCCGTTGGAGCCGCTGGTGACGTCGTTCAGCTGGTCCGGGTGGGCGTACGGGTACGACGCCGGGGTGTCGCCGGAGCCCGGGGGACCCGCGAGGGCGTAGACGCCCGCGACGAACGGCGCGGAGGCGCTGGTGCCGCCGTACACGTTCCAGCCGCTCGCCTGGTAGGTGTCGTACACCGCGAGGCCGGTGGCCGGGTCGGCGTCCGCCGCGACGTCCGCCACGCTGCGCTCGGCGCAGTCCGTGTCCTGCTGCCAGGACGGCTTGGCCGAGTACTGCGAGCAGCCCGAGCCCGCGCCCTCGCCGCCGGCGGAGGTGCCCCAGACGGTCTCCGAGTAGCCGCGGGCGCTGCCGTCCTTCGTGAGCGAGGTGCCGCCGACCGCGGTCACGTACGGGGAGGCGGCCGGGTACTCGACGCCGTAGCCGCTGTCGCCGGAGCTGACGGTGATGGCGACGCCGGGGTGCTTGAAGTACTGCTCGTCCGCGGTGGCGTCGTCGGACTGCTCGCTGCCGCCGTAGCTGTTGGAGACGTACTTGGCGCCCTGCGCGACGGCCTGGTTCACGGCCGTGCCGAGGTCGTCCATACTGGCGGACTTGGCCTCCACCAGCAGGATGTGGCACTGCGGGCAGGCCGCGCTGACCATGTCGACGTCCAGGGAGATCTCGCCGGCCCAGCCGGCGTCCGCAGCCGGGTAGTCGGTGCCGCCGTCCTGGTCGATCTTCTTGAAGCAGCCGTTGCCGGTGCTGCACTCCGGCAGGCCGTACTGGGAGCGGTAGGCCGCCAGGTCCTGCTCGGCGTTCGGGTCGTCGTTGGCGTCCACGATCGCGACGGTGGCGCCGCTGCCGGCGTCCTTCGGGAGGTTGTAGGCGGCCTGGAGGTCCGCCGGCCCGAAGCCCTGGGGGGTGTCGTCGCGGCCGAGGGTCCTGTGCGGCGTGATGTCGGTGCGCACGACCGACTGGCACGCCATGTAGCCGGGCTTGCTCGGCTGCGAACACAGCCGGTGCGTCGGCACCGTTTGCGCCGTGTGCGAAGCGCTCGTGTGCGAAGTGGTGGTGTGCGAAGCGGTGGTGTCCGCGGCGGCGTGCGAGGTGGCCGCGGTCGCGGCGAAGGCCGGTGTCCGGGTGGCGGCGACGAGGCCGCCGGTGATCAGAACCGCCGCGGACAGCAGCGCGGGCGCGCTGCGGCGTATCGGGTTCCTTCTGCGGTGAGAACGCAAAGAACTGCCCTCCGTGGGGGGATGACCGGTTCCGCACCGGCGGTCGGCGGACCGTCATGCACTTGTTGCAGGCATGACAATCCGCCGTTTGGGGGTGGCCGGTGGGGGCCGGGTTCCGGGCATGGTGACGGATGTGCCACCCCGGTCGGTGGTGGCTACAGGGAGGCTATTGACTGTTTGCCGTTGAGAACAAGGGCAGTTGGTGAAACCTTGGCCCTGGGTGCGCTCGAGGTGTCCGCCACCGGCCGGGCCGCACGCCCGCCGAACGCCCCCTGACCTCGCCGGGGTTCGCGCCGGTCGAGATCCGGCCGAACCCCTTGACGCGTCGTCCTCCCGCCGATTAACTCACGTCCTAAATTAAGACGTGAGGGGCTTAGTCATGCGCAGCATCCGAGCCGCGGCCACCTGTGCCGTCACCCTGTCTCTCGTCCTCGCGGCGACGGCCTGCGGAGGCGGTTCGTCGACGGGGGGCGGGTCGAACGACGCACCCAAGACGCTGACGTACTGGGCCTCCAACCAGGGTGCCAGCGTCGCCGTCGACAAGAAGGTGCTCCAGCCGGAACTCGACAAGTTCGAGAAGCAGACCGGCATCAAGGTGAAGCTGGAGGTCGTGCCCTGGTCGGATCTGCTCAACCGGATTCTGACCGCGGCCACGTCCGGCCAGGGACCGGACGTGCTCAACATCGGCAACACCTGGAGCTCGTCTTTGCAGGCGACCGGCGCGCTGCTGCCCTGGGACGCGAAGAACTTCGACAAGATCGGCGGCAAGGGGCGGTTCGTCGCATCCGCGCTCGCCTCGACCGGCGCCCAGGGCAAGGACCCGGCCGCCGTGCCGCTGTACTCGATGGCGTACGCGCTCTACTACAACAAGAAGATCTTCGCCGACGCGGGGATATCCCAACCGCCCGCCACCTGGGACGAGTTGGTCGCCGACGGAAAGAAGATCAAGGCGAAGGGCAAGTCGGTGCTCGGCGCCGAGGGCTCCAACCTGTCGGAGAACATCCACCACGTCTTCGTCTTCGCCAAGCAGCACGGCGCCGACTTCTTCACCTCCGACGGCAAGCCCGCCTTCACCGACCCCAAGGTGGTGGAGGCGGTCAAGAGCTACGTCGACCTGATGGCCGGCGACCAGGTCATCCCGACCGGGGACGCCGAGTACGCGCAGAACCAGTCCGTCAGCGACTTCGCCAAGGGCCGCTTGGCCATGCTGCTGTGGCAGTCGGCCTCCGCCAACCTCGCGGCGCAGGGAATGCCCGAGAGCGACTACGGCATCGCGCCCGTGCCGGTGCGCTCCGGCAAGCCCGGCCCCGGCACCCAGATCGACTCGATGGTCGCGGGCATCAACATCGCGGTCTTCCGCAACACCCACAACGTCGACGGGGCGACGCGGTTCGTCAAGTTCATGACCTCGGACGACGAGCAGAAGATCCTCAACAAGGCCTACAGCTCCATCCCGCCGGTCACCTCCGCCCAGAGCGACCCCGCGTTCAGCACCCCCGCCAACACGGTGCTGAAGAACACCCTCGCCACCAGCGCCGCCGCCCTGCCGCAGGTGCCCAACGAGTCACAGTTCGAGACGACGGTCGGTACCGCCGTGAAGGACCTGTTCGCCGACGCCGCCGCCGGCCGCACGGTGACCACCGACTCGGTCCGGGCCGCACTGCAGAAGGCCCAGCAGCAGATGCCGGCGGCGTAACGACATGACCACGACCGCACTTCAGGAACCGGTGCGAGGAACCCCCTCCGGTGCGCCGACGGCCCGCAAGCCCCGCCGGCGCACCGGACGGACCCACCGGGCCCTGCTGCCCTACCTGCTCCTGTTGCCCGCTCTCCTGCTCGAACTCCTCGTCCATCTGGTGCCGATGGTCATCGGCGTCATGATGAGCTTCAAGGAACTCGTCCAGATCTACATCCGCGACTGGAGCAGCGCCCCCTGGGCCGGGCTCGGCAACTACCGGATGTCGGTGGACTTCGACGCCCCCGTCGGTGCCGCGCTGCTGCACTCCTTCCTCGTCACCGTCGGCTTCACCCTGCTGTCCGTCGCCCTGTGCTGGCTGATCGGCACCGCCGCCGCGCTCTTCCTCCAGGACTCCTTCCGCGGCCGGGGCCTGCTGCGCGCCCTGTTCCTGGTGCCGTACGCGCTGCCCGTCTACGCGGCCGTCATCACCTGGGTGTTCATGTTCCAGCACGACAACGGCCTGGTGAACCACGTCCTCCACGACCAGTTGCACCTCACCGGCAAGCCCGCCTTCTGGCTCATCGGCGACAACAGCTTCTACGCCCTGCTGACCGTGTCCGTGTGGAAGGGCTGGCCGTTCGCCTTCCTGGTGGTGACGGCCGGACTCCAGAACATCCCGGGGGAGTTGTACGAGGCCGCCGCGCTGGACGGCGCCGGGATGTGGCAGCGGATCGCCCGGATCACCCTGCCGTCGCTGCGCCCGGTCAACCAGGTGCTGATCCTCGTCCTGTTCCTGTGGACGTTCAACGACTTCAACACCCCGTACGTGCTGTTCGGCAGGGCCGCGCCGGACGCCGCCGACCTCGTCTCCGTCCACATCTACCAGGCCTCTTTCGTCACCTGGAACTTCGGCACCGGTTCCGCCATGTCGGTCCTGCTGCTGCTCTTCCTGCTCGTGGTGACGGGCGCCTATCTGCTGGTCACGTCCCGAGGACGGAGGGGCGCCGATGCATGACTCGCCCATGGCACCGCCGCGCTCGTTCCTGTGGGCCCGCCGGGTCTTCCTGACCCTGCTCACCGGCTTCGTGCTGATCCCGGTGTACGTGATGGTCTCCAGCTCGCTGAAGCCCCTCGCGGACGTCACCGGGAAGTTCCGCTGGCTGCCCAGCGGGCTGACGTTCCGGCCGTACGTCGACATCTGGTCGACCGTGCCGCTCGCCCGCTACTTCGTGAACTCGCTGATCGTGGCCGGTGCGGCGACCCTCTGCTCGGTCGTGGTCGCGGTGTTCGCCGCGTACGCCGTCAGCCGGTACGACTTCCGGGGCAAGCGCGTCTTCACGGTCACCGTGCTGTCCACCCAGATGTTCCCCGGCATCCTGTTCCTGCTCCCGCTGTTCCTCCTCTACGTCAACATCGGCAACGCCACCGGCATCGCCCTGTTCGGCTCCCGCGGCGGGCTGATCCTCACCTACCTCACCTTCTCGCTGCCCTTCTCGATCTGGATGCTCATCGGGTACCTCGACTCGGTGCCGCGCGACCTGGACGAGGCCGCGCTGGTGGACGGCTGCGGGCCGCTCGGCGCGCTCTTCCGGATCGTCGTACCGGCCGCGGTCCCCGGCATCGTCGCGGTCGCCGTCTACGCGTTCATGACCGCGTGGGGCGAGGTGCTGTTCGCGTCGGTGATGACCAACGACACCACCCGCACCCTCGCCGTCGGCCTCCAGGGCTACTCCACTCTCAACAACGTCTACTGGAACCAGATCATGGCCGCCTCCCTGGTCGTCAGCGTGCCCGTGGTGGCCGGCTTCCTGCTGCTCCAGCGCTACCTGGTCGCCGGACTGACGGCGGGTGCCGTCAAGTGACCGGCAACACCCCGTATTCCGAAGGGACTTCCGTGTCCGAACCCATCGACCTCGCCGCCTTCCCGCACGACTTCCTGTGGGGCACGGCCACCGCGGCCTACCAGATCGAGGGGGCCGTCGCCGAGGACGGCCGGACGCCCTCGATCTGGGACACCTTCTCGCACACCCCGGGGAAGATCGCGGGCGACGACAACGGCGACGTCGCCTGCGACCACTACCACCGCCGGAGCGAGGACATCGCCCTGATGCGCCGCCTCGGCGTCAACGCCTACCGGCTCTCCGTCGCCTGGCCGCGCGTCGTGCCCGGCGGCACCGGGCCGGTGAACCCCAAGGGGCTGGCGTTCTACGACGAGTTGGTGGACGACCTGCTCGCGGCGGGCATCACCCCGTCCGTCACCCTCTACCACTGGGACCTGCCGCAGGTGCTCCAGGACCGCGGCGGCTGGCCGGAACGGGACACCGCCCTGGCCTTCGCCGACTACGCGTCCGCGGTCGCCGCCCGCCTCGGCGACCGGGTCACGCTGTGGACGACGCTCAACGAGCCCTCCTGCTCGGCCTGGATCGGCCACTACGAGGGCACGATGGCGCCCGGCTGGACCGATCTGACCGCCGCCGTCCGCGCCTCCTGCCATCTGCTCCTCGGCCACGGCCTCGCCACCGAGGCCGTCCGCGCCGCCGCACCCGGCGCCCGGATCGGCATCGTCAACAACCTCTCCACCGTGCACCCGGCCACCGACCGCCCCGAGGACGTGGCCGCGGCCCACCGCCACGACGGCCACGTCAACCGCTGGTGGCTCGACCCGGTGCACGGCCGCGGCTTCCCCGCCGACATGACCGAGACCTACGGCGTGGAACTCCCGCTGAAGCCGGGCGACCTGGAGACGATCGCGGCGCCCCTGGACTGGCTGGGCCTGAACTACTACTTCCCGGCCCATGTCACCGACGATCCCGACGGCCCGGCGCCGTACGCCCGTTCGGTACGCCGCGCGGGTGTGCCGCGCACCGGCATGGACTGGGAGATCGATCCGAGCGGCATCGAGACCCTGCTGCTGCGCCTCACCGAGGAGTACGGCGCGCGTACGCTCTACGTCACCGAGAACGGGTCCGCCTTCCCCGACGTGGTCCGCCCCGACGGCACCGTCGACGACCCCGAACGCCGGGACTACCTCGAATCCCACCTGGCCGCCTGCGCCTCCGCGGTCCGCCGCGGCGCCCCCCTGGCCGGCTACTTCGCCTGGTCCCTGCTGGACAACTTCGAGTGGGCGTACGGCTACGACAAGCGCTTCGGCCTCGTCCACGTCGACTACACCACCCAGAAACGCACCATCAAGAACAGCGGTCACCGCTACGCGGAGATCGTCCGCGCCCACGGGGAACTGCGCCGCGACGCCGCCTGAGCCGGGCGCCGGTGCCACCGGGAGCGGGCGCCCGAGGGCCCCGCTCCCCGGGCCGGCCACCCGGCCCGGTCAACCGGAGCCGGTCAGGGAGTCGGCGAAGGCCGCCACCGCGTGGACCGCCGCCTGCTCCACCAACCTGATGCCGACCTCCTCGGTGCTGCACCCGTTCAGCAGCACGGCCAGCAGATAGACACGGCCGTCCTTCTCTATCCGGCCGATGCTGTTCACGTCCCACGTGTGGGTCTGGCTGCGCTGGAGCCAGCCGTTCTTGAGGGCGGTCGGGCTGTCGCCGTCCGCCGCCGCCGACACGCCCCATGCCTGGTCGACGGCGACATGACTCATCAGGTCCCGGATGTACGCGCGCGACGCGGAGCTGAGCGGCGACGTGTCGCCGAAGACGTTCTGCAGCAGCCGGACCTGGTCCTGCGCGGTGGTCTGTGTGACGCCCCATACGGTCCCGTCACCGCCCTGCGTCTCGGTCAGGCCGAGACGTCTGTTGGCCGCGTCGAGTCCCTCCGCGCTCCCGATCTCGGTCCACAGCGCGCTCGTCGAGTCGTTGTCGCTGTTCTCGATCATCTTCGCCGCGTAGACGCGCTCCTGCGCGGTCAACGTGCGGCCGGCGTCCTGAGCTTGGAGGAGGAGCGTGGCCAGGATGTCCACCTTGACGATGCTGGCCGTGTCGAAGGAGTCGTCCCCGAACGCGGCCCACTTGCCGCTGGCGGTGTCCTGCACGGCCACGGACATCTCGTTGTCGCCGAAGAGGTCCGTGACCGGCGCGAGCGCGGTTTCGAGGCTCATCGGCGCAGGAGCGGGCGAGGCGGAAGCGGAGGGGGAAGCGGCAGTGGAAGAGGAAGGGGAGGCGGCCCGTGGGGCCTTGGGGTCCGCCCGTGCACTCGGCGTGCCGGAGTGGGGGCGAGCGGCGGCGTACACGGTGACGGCGCCGGACAGGACGACGGCCGTGGTCACCGCCCATATCAGGCGGCGTCTGCGGGCCTTCCGGCGCCGCCGCTGCTCCCTGCGGGACTGACGGCGATGGCGAGGTGGGTTCGCGGGCACGGGCGCGATAATAATCGCGTAAGAGTTCGGTTTGTTGTTCCTCTGACGATTCGGTCGCTGCTCGCCGCACGCCGCCAACCGGTGGGCGTTCGGGTGACCCCTGAACGCCACGGAACCGGCGCGGGCCGGTCGGTGGCGTGGCAGGATCCCACGGTGTGAGCGCATCCCCGGCGGTGAGAGGAGTGCGGGCCGCGGTGTTCGCCGCGGTGTGCGTGCTGCTCGCCGCCGCGGGGCACGGGCTGGCCATGGGCGGGATGCCGTCGCCGCGCTGCGACGCCGCCGGATTCCTCGCGGTGTTCGCGCTCGGCTTTGCGCTGGGCGGGCGGGAGCGGTCGGGGCCCGGCATCGGCGCGGTCATGCTGGTCACCCAGGCCGGGCTGCACGCGGGCTTCGGCGCGGCCCGGACCGGTTCCGGGATGCCCGGCATGCCGGGCATGGCGGAGCCCGCGCATCCGCTGGCCCACGCCACCGTCGCCCATCTGCTCGCCGCGCTCGCCGCCTCCTGGTGGCTGCGGCGGGGCGAGGCGGCGCTGTGGTCGCTGCTGCGCCGTACCGCCGAACTCGTTCCCGTGCTGGTCGCCTGGTGGCGGCCCGCCCCGCTGCCCGCTCCCGCCGGACCGGTGCCGCGTGTGACCACCGGTGCGGGCCCCTGCCGCCGGGCCCCGCTGCGGCACGCGGTCACCCGGCGCGGGCCGCCCGCCCCGATCCCGTACCCGCTCTGACCCCTCACCTTCCTCACCCGTACGGAGATCGGTTCACCATGTCCGCACCACGCACCACCCCGCGCCGCGCCGCGACCGTCGCCGCGCTCGCCACCGCCACGGTGCTGCTCGCCGCCGGTGCCGCGTCGGCCCACGTCACCGTCCACCCGGAGAGTTACGCCAAGGGCGCCACCGACGGCGTGCTCACCTTCCGCGTGCCCAACGAGGAGGACAACGCCTCCACCACCAAGGTCCAGATCTTCCTGCCCACCGACCACCCCGTCCTCGGCGTCCTGGTCCACCCGCAGGACGGCTGGACCGCCAAGGTGACCACCACCAAGCTGAAGACGCCGGTCAAGACCGACGACGGCACGGTCACCGAGGCCGCCTCCGAGATCACCTTCAGCGGCGGCCGGATCGCCGCCGGGCAGTACGCGGACTTCAACGTCGCCTTCGGTCAACTTCCTGAGGACGCGGGGAAGTTGGTCTTCAAGACGTTGCAGACGTACTCGGACGGCAAGGTGGTCCGCTGGATCGAGCAGCCCTCCTCGGGCGACGACGAGCCGGACAACCCCGCCCCGGTCCTGAAGCTCACCGCCGACGACGCCTCACCCGCCGCGGCGCCGGCCGCCGCCACCGCCGAGGCGGCCGGCGGGAGCGACTCCACCGCCCGCGGACTCGGCGTCGCGGGCCTGGTCACCGGTGCCCTGGGCCTGGCCGCCGCCGCGTTCGCGCTGGTCCGCGGACGGAGGCCCGAGCGGTCGTGACCGCGGGCCGCTCGGCGGGATGAACCCGCCGCTCGCCGACGGTGACCCGGAAGGGTGAACCGCGGCGAGCGGTGGGCACCGTCGCAGCGGAACCGGGAATGCGGCGGCCGACGCCCGTCGTTGATCCCCGCATGACCCAGGACCCCACGCAGGACGCGCTGCTGCTCGAACTCCTCACCGAAGGGCACGGCGGCGTACTGGTCACCCTCCGGCGCGACGGCCGCCCCCAGCTGTCCAACGTCGTCCACGCCTACGACCCCGACGAGCGGACCATCCGGATCTCCGTCACCGACGACCGCGCCAAGACCCGCAATCTGCGCCGCGACCCCCGCGCCTCG
Source organism: Streptomyces misionensis (assembly GCF_900104815.1). Classification (NCBI taxonomy): domain Bacteria; kingdom Bacillati; phylum Actinomycetota; class Actinomycetes; order Kitasatosporales; family Streptomycetaceae; genus Streptomyces; species Streptomyces misionensis. The sequence continues at coordinate 6,625,245 of NZ_FNTD01000004.1, forward strand.
TACCACGTCACCAGCGCCGACCGCTGGGCGTACACCGTCGCCGAGGGCACGGCCGAGCTGTCCCCGGTCGCCCGGGACCCCCACGACGACACCGTGGAGGAGCTGGTCCGGGTCTACCGCGAGGTGCTCGGCGAGCACCCGGACTGGGACGACTTCCGCGCGTCGATGGTCCGCGACCGCCGCCTGGTGGTGCGGCTGCGCGTCGAGCGGGCGTACGGCGTTCCCAAGCGCTGACCTCGGCCGATGGTCCGGCCCGCCCCTGGGCGCCCGGCTCAGGCGACCTGGCCGGACGCCCGTTCGGTGCGCGCCTCGATCGCTTGCAGCACGGCGACCATGTCCTCGCCGCCGTGCCCCTGCGCCACGGTCTCCCGGAAGAGGGCGTGGCAGACGTCGAGGAGCGGGGAGGCCAGCCCGGCCGCGGGGCGGCCTCGGCGACCAGCCGGTTGTTCTTCAGGACGTCGAGCGCGGCGGCCTGCACGCCGAAGTCCCGCTCGCGCAGCTTGGGCGCCTTCATCCGGGAGACCGCGCTCGCCATGGGGCCCGCGTCCAGCACGTCCAGGAACAGGCGGGGTTCCAGCCCCTGCCGTTCGGCGAAGTGGAACGCCTCGGTCAGCCCGGTCACCAGGGTGATCAGGAACAGATTGACCGACAGCTTCATCAGCAGCGCGCCCGGTGCCGCGCCGCACACGAACGTCTCGTGGCACATCGGCGCGAGCAGCGGCCGCACCGTCTCCACGGCGGCCGGCTCGCCCGCGAGCATGGCGACCAGCCGCCCCTGTTCCGCGGGGACCCGGGAGCCCGAGACGGGCGCCTCGACGTAGCGGCCGCCGGCCGCGCGGATCTCGGCCTCCAGGGCGCGGGAGTACTCGGGGGACGTCGTGCCCATGTGGACGACGGTGCGTCCGGCGACCCGCGCGGCCAGCTCCGGGGTGCCGCGGCCGAGGACCGCGTCGACGGCCGCCTCGTCGGCGAGCATCAGCAGCACCACCCGTGTCCGTGCGAACACCTCGCCGGGGTCGCGGGCGACCACGGCGCCGGCCGCGCGCAGCGGTTCCGTGCGGTGCGGGGTGCGGTTCCACACCACCAGCGGCGTGCCGGCCGCCGCCAGGCGCAGGGCCATGGGCCCGCCCATCACTCCGAGACCGAGGAAACCGACGTGCACGGGGGCCGTCCTTCGCACCGCGAGCCGACTATGACACTGGTCATAGTAGCGGCTGCTATGACGCCGGTCATAGAGTTGTCCCCTGGCAGGGCGGTCACCGCGGGCACGGCGGGCCGAGGCGAGGAACGGAGGCCGGTGATGGGCGAGCGGCAGCGGGGCCCGCGCGAGCGGATGGTGTTCAGCGCGGCGCAGCTCATCCGGCGCGACGGGGTGAAGGCGACCGGGATGCGCGAGGTCGCGGCGCACGCCGGGGCGCCGCGCGGCTCCCTCCAGCACTACTTCCCGGGCGGCAAGGAACAGCTGGTGGGCGAGGCCGTCGGCTGGGCCGGACGGTACGCGGGCAAGCGGATCGCCCGCTTCGTCGAAGGGCTGGCCGAGCCGCGGCCGAGCGCCCTGTTCGCGGCGATGGTCGCGCAGTGGACCGACGAGTACGAGCGCGACGGGTTCGCCGCGGGCTGCCCGGTCGCCGCCGCCACCGTCGACTGCGCCTCACTGGGCGACAGCACCCGCGAGGCGGTGGCCGCCGCGTTCACCACCTGGCGCACCCCGCTCGCCGAGGCCCTGGCCCGGATGGGCGTGCCCGCCGACCGCGCCGCGGCCCTGGCCACGCTGATGATCAGCACCCTGGAGGGCGCGATCCTGCTGGCCCGCGCCGAACAGGACGTACGGCCCCTGACCACGGTGGTGCGGGAACTCGGCCCGCTGCTCGACGCCGCCGTGACCCGGCCCGCCTGAGCCCCGCCGGACCTCAGGCGGCGGACCGGCCGGCCGTGAGGTAGGCGATCACCATGTCCCCGAGCATGGTCCGGTAGTGCGCGCGCCGGGCCGGGTCCACCAGGTCCCGGCCGAACAGGGCGCCGAACGTACGCCCGTTCACGCCTCGGAAGAAGCAGAACGAGCTGATCACCGCGTGCACGTCCGCCGCGTCCACGTCCGTCCTGAACACCCCCGACTCCTGCCCGGCGGCCAGGACGCGGCGCAGCACGCCGAGCGCCGGGGAGCCGATCGCGCCCAACGCGCCGGCGGCGGCGATCTGTTCGACTGCCTGGCCGTTGTCGCCGCTCAACAGGCGCAGGTAGTCCGGGTGTTGTTCGTGGTGGTCGAAGACCAGTTGGGCCAGGCGGCGGATTCCCGCGACCGGGTCCAGGTGACTCACGTCCAGTCGCCCCTCGGCCTCGCGGAGCGCGCCGTAGGCCCGCTCCAGCACGGCCGTGAACAACTGCTCCTTGCCGCCGAAGTAGTAGTAGATCATCCGCTTGGTGGTGCGGGTGCGGGCGGCGATCTCGTCGACGCGCGCGCCGTCGTAACCGGCCCGGGCGAACTCCTGTGTGGCCACGTCGAGTATCTCGGCCCGGGTGCGCGCGGCGTCTCGCCCCCGCCCGTCGGCTCGTGCCGGTTCTTCGACGCTGGTCATGGGGTGTTCCTTCGGCCTTGACGCGCCGTGGTGGTGCGCTCGCTTGCTGCCCGGTGATTCTAGGACGCCGTCACGGCGGAGCGTATGCCGCGGCCCGGGCCACACGCAGTGACCCGGGCCGCGTCGCGTCCGGTGTTACGGCCGCCGGTTCCACTCGGCGATCACCGGGCGTCCGTGTTCCGTGGACAGCCGGCTCACCGTGCCGGTGGCCAGCTGGAACAGCCGGCCCTCGGCGGGCGGCAGGCCCAGCCGACGGGCCGTCAGCACCCGCAGGAAGTGGGCGTGGGCGACCAGCACCACATCACCGGCGTCCTCGGCGAGCGCGGCGTCGACGCGGGCCAGCACCCGGTCGGCGCGGGCACCGATCTCGGCCGGCGACTCGCCCGGATGCCCCTCGGGCCCGGGCGGCACCCCGTCGGTCCACAGGTCCCAGTCGGGGCGGGTCCGGTGGATCTCGGGGGTGGTGATGCCCTCGTAGCCGCCGTAGTCCCACTCGTGCAGGTCGGGGTCGGGCACGACCCCGGTGACACCGGCGAGTTCGGCGGTGCGCAGCGCACGGGCGAGCGGGCTGGCCAGGGCCAGGGCGTAGGTCCGTCCGGACAGGAGCGGGGCGAGGGACTTGGCCTGTTCCTCGCCGTGGTCCGTCAGGGGCAGGTCGGTGAAGCTGGTGTGCTGTCCCGACCTGCTCCACTCCGTCTCCCCGTGGCGGACCAGCAAGAGGTCCGCCACGGTCAGCCCTTCTTCTCGACCGCGTGGCCGCCGAACTGGTTGCGCAGCGCGGCGATCATCTTCATCTGCGGCGAGTCGTCCTGCCGGGAGGCGAACCGGGCGAACAGCGAGGCGGTGATCGCCGGGAGCGGCACCGCGTTGTCGATGGCCGCCTCGACGGTCCAGCGGCCCTCGCCGGAGTCCTCCGCGTAACCGCGCAGCTTGTCCAGGTGCTCGTCCTCGTCCAGCGCGTTGACCGCGAGGTCGAGCAGCCAGGAGCGGATGACGGTGCCCTCCTGCCAGGAGCGGAAGACCTCGCGGACGTTGTCCACCGACTTGACCTTCTCCAGCAGTTCCCAGCCCTCGGCGTACGCCTGCATCATGGCGTACTCGATGCCGTTGTGGACCATCTTGGAGAAGTGCCCGGCGCCGACACGGCCCGCGTGCACATAGCCGTACGGGCCCTCGGGCTTGAGCGCGTCGAAGACCGGCCGCAGCCGGTCGACGTGCTCCTTGTCGCCGCCGACCATGAGCGCGTAGCCGTTCTGCAGGCCCCACACACCGCCGGAGACGCCCGCGTCCACGAAGCCGATGCCCTTGACGCCGAGTTCCGCGGCGTGCTTCTCGTCGTCCGTCCAGCGGGAGTTGCCGCCGTCGACCACCGTGTCGCCCTCGGACAGCAGGTCCTTGAGCTCGTCGATGACGCCCTGGGTGGCGGTGCCGGCCGGGACCATCACCCAGACCGTGCGCGGCGCCTCCAGCTTCTCGACCAGTTCTTCGAGGCTCTTGACGTCGGAGACTTCGGGATTGCGGTCGTAGCCGATGACGGTGTGGCCGGCGCGGCGGATCCGCTCGCGCATGTTGCCGCCCATCTTGCCGAGACCGATGAGACCGAGCTGCATGATCAGTTCACTTCCTGAGAGAACGGTAGGCCGCGACCAGGGCGGTGGTGGACGGGTCGAGGCCGGGGACCTCGGCGCCCTCGGTGAGGGCGGGTTCGACGCGCTTGGCGAGGACCTTGCCCAGCTCCACGCCCCACTGGTCGAAGGAGTCGATGTCCCACACCGCGCCCTGCACGAAGACCTTGTGCTCGTAGAGGGCGATCAGCTGGCCGAGCACGGACGGCGTCAGCTCCGTGCCGAGGATCGTGGTCGTCGGGTGGTCACCGCGGAAGGTGCGGTGCGCCACCTGCTCCTCGGGCACCCCCTCCGCGCGGACCTCCTCGGCGCTCTTGCCGAAGGCGAGCGCCTGCGTCTGGGCGAAGAAGTTGGCCATCAACAGGTCGTGCTGGGCCTCCAGTTCGCCGCTCAGGTCGCCGACGGGGCGGGCGAAGCCGATGAAGTCGGCCGGGATCAGCTTGGTGCCCTGGTGGATCAACTGGTAGTACGCGTGCTGCCCGTTGGTGCCGGGAGTGCCCCAGACCACCGGTCCGGTCTGCCACTGCACACGGCGTCCCTGCCGGTCCACCGACTTGCCGTTGGACTCCATGTCCAGCTGCTGGAGGTAGGCGGTGAACTTGGACAGGTAGTGGCTGTACGGCAGCACCGCGTGCGACTGGGCGTCGTGGAAGTTGCCGTACCAGATGCCCAGCAGGCCGAGCAGCAGCGGGGCGTTGGCCTCGGCGGGCGCGGTGCGGAAGTGCTCGTCGACCAGCTGGAAGCCGTCCAGCATCTCCCGGAACCGGTCCGGTCCGATGGCGATCATCAGGGAGAGGCCGATCGCGGAGTCGTACGAGTAGCGGCCGCCGACCCAGTCCCAGAACTCGAACATGTTGTCCGGGTCGATGCCGAACTCGGTGACCTTGCCCGCGTTGGTGGACAGCGCCACGAAGTGCTTCGCGACCGCCTTCTGGTCGCCGTCGAAGGCCTTCAGCAGCCAGGAGCGGGCCGAGGTGGCGTTGGTGATCGTCTCGATCGTGGTGAAGGTCTTGGACGCGACGATGAACAGGGTCTCCGCCGGGTCCAGGTCGCGGGTCGCCTCGTGCAGGTCGGCGCCGTCCACGTTGGACACGAACCGGAACGTCAACTCGCGCGCGGTGTACGGGCGCAGCGCCTCGTAGGCCATGGCGGGGCCGAGGTCGGAGCCGCCGATGCCGATGTTGACCACGTTCCTGATGCGCTTGCCGGTGTGCCCGGTCCAGGCGCCGGAGCGGACCCGCTCGGCGAAGCCGGCCATCTTGTCGAGCACCGCGTGCACCTTGGGCACCACGTTCTCGCCGTCGACCTCGATCACCGCGTCCCGCGGGGCGCGCAGCGCGGTGTGCAGCACCGCCCGGTCCTCGGTGATGTTGATCTTCTCGCCCCGGAACATGGCGTCGCGCAGCGCGAACACCCCGGTGGCGGAGGCGAGGTCCTGGAGCAGGGCCAGGGTCTCGTCCGTGATCAGGTGCTTGCTGTAGTCGATGTGCAGGTCGCCGACCCGGACCACGTACCGCTCGGCGCGGCCGGGGTCCGACGCGAACAGCTCGCGCAGGTGCGGCTGACCCTTGGCGCGGTGGTCGGCGAGCGCCGTCCACTCGGGCCGGTGGATGAGGTCGGAATTACGGACGTCGGCCATCTCAGGCGTTCTCCTTGGCGGCCTCGCCCGTGAGGGCGATGGCGTACATCTCGTCGGCGTCGAGGCGGCGCAGCTCCTCGGCGATGAGTTCGGAGGTGGAGCGGACCTTCAGCGCGAGGGTGCGCGGCGGCTGACCCGGCAGGGTGAGCGTCGCCAGCGGGCCCTCGGGGCGGTCCAGGACGATCTCGCCCTCGCGGGTGCCCAGCCGTACGGCGGTGACCACGGGACCCTCGGTGACCACGCGGTCCACGGACACCCCCAGCCGCGCCTCCAGCCAGCGGGCCAGCAGCTCGGCGCTCGGGTTGTCCGCCTCGGCCTCCACGGCCGCCGACGTCACCTGCACCCGGGCCTGGTCCAGGGCGGCGGCCAGCATCGACCGCCACAGCGTGAGGCGGGTCCAGGCGAGGTCGGTGTCGCCGGGCGCGTAGTTGCGGGCCCGGGTCTCCAGGACCTCCATCGGCCGGTCCACCGCGTACAGATCGGTGATCCGGCGCTGGGCGAGCGCGCCGAGCGGGTCCTTGGACGGCGTGTCGGGGGCGTCCACCGGCCACCACACGACCACCGGGGCGTCCGGCAGCAGCAGCGGCAGCACCACCGAGTCGGCGTGGTCGGACACGTCGCCGTAGGTGCGCAGCACCACCGTCTCGCCGGTGCCGGCCTCCGAGCCGACCCGGACCTCGGCGTCCAGCCGTGAGTGGGTGCGGTCGCGCAGGGTGCGGGCGTGCCGCTTGATCACGACCAGGGTGCGCGAGGGGTGCTCGTGCGAGGCCTCCTCGGCCGCCCGCATCGAGTCGTAGGCGTTCTCCTCGTCCGTGACGATGACCATCGTCAGGACCATGCCCACGGCCGGGGTGCCGATGGCGCGGCGGCCCTGCACCAGCGCCTTGTTGATCTTGCTTGCCGTGGTGTCGGTCAGGTCGATCTTCATGGCCTGCGCCAGCTCCGTCCGTCTCGTGCGAGCATCTCGTCGGCTTCCCTCGGTCCCCAGCTGCCCGACGCGTACTGTGCCGGACGGCCGTGCGCCGCCCAGTACTCCTCGATCGGGTCGAGGATCTTCCAGGACTCTTCCACTTCCTGGTGGCGCGGGAACAGGTTGGCGTCGCCCAGGAGCACGTCCAGGATGAGCCGCTCGTAGGCCTCGGGGCTGGACTCGGTGAACGACTCGCCGTAGGCGAAGTCCATCGACACGTCCCGGATCTCCATCGAGGTGCCGGGCACCTTGGAGCCGAAGCGGACCGTCATGCCCTCGTCCGGCTGGACGCGGATCACGATCGCGTTCTGGCCCAGCTCCTCGGTCGCCGTGGTGTCGAATGGGGAGTGCGGGGCCCGCTGGAAGACGACGGCGATCTCCGTCACCCGGCGGCCCAGGCGCTTGCCGGTGCGCAGGTAGAAGGGGACGCCCGCCCAGCGGCGGTTGTCGATGCCGAGCTTGATCGCGGCGAAGGTGTCGGTCTTCGACTTGGGGTCGATGCCCTCCTCCTCCAGATAGCCGACGACCTTCTCGCCGCCCTGCCAGCCGGCCGCGTACTGCGCCCGCACGGTGTGCTTGCCCAGGTCCTCCGGGAGCCGCACCGACTTGAGCACCTTCAGCTTCTCGGTGAGCAGCGCCTCCGCGTCGAACGCGATGGGCTCCTCCATGGCGGTGAGCGCCATCAGCTGGAGCAGGTGGTTCTGGATCACGTCCCGGGCGGCGCCGATGCCGTCGTAGTAGCCGGCCCGGCCGCCGATGCCGATGTCCTCGGCCATCGTGATCTGCACGTGGTCGACGTAACTGCGGTTCCAGATCGGTTCGTACATCTGGTTGGCGAAGCGCAGCGCCAGGATGTTCTGGACGGTCTCCTTGCCGAGGTAGTGGTCGATCCGGAACACCTGGTCCGGCTCGAACACGTCGTGCACGAGCGCGTTCAGCTCGCGGGCGCTGGCCAGGTCGTGGCCGAACGGCTTCTCGATGACCGCGCGCCGCCAGGAGCCCTCGGGCGGGCTGGCCAGGCCGTGCTTCTTCAGCTGCTGGACGACCTTCGGGAAGAACTTCGGCGGCACCGAGAGGTAGAACGCGAAGTTGCCGCCGGTGCCGCGGGAGGCGTCCAGCTCCTCCACGGCGTCCTTGAGCTGCTTGAAGGCGGTGTCGTCGTCGAAGTCGCCGGGGATGAACCGCATGCCCTCGGCGAGCTGCTGCCACACCTCCTCGCGGAACGGGGTGCGCGAGTGCTCGCGCACCGCGTCGTGCACGACCTGTGCGAAGTCCTGGTCCTCCCAGTCCCGGCGGGCGAAGCCCACCAGGGAGAAGCCCGGCGGCAGCAGGCCGCGGTTGGCCAGGTCGTACACGGCCGGCATCAGCTTCTTGCGGGACAGGTCGCCGGTCACCCCGAAGATGACCAGGCCCGACGGGCCCGCGATGCGCGGGAGGCGGCGGTCCCGGGTGTCCCGCAGCGGGTTCACCCAGTCGGCGGCCGGGGCGACGGGCACCCGCACCTCCTCGGGCGCCGCGGCGGCGCTCTGCTTGTCGGTCATCGCGCGTCAACTCCCTTGTTCTGCAAGGACTTCGCCACCGCGTCCAGCAGGTCCTGCCAGGCCGTCTCGAACTTGGCGACGCCCTCGTCCTCCAGCTGCTGGACGACCTCGTCGTAGGAGATGCCGAGCCGCTCGACCGCGTCGAGGTCGGCGCGGGCCTGCGCGTAGCCGCCGGTCACCGTGTCGCCGGTGATCTCGCCGTGGTCGGCGACGGCGTTCAAGGTGGCCTCCGGCATGGTGTTGACCGTGCCCGGCGCGACGAGTTCGTCCACATACAGGGTGTCCTTGTACGCGGGATCCTTCACACCGGTGGACGCCCACAGCGGGCGCTGCTTGTTCGCCCTGTCACCGGACAGCGCCAGCCAGCGGTCCGAGGAGAAGACCTCCTCGTACGCCTCGTAGGCCAGCCGGGCGTTGGCGAGGGCCGCGCGGCCCTTGAGGCCGAGGGCCTCCTCGGTGCCGAGGGCGGTCAGCCGCTTGTCGATCTCGGAGTCCACGCGGGAGACGAAGAACGAGGCCACCGAGTGGATCGTCGACAGGTCGATGCCGCGCTCACGGGCCTTCTCCAGGCCGGCCAGGTAGGCGGCCATGACCTCGCGGTAGCGCTCCAGCGAGAAGATCAGCGTGACGTTGACGCTGATACCGAGCCCGACGACCTCGGTGATCGCGGGCAGGCCCGCCCTGGTCGCCGGGATCTTGATCATCACGTTGGGGCGGTTGACCAGCCAGGCCAGCTGCTTGGCCTCGGCGACGGTCGCCGCGGTGTCGTGGGCGAGGCGGGGGTCGACCTCGATGGAGACCCGGCCGTCACGGCCGTCCGTCGCCCGGTACACGGAGTCCAGTATGTCGGCGGCGTCCCGCACGTCGGCGGTCGTCATCATCCGCACCGCCTCGTCGACGGTCACCCCGCGCACCGCCAGGTCCGTGAGCTGCTCCTCGTAGCCCTCGCCGGAGCCGATGGCCGCCTGGAAGATCGACGGGTTGGTGGTGACACCGACGGCGCTGCCGCTCGCCACCAGCGCGGCGAGGCTGCCCGAGGTGATCCGCTTGCGGGACAGGTCGTCCAGCCAGATGGACACACCCTCGTCGGCAAGGCGCTTGAGGGCTCCCGGGGTCGCGATTGCTTCGGTCACGATTCTCATCTTTCTGTGTGCGTCGGTGTCAGGCGCGCGCGGCGGCGAGCGACTCGCGGGCCGCCGCGGCGACGTTCTCAGGGGTGAAGCCGAACTCGGCGAACAGCGTCTTGGCGTCGGCGGAGGCGCCGAAGTGCTCCAGCGAGACGATCCGCCCCGCGTCGCCGACATACCGGTACCAGGTCAGTCCGATCCCGGCCTCGACCGCGACCCGGGCCTTCACGGCCGGCGGCAGCACCCGCTCGCGGTAGGCGCGCGGCTGCTCCTCGAACCACTCCACGGACGGCATCGAGACCACCCGGGTGCCGATCCCCTCGGCCTCCAGCCGCTCCCGCGCGGCCACGGCGAGCTGCACCTCGGAGCCCGTCGCGATGATGATCACCTCCGGGACCTCCGTCGAGGACTCGCGCAGCACATAGCCGCCCTTGGCCGCGTCCTCGTTCGGCGCGTACACCGGCACGCCCTGGCGGGTGAGCGCGAGCCCGTGCGGGGCGGGGCTGGTGGCGTGCCTCTTCAGGATCTCGGCCCAGGCGATCGCGGTCTCGTTGGCGTCCGCCGGGCGGACGACGTTCAGACCGGGGATCGCGCGCAGCGAGGCCAGGTGCTCGACCGGCTGGTGGGTCGGGCCGTCCTCGCCGAGGCCGATGGAGTCGTGCGTCCACACGTACGTCACCGGCAGCTGCATCAGGGCCGACATCCGCACGGCGTTGCGCATGTAGTCGGAGAAGACCAGGAAGGTGCCGCCGTAGATCCGGGTGTTGCCGTGCAGGGCGATGCCGTTCATCTCCGCGGCCATGGAGAACTCGCGGATGCCGAAGTGCACGGTTCGGCCGTACGGGTCGGCGCCCGGCAGCGGGTTGCCCGCCGGCAGGAAGGAGCTGGTCTTGTCGATCGTGGTGTTGTTGGAGCCGGCGAGGTCGGCGGAGCCGCCCCACAGCTCCGGCAGCACCGGGCCGAGCGCCTGGAGGACCTTGCCGGAGGCGGCACGGGTGGCGACCGACTTGCCCTCCTCGAAGACCGGCAGGGCGTCCTCCCAGCCCTCGGGCAGCTCGCCCCGGCTGATCCGGTCGAACAGCTCGGCCTGCTCCGGCCGGGCGGTACGCCACTCGGCGATCCGCTTGTCCCAGGCGGCGTGCGCCTCGGCGCCCCGGTCCAGGGCCCGCCGGGTGTGCTTCAGGACCTCGTCGTCGACCTGGAAGGTCTGCTCGGGGTCGAAGCCGAGGAGCCGCTTGGTGGCCGCGATCTCCTCCTCGCCGAGCGCCGAGCCGTGGGAGGCCTCGGTGTTGCGCGCGTTCGGGGCCGGCCAGGCGATGATCGTGCGCATCGCGATGATCGAGGGCCGCTCGGTCTCCTCCTGCGCGGCCTTCAGCGCCGCGTACAGGGCGGGCACGTCCACGTCGCCGTCGGCGGTGGGCTCGATGCGCTGGGTGTGCCAGCCGTAGGCCTCGTACCGCTTCAGCACGTCCTCGGAGAAGGCGGTCTCGGTGTCGCCCTCGATGGAGATGTGGTTGTCGTCGTAGAGGAAGACCAGGTTGCCGAGCTTCTGGTGGCCGGCGAGCGAGGAGGCCTCGGAGGAGACGCCCTCCTCCAGGTCGCCGTCGGAGACGATCGCCCAGATGGTGTGGTCGAAGGGGGAGGTGCCCGCGGGCGCCTCCGGGTCGAACAGGCCGCGCTCGTAGCGGGCGGCCATCGCCATGCCCACCGCGTTGGCCACACCCTGGCCGAGCGGACCGGTGGTGGTCTCCACACCGGCCGTGTGCCCGTACTCGGGGTGGCCCGGGGTGCGGGAGCCCTTCGTGCGGAACGCCTTGAGGTCGTCCAGTTCCAGCTCGTAACCGGACAGGAAGAGCTGGGTGTAGAGGGTCAGCGAGGTGTGACCGGGGGAGAGGACGAACCGGTCACGGCCGGTCCACTCCGGGTCCGCCGGGTCGTGTCGCATCACCTTCTGAAAGATCGTGTACGCGGCAGGCGCCAAGCTCATCGCGGTGCCGGGGTGACCGTTGCCGACCTTCTGCACCGCGTCGGCCGCCAGCAGACGGGCCGTGTCCACGGCGCGCCGGTCGAGGTCGGTCCACTCGAAGCCGCCGGAAGTCTGCGTGCTCATCTTCAAGAAGTCCTCATTCAGTACGGAAGGGCTGACCGGATGTGTTCAAACTTAAAAGTCTGACTTTTTCGGCGGAAGGGCGGGGTGTGTCACCCTGTGGTGAATCTGGGACAGTGATCGAACAGCAGGGACGGCGCGAAAAGGACATGGCTGACAGAACGCCCGAAGCGAGCGGCGCCGACGGCATCCGGACCTTCCCCTTCCCGACCGAGCTGGCCGTCGGAGGCGTCGGCATGCAGGTCGGCCCCATGGGCGCCGGTCACACCTGGCACGCCGACGCCCCGCTCGACCGCGTCCACCGCATCGACTTCCATGTGGTCCTGCTCTTCACCGACGGCCCCGTACGCCACATGGTGGACTTCACCGAGTACGAGGCGAACGCAGGCGACCTGCTGTGGATCCGCCCCGGACAGGTCCACCGCTTCTCCAGGGAGTGCGTGTACCGCGGAACCGTGCTCACCATGCAGCCCGGCTTCCTGCCGCGCGCCATCGTGGAGGCCACCGGCCTGTACCGCTACGACCTCCCGCCGCTGCTGCACCCCGACGCGGCCCAGCTCGGCGCGCTGCGGGCGGCCCTGGAGCAGCTGCGCCGCGAGTACGAGGACACCGCGACGCTCCCGCTCAGCCTGCACACGGCCGTCCTGCGGCACTCCCTGACCGCGTTCCTGCTGCGCCTCGCGCATCTCGCCGCCAGCTCGGCGCCCGGCTCCCGGCAGCAGTCGGACAGCACCTTCACCCGGTTCCGGGACGCGGTCGAACAGGGCTTCGCCACCAACCACAGCGTCAGCGCCTACGCCGACGCCCTCGGTTACTCGCGCCGCACCCTGGTGCGCGCCGTCCGTGCCGCCACCGGGCAGACCCCCAAGGGCTTCATCGACCGGCGCGTCGTCCTGGAGGCCCAGCGCCTGCTCGCGCACACGGAGTTGCCGATAGGCAGGGTCGGCGCGGCCGTCGGCTTCCCGGACGCGGCCAACTTCTCCAAGTTCTTCCAACTGCACACCGGCCGCACGCCGGCGGCCTTCCGGGCGGAACTGCGGTAGCGCGCCGAAGGCCGGGAACTGCCCGGACGCACCGGGGCGGGCACCGGATCCTCCCGGCGCCCGCCCCGGTTCCGTGCGGCGGTCGGCTCAGTGGCCGAAGTCGAACCAGTTGACGTTCACGAAGTCGGCCGGCTGGCCGCTGGTGAACGTGAGGTACACGTCGTGCGTGCCGGTGACCGAGCCGATGTTGGCCGGGATCGTCCGCCAGGACTGCCAGCCGCCGGTGTCGCCCACCGCGAAGCTCCCGATCGGCGCGTTGGCGCGGTTGTCCAGCCGTACCTCCACCAGACCGCTCACCCCGGCGCCCGCGCCGCTCGCCACCCGGGCGTAGAACTGGGTGGCCGCCGTCGAGCCGAAGTTCACGCCCTTGTACAGCGCCCAGTCGCCGTTCGCGAGGCTGCCGATGTCCTGGCCGCCGCCGCTGTCCGTGGTCGCCTCTGTCGAGACGCCGGACTGGCCGTCGTACGACTCCGCCTGGACCGGGCTGTACGCGTCCCGGTTGCCGGACGGCGGGGGAGTGGAGCCACCGCCGCCGGACGACTGGAGCACCTGCACATAGTCGACGACCATCGGGTGACCGGGCTCCGTGGCGCTGGTGGGACCGCCGCCGAAGGCCCCCGGGAAGCCGCCGCCCATCGCCACGTTCAGGATGACGAAGAAGCCGTGGTTCGTGGCGTTGGCCCAGGTCGTCGCGTCCATCTGGGCGGCCGTGACCGTCTGGTAGACGGTGCCGTCGACGGAGAAGCGGATCGCCTCCGGGCTCACCGAGCGGTCCCACTCCATGGTGTACGTGTGGAAGCCCGACTGGCAGGTGCTGTTCGGGCACGCGGTCGAATTGCCGAGCCCGGTGGTCTCGTTGCAGGGGCCGCCCGAAGCGGTGCCGCAGTGCATGGTGGCCCAGGTCTTGTTCAGGCCCTGGACGTTCTCCATGATGTCCAGCTCGCCGATGCCGGGCCAGTTCCAGTAGTTGCCGCGGAAGGGCGCGCCCAGCATCCAGAACGCGGGCCAGTACCCGGCCGCCGCGTTACCGGTCACGTTCGGCATCTGGATCCGTGCCGACACGCGCAGCTTGCCGCCGGCCGGGGGCTGGAAGTCGGTGCGGGTGGTCTCGATCCGGCCGGACGTCCAGTTGCCGGAGGCGTCGCGGCGGGGCGTGATGAGCAGGTCGCCGTTGCCGTCGAGGGAGACGTTGTTCGTGCCGGACGTCATCGACTCGACCTCGCCGGTGCCCCAGTTGGCGGCTCCGCCCGGGTACGAGGTCCCGGTGTCGTACTGCCAGTTGGCCGTGTTCACGCCGGAGCCGGCCGCACCGTCGAAGTCGTCGAGGAAGACCTGCGACCAGCCGGAGGGCGGCGCCGGGGCGGAGGCGTCCGCGGGCGCGCCGGCGGTGGTGGCGAGCGCCGCGGCCAGCCCGAACGTGGCGAGCGCGGCGACCAGGGCGCGGCGCAGGGGGCGGGTGCGGGGTCTGCGGGTGCCGGAGGGTTCACTCATGGGGAGGCCTCTCGGGTGGGATGAGGTGAGCTGAGAGCGCTCTCACGACGCCGCCAAATGTGCTCCCCGGCTCCGCGGCCGTCAAGGCTTGAAACACGGAAAGTCCGTTGCGTGCGGGCGAGTTCAGAAAATGAAGGCGTGAGCCCTTGTCCGGCGGACCACGTGCCCGGCGCCGTGCGATGTCCCGGTGGCGGATGGCGGATGGCGGATGGCGGATGGCGGATGGCGGCGCCGGGCCGGGATCGCCGCCACCGGGACCCCGACCCGCCTACCCGAGCCGGTACGCGTACACGGTCGTCGCCACCGCGCACACGCCCGGCTGCACCACCTCGGCGCGCAGGGTGCCGGCGGCCGGGTCGTAGTCGACGCCCTCCGCCTCGAACGTGCCCGTGCACACGCTCCGCTGGGGCAGGGCGAACAGGCTGCTCACCCGGCCGGTGACCGGCTTGCCGTCCAGGGGGTGCGGCAGATCGACCTGGAGCAGCGGTCTGCTCTGCGGGAACAGCTGCCCCGAGGCGTCGTCGGACGCGCACACCAGGCGGGTGGCGCTCACGAAGTCACAGCCCTGGATGTCCCGCACCGGCTTGTCCAGGCCGATCCGCCCGGCCTGTGCCAGCGTGCCCCCGGTGCGCGGGGTCGCCGGGTTGAGCAGCGGCGCCGGGAACACCTGGAGCCGGTCCTGGTCGCCCCACTCGCCGGACACCAGCCACTGCCCGTCGGGCGAGACGGCGGCGAAGGAGTTGTTCACCTTCTCGCCCGGATCCAGCGGATGGACGTAGTCGTACCGCTTCCCCTCCGGGGTGGTCACCGCGTACATCTTCGAGGTGGCCGTGTCGGCACCCTGGTAGGCGTCGAACACGTAGCCGCGCGCGATGTCCGGGTCGCCCACGTGGTTCCAGCCCTTGGTCCGCAGGTCCAGCGGGATGTCCAGCAACCCGCGGTGCAGCAGCGAGCCGTCGGCGCGGCTCGCGAGTCCCTGGCCGCCGCCCAGGGTGTCGGTGTACGACGTCCCGGCCGCGACCCACTGGGCCGGCTCGGACGCCGACGCGCTGGGGGCGGCACACACGAGCGCGCCCACCAGTGCGGTGAGCGCGGCGATCTGACGCTTCATCGGGCTCCTGTCACCTCGGTGGAGTCGGGGTTCGCATGCAACCACGGATCGGTGTCCGGGGGTTGCGGGGGCGTGATCGACGCTCCGGTTCCGGCCGTCCTTGCCGTGCGGCGGCCGGAGTCGCCGGGCGGGGCGTGCGCGGACGGCCCGCCGGCGGGGATCATGGGACAGGACGGGACAGGCGTGGCGGACTCGAAAGAGGTGCGTAGGACGTGAGGCTGACGATTCTGGGCGGTGGCGGGTTCCGCGTTCCGCTGGTCCACGGTGCGCTGCTGACCGACCGGGGCGAGGGGCGGGTCACCGAGGTCGTCCTGCACGACCTGGACGACCGCCGGCTGCATGCGGTCTCCCGGGTACTGGAGGAACAGGCCGCCGGCATCCCCGACGCGCCCCGGGTGACCGTCACCACCGACCTCGACGAGGCGCTGCGCGGCGCCGACTTCGTCTTCTCCGCGATCCGGGTCGGCGGCCTGGAGGGGCGCGCGGCCGACGAGCGGATCGCGCTCGCCGAGGGCGTGCTCGGCCAGGAGACGGTCGGCGCGGGCGGCATCGCCTACGGCCTGCGCACGGTGCCCGTCGCCGACGACATCGCCCGCCGGGTGGCCCGCCTCGCGCCCGACGCCTGGGTCATCAACTTCACCAATCCGGCGGGTCTGGTCACCGAGGCCATGTCCCGGCACCTGGGCGGGCGCGTCATCGGCATCTGCGACTCGCCGGTCGGCCTCGGCCGCCGCATCGCCCGCGTCCTCGGCGCCGACCCGCGCGAGGCCTTCGTGGACTACGTCGGCCTCAACCACCTCGGCTGGGTGCGCGGGCTGCGCGTCGGCGGGCGCGACCAGCTCCCGCGGCTGCTCGCCGATCCCGCGCTGCTCGGCTCCTTCGAGGAGGGCAGGCTCTTCGGCCCCGACTGGCTGCGTTCGCTCGGCGCGATCCCCAACGAGTACCTGCACTACTACTACTTCAACCGTGAGACCGTGCGCGCGTACCAGGAGGCCGAGCGGACCCGGGGCGCCTTCCTGCGCGACCAGCAGGCCCGCTTCTACGAAGCCGCCGGGCGCCCGGACGTCTCCGCGCTGGCGGCGTGGGACCGCACCCGCGCCGAGCGCGAGGCGACGTACATGGCCGAGAACCGCGAGAGCGCGGGCGCGGGCGAGCGCGAGGAGGAGGACCTCTCCGGCGGCTACGAGAAGGTGGCCCTCGCCCTGATGCGGGCCATCGCCCGCGACGAACGCGCCACCCTGATCCTCAACGTCCGCAACGACGGCACCCTGTCCGCCCTCGACGCCGACGCCGTCGTCGAGGTGCCCTGTCTGGTGGACTCGGGCGGCGCCCACCCGCTGGCCGCCGCCCCGCTGCCCGCCCATGCGACGGGCCTGGTCTGCGCGGTCAAGGCGGTGGAACGGGAGGTGCTCGCCGCCGCCGAGTCCGCCTCCCGGGCCACGGCGGTCAAGGCATTCGCCCTGCACCCCCTGGTGGACTCCGTGAACGTGGCCCGCCGGCTCGCGGACGGCTACATCGCCGCCCATCCGGGCCTCGCCTACCTCAGGTAGGCGCGGACCGGGGACCCTTGAACGCCGCCCGCAATTGTGTTCTTGTGGAGCGGACGACTCGCTGATCGGAAGGGGACACGGGGTGGAGCCGACGGCCGGTCCCGGTCAGTTGCTGGCCATCAGTGATCTGCACATCTCCTACCCGGAGAACCGCCGCCTGGTCGAGGAGTTGCGGGGCGGCGAGGAGGACTGGCTGATCGTCGCGGGCGACATCGCCGAGACCGTCGAGGACATCCGCTGGACCCTCGCCACCCTTGCCGGCCGCTTCCGCAAGGTGCTGTGGGCGCCCGGCAACCACGACCTGTGGACCCACCCGAAGGACACCGTGACCCTGCGCGGCGTCGCCCGCTACGAGCACCTGGTCGAGGTCTGCCGGGAACTCGGCGTCGTCACCCCCGAGGACCCCTACCCGGTGTGGCACGGCGCCGGCGGCCCGGCCGTGGTCGCCCCGCTGTTCCTCGGCTACGACTACTCCTTCCTGCCCGCCGGCTGCACCACCAAGGCCGAGGGCCTGGCCTACGCGGAGTCCACCGGCATCGTCTGCAACGACGAGTACCTGCTGCACCCGGACCCGTACCCGACCCGGGAGGCGTGGTGCCGGGACCGGGTCGCACGGACCGAGGAGAGACTCGCCGGGCTGCCGGCCGACCTGCCGACCGTACTGGCCAACCACTACCCCCTGGACCGGCACCCCACCGAGGTGCTGTGGCACCCCGAGTTCGCCATGTGGTGCGGCACCACCCTGACCGCCGACTGGCACCGCCGCTTCCGCGTCGCCACCATGGTCTACGGCCATCTGCACATCCCCCGCACCACCTGGCACGACGGAGTCCGCTTCACCGAGGTCTCTGTGGGCTACCCCCGTGAATGGCGCAAGCGCCCGGCAGCCCCGGGAAAGCCGCGCCGCATCCTGCCGATGGAGGACGAGACCGGTGATCGAGGAGCTGCTCCCGGAGTCGGTCGTGGCCGTGGAGGCGCACCGTGACGACCCGCTGTGGGAGGCCCCCCTCCACCCGGAGGAGGCGGTGCTCGTCGCCCGCGCCGTGGCCAAGCGGCGCCGCGAGTTCGCCGCCGTGCGCGGCTGCGCCCGGCGCGCCATGGAGAAGCTCGGCATCCCGGCGCGGCCCGTGGTCAGCGGCGAGCGCGGCGCCCCGCAGTGGCCGGCCGGCATCGTCGGCAGCATGACCCACTGCGACGGCTACTGCGCCGCCGCGCTGGTCCGCGCCACCGACCTGGCCTCCCTCGGCATCGACGCCGAACCGCACGGACCGCTACCGGAGGGCGTGGGAGCCTCCGTCTTCCTGCCCTCCGAGATGTCCCGCCTGGAGCGGCTCGCCGGTCAACGGCCCGCCGTGCACTGGGACCGGATCCTGTTCAGTGCCAAGGAGTCGGTGTACAAGGCCTGGTTCCCGCTCACCCGTCAATGGCTGGACTTCTCCGAGGCCGACATCACCCTGAACCCGGCCGCCGACGGCGCACCGCACGGCACCCTGCACGCCGAACTCCTGGTCCCCGGGCCCCGGGTCGGCGACCGCCGGCTCCAGGTGTTCGACGGACGCTGGACCGTACGCGACCACCTCGTGGCCACCACGGTCGTCGTGCCCCACGCCTGAGGGCCCGGCCGCCGTCGCCGTACTCACGCCCGAGGCGCCCCGGCCGTCGTCGCCGTACCAGGTGCCGACGACGGCCGGGCGGGCGGTCCTCAGGCGGTCGGCGGGCACCACTCGCTCAGCAGCCGGAAGAACTCCGCCTCGTTGCCCGCGAGACCGGCCCCCGCGAGGGCCGTCTCCGCCTCGGCGAGCACACCGGGCGGCACGACGGCGGGCGGCGCCCCCTCGGGCGGTCCGTCGAAGGCGGCGCGCACCGTGTGCAGCAGCCGCAGATAGGCCTGGACGGCGGTGCGCTCGTGGTCGGTCAGTACGGCGGTGGGCATCGGTCGGCTCTCCCCGAATCGGCGTCACGGTCACGCGCCCTGCGGCGCCGCGCGCCGCATGTCGTACGGCGCACCCGACCAGCTTGCCGTCCACCACTGACAATGGGGCGAAAGCGCACCCCGCGCCCCGCCCGAGTGCCCGTCAGGAATCGGGCCGCTTTACGCTCTCCAGCAGCATGTCCAGCCATTCCGCGACCTTGTCCCGGTGCTGGTCGGTCGGCAACTGCGCGGCCCGCCAGGCGATTCCGCGCACCCCGTGGTCCTGGAGCAGCCGCTCCAGCGGGTCCTCGGCGGCCTCGGCCGCGGCCCGTTCCCGGTCGGCCAGCTTCTGCAGCAGCTCCTGCTCGGTGCGCTGCAACGCGCCCGCCAGCGCCTCCGGGTCCTCCGCGGTCAGGAAACCGGCGTGCACCCGGAAGAACCGCTGCAACGCGTCGCAGTGCTCCATGGTGGGCCGCCGGTCGCCGTTGATCAGGGCGCCGGCCTGCTGCCGGGACATGCCCGCGCCGTCGGCGATCTCCTGCTGGGTGTATCTGCGGCCGTTGGCCTTCAGCCGGGTGCGCCGCAGCAGGCCCAGGCGCTGGAGGAACCGCGCCTGGACGTCGGGTTCGCCGGCCGGGCGGCCGCTGAGCAGGGCCTTGACCACCGGCTCCGGCACCCCGCAGGCGACCGAGAGCCGCGCGACGTCGAAGACCTCGGCCTGGGCCACCCCGAGCCGCTCGGCGAGCGCGGTGACGCGGGCGACGACGGCCGGCAGCTGGGCGGTCGCCGCGGCGCCCGGATCCTCGTAGCCATCCGTCACCGACAGAACTCCTACGTCTCTCAAGGGCAACAGGTGCGTCCGTGCATCCCGCATGCTCGGTACCGGGTCCGGCGATCGCCGTGAACCTCCCGGAGATTAGCCGGTGCCCCGAACCCACATCCAGGTGTCGCCACAACTGTGGCGAATTTCAGCCGTCAACCGGCGTGGAATGCCACGATAGTTGACATCACCTCGCGTGGGGAAGCAGGATCGCATCGCCGCGTGAAGGCCGCAGAGGCAAGAGGGGTGACCTCCCGATGGCACATCAGGCAGGAGGGAAGCGGCCGGCGCCGCGGCCCGTCCCCGAGACCTCCGAGACCCAGACCTACCTACAGGACTACGGCGCACTGCTGGACACCGTCACGTTCCCGTCCCTGGTGGTGGACCACCGCTGGGACGTCGTGCTGGCCAACGCCGCCTTCGGCGTGCTCTTCGGCGGCATGCGCCCGCATCCCACCGCCATGCCGGAGGACAACTTCCTGCGGTTCGTGCTCTTCCACCCGGACGCCGGGCGTGTCCTCGGCGACCACGAGGCGGGCTGGTGCCTGCCGATGCTCGCGCAGCTCAAGGGCGCCATGGAGGCGTACGGCCACGATCCCGAACTCCAGGCCGTGCGGCGGGACATCGCCCAGGACCCGCTCATGGAGGCGGCCTACCGGCAGGGGCTGCCGCACTGGATCCGGGCGGTCGGCGAGCGCGGGACCCGGCTCGACGGGGCCGTACGGCTGCTCCTCCACCCCGATCCGCGCCGGGGACCCACCGAGTGCCGCATCGTGGAGGAGACCCCGCAGACCCTGAGCGAACTGGGCTTCCGCAGGCTGACGCTGGTACCGCGGGACAGCCGCCGGGCCCCCGCCCCGGTGCGCCGCCCGCGCAGGTCCCGCGCCGCCCCCGCGCATCTGACGGTGGTCCCGCCGCCCGGGAGCTGACGGCTGCCGGCGGCACACGGCCGCGGGACTTTCACCTCGGTGTCACCCCACCCTTCCCTGACGTTCGCCGCTCTTGGAACACTCGCTCCGCGCACCTTCGCTCTGCGCGACGGCAGACGTCAGGACGAGAGGACCCCCACACCCATGCCCCAAGTCAACCGGCGGCGATTCCTCCAGATAGCGGGCGCCACCACGGCGTTCACCGCGCTGTCCAGCAGCATCCAGCGCGCGGCCGCCCTGCCCGCCCATCACCGCACCGGGTCCCTGGAGGATGTCGAGCACATCGTCGTCCTGATGCAGGAGAACCGTTCCTTCGATCACTACTTCGGTTCGCTCAGAGGGGTGCGGGGCTTCGGGGACCCGCGGGCGGTGAGCCAGCAGGGCCGTTCCGTCTGGCAGCAGTCCGACGGCGCCAAGGACGTCCTGCCCTTCCACCCGGACGCCGACGACCTGGGGCTCGCCTTCCTCCAGGACCTGCCGCACGGCTGGCCCGACACCCACGCCGCCTTCAACGGCGGTAAGTACGACAAGTGGGTTCCGGCCAAGGGCACCACCACCATGGCGCACCTGACCCGCGAGGACATCCCGTTCCACTACGCCCTCGCGGACGCCTTCACCGTCTGCGACGCCTACCACTGCTCGTTCATGGGCTCCACCGACCCCAACCGCTACTACATGTGGACCGGTCACGTCGGCAACGACGGCCAAGGCGGCGGCCCGGTGCTCGGCAACGACGAGAAGGGCTACGGCTGGACTACGTACCCCGAGCGCCTGGAGAAGGCCGGGATCTCCTGGAAGATCTACCAGGACATCGGCGACGGCCTGGACGCGAACGGCGGCTGGGGCTGGATCGAGGACGCCTACCGGGGAAACTACGGCGACAACTCCCTGCTCTACTTCGACCAGTACCGCGACGCCCGGCCCGGCGATCCGCTGTACGACAAGGCCCGCACCGGCACCGACGCCCGGCAGGGCGAGGGCTTCTTCGACCGGCTCAGGGCGGACGTGCGCGCGGACAGGCTCCCGCAGGTCTCCTGGATCGTGGCGCCCGAGGCCTTCACCGAGCACCCCAACTGGCCCGCCAACTACGGCGCCTGGTACGTCTCCCAGGTGCTGGACGCGCTCACCTCGAACCCCGAGGTGTGGGGGAAGACGGCGCTGTTCCTCACCTACGACGAGAACGACGGCTTCTTCGACCACGTGCTGCCGCCCTTCCCGGCCGCCTCCGGGGCGCAGGGCAAGTCCACGGTGGACACCTCGCTCGACGTGTACCAGGGCGGCGCCGGGTACGCGGCCGGCCCCTACGGGCTCGGCCAGCGGGTCCCGATGATCGTCGTCTCGCCCTGGAGCAAGGGCGGTTACGTCTGCTCCGAGACGTTCGACCACACTTCGATCATCCGCTTCATCGAGCGCCGCTTCGGGGTGCGCGAGCCCAACATCTCGCCCTGGCGGCGCGCCGTGTGCGGCGACCTCACCAGTGCCTTCGACTTCTCCCGCAAGGACGCCGGGGCCGTCCGGCTGCCGTCCACGGCCGGCTACCGGCCGCCGGACGCGGACCGGCACCCCGACTACGTGCCCAAGCCGCCAGCGAACCCCTCGCTGCCCCGCCAGGAGCGCGGCAGCAGGCCCACCCGCCCGCTGAAGTACGCACCCGTGGTGGACGGTTCGGCGGACACCGGGGCCGGCACGTTCACCCTCACCTTCGCCTCGGGCGCGCACGCGGGCGCGGTCTTCCTCGTCACCTCCGGCAACCGCGGCGACGGCCCCTGGACCTACACCACCGAGGCCGGCAAGACCCTGTCCGACACCTGGCACTCGGCCTACTCGGGCGGCGTCTACGACCTCGCCGTGCACGGCCCCAACGGCTTCCTGCGCGTCTTCAAGGGCGGCAACAGGAGCGCGGGTCCGGAGGTGACCGCACGGTACACCGGCGAGCGCGTCGAACTGGTCCTCACCAACCAGGGCTCCGGCGCGGCCCGGCTGCGGATCGCGGACGGCTACGGCGGCGCCCCGGCGGCGGTGACCGTGCGGCCGGGCGCCACCGTGCGGCACACCGTGGACCTCACCCGCGGTCACCGCTGGTACGACCTGACCGTGACCTCGGCGGACGACCCGGCGTTCGTGCGCGGCTTCGCCGGTCACGTCGAGAACGGGCGGCCCGGCGTCAGCGACCCGGCCATCGCGACGGGGTGAACGGGCGATGAGCACCGCTCCGTGCGGGCTGGTCAGGTACCGGTCAGATCAGGGTAGTGTGCCCCGGTGACCACGCAATCGAACACTCCCGCCGGCTGGTACCCGGACCCGCACGGGGCGCCCCAGACGCTCCGCTACTGGGACGGCACGCAGTGGACCGAGCACACGAACAACCAGGCGCAGCAGGCGCCGCAGGCCCAGCAGGCCGTACCGCAGCAGGCCGCCGCCCCGTTCCCGCAGCAGCAGGGCGCCGACCCCCGGGTGCAGCGCCAGGTGCAGCAGCAGGCCGGGGTCGTGTCGAACGCCACCGGCGGCGGCACCCTGTTCACCGAGCCCGTGCTGGTGGTGAACCAGAAGGCCAAGCTGATCGAGGTGACCAACGAGTACAAGGTCATGGATCAGCACGGCCGGGAGATCGGCTCGGTCACCGAGATCGGTCAGGGCGTGCTGAAGAAGATCCTGCGCTTCGTCTCCAGCCTCGACCAGTTCATGACCCACAAGCTGGAGATCCGCGACGCCCACGGCATGCCCCAGCTGGTGCTGACCCGGCCCGCGAAGTTCTTCAAGTCCCGGGTGATCGTGACCCGGCCGGACGGCTCGCCGGTCGGTGAGATCGTCCAGCAGAACATGATCGGCAAGATCAACTTCGCGATGAACGCGGACGGCCGGCAGGTCGGCGCGATCAAGGCGGAGAACTGGCGGGCGTGGAACTTCGCGATCGTCGACCACGCGGACAACGAGGTGGCCCGGATCACCAAGACCTGGGAAGGCCTCGCCAAGACGCTGTTCACCAGCGCGGACAACTACGTCCTGCAGATCCACTACCAGCTGCCCGAGCCGCTGCTGAGCCTGGTGGTGGCGACGGCCCTGACCGTCGACACCGCGCTCAAGCAGGACTCGCGGGGCTGGAACTGAGCGCGACCCGCACGGGGAGCGCGCGACACCGAACACGGTCACGGCGGCCGGTGCGCGAGCACCGGCCGCCGACGTGTGCGCGGTCGTTCACAGGGCGGTGAGGTGCCCCGGCTGTTCCGGTTGGTCCGGCTGCCGCCGCCGTCCCGGCCGTTCCCGCTGTGCGGGCGGCCGGCTGCGCAGGGCCGGTTCGGCCGCCGCCGTGTCCGGCTCCAGCGCGAGCACCGCGGCCACCGGATGGTCCGGGTCCGCCGTCCGCTCGGGGGCGACCCGGGTGAGCAGCACCACGCCCCGGGCGGCCAGCCCCGCCCCGGCCAGCGCCAGCAGCACACCGGCGGCGCCGCCGGCGAGGCCCTGTCCGAGCAGGGTGAGCCCGATCAGCGCGGCGGCCACCGGATTGGCCAGGGTGACCACCGCCAGCGGGGCGCCGAGCCCGCCGCGGTAGGCGGTCTGGGACAGCAGCAGCCCGCCCACGGCGAACGCCGCGACGAGCACCGCAACCACGATCACCTCGGTGCTCAGCACCGGTCCCGAGCGGTCGGTGGCCGCGACGGTCACGGTCTGGGTCAGCGCGGAGGCGACGCCCGAGGCGAGGCCGGACGCGGTGGCGTGCCGCAGCCCGGGCCGGGCGCCGGGCCAGGACAGGGCGCCGACCAGTGCGGCCGTCGCACCGGCGACCGCGAGTGCCGCAGGCAGGCTGAGCACCCGGGAGGGCGCCGGACCCGAGGCGGTGACCAGCAACGCGCCGAGACCGGCCAGCGTGAGCGCCGTACCGCGCCACTCCACCGCGCTGACCCGCCGTCCGGCCGCCCGCGCGCCGAGCGGCACGGCCGCGACCAGGGTGAGCGCGCCGAGCGGCTGCACCACGGTCAGCGGACCGTACTTGAGGGCCACGACGTGCAGCAGGGCGGCGCCCGCGTTCAGGCCCACCGCCGACCACCACGCGCCGGTGCCGAGCAACCGGAGCAGCCCGGAGCCGGCGCTCCGGGCGGCGAGCCGTTCCTGGGCGACGGCGGCGAGCGCGTACGCCACGGCCGAGACCAGGGACAGTGCCACGGCGGCCGTCTCGGCGGCGCTCATCGGCCCGCTCCCGCCAGGACCCGTTGGCGCGGGACGAGCGGGCCGGTGCCGCGGCCCGCCATGGTGGTGGTCCGCCGCGGCGGGCGGATCAGCGCGAGGGCGATGCCCAGCATGGCGGTCGCGACGAGCGCGTCCAGCCAGTAGTGGTTGGCCGTGCCCACGATCACCAGCAGGGTCAGCAGCGGGTGCAGCAGCCACAGCCAGCGCCGGCGCGAGCGGGTGGCCGCGATCAGTCCGATCGCCACCATCAGCGCCCAGCCGAAGTGCAGCGAGGGCATCGCGGCGAACTGGTTGGACAGGTGGTCGTCGGCCGGCGGGCCGTACACGGAGGGGCCGTAGAGCCGGGCGGTGTCCACCAGACCGGTGCCGGTCAGCATGCGCGGCGGGGCCAGCGGAAACGTGAAGGGCAGCACCAGGGCGGCCGCGGTGACCACGGCGAGGACCCGGCGGGCCCAGACGTAGTGCGCGGGCCGCTTGACGTAGAGCCAGACCAGGAAGGCGACCGTGACCGGGAAGTGGACGGTCGCGTAGTAGGTGTTGGCCAGGTGGACCAGGGCGCCGTTGTCCAGCAGCACCGACTGCACGGCGGTCTCGTGGGGCAGGTGCAGGGTCCGCTCGAAGCCCCAGACGCGATGGGCGTTGTGGAAGGCGGCGGCGGTGTGGCCGGTGGCCAGCTGCCGGCCGAGCTTGTAGACGAGGAAGAGCCCGGCGACGAGCAGGAACTCGCGTATGAGTCCCGGACGCGCGGCTGCGTCGGACTCCGTTTCTGCCTCGGCAGGCTCGGTGAGCGCGGTCATCCCCCGGCCCCTTCGCTGACGGTCGTTGTCTGTCGTGGCGAGCCGCGTGCGGCGGCCCCCCGCGGTACGGTGCGCGAAAGTCCGGTACGCCTCCGTACCGATACGCTGATGTACCGATACGGAAGTGTACCGATACGATGGAGTACCGGTACACTTGCGTATCGATTGAAGTGCGACACACTGGAAACCGGGCACCGCAGCGCCCGACACGAGTGAGGGGAAGCAGCACATGACGTCGCAGGCCGCGGAGGGACCGGAGTCGGTCGTCGCCTCGCGCCGCTCCAAGATCACGCCGGAGCGTGAGCGGGAGTTCTTCGACGCCGTGCTGGAACAGATCCGCGAGTGCGGCTACGAGTCCGTCACCATGGAGGGCGTCGCCGCCAGCACCCGGTGCAGCAAGTCCACGCTCTACCGGCAGTGGCGCAACAAGCCCCAGTTCGTGGCCGCCGCGCTGCGCGCCAACCGGCGGGTGCGCTTCGGCGGCATCGACACCGGATCGCTCGCCGAGGACCTGCGCCAGACCGCGCGGGCCGCCGGTGACTGGTCCCGCAAGGACACCAAGCTGCTCCAGGCCCTCGGGCCCGCGGTCTCCCAGGACCACGAACTGGCGCAGGCGCTGCGCGAGGCGCTGGTGTACCCGGAGCTCGCCTCGATCCAGCAGATGATCGACCGGGGCGTGGCCCGCGGTGAGATCCGCGCGGACCATCCCGCGCTGGAGTTCGTCCCCGCCATGATGTTCGGCGTGCTGCGCATCCGTCCGGTGCTCAGCGGACAGTACGCCGACGCCGAGTACCTCGTCCGGTTCGTGGAGGCCACCGTGCTGCCCGCACTCGGACTGAACTGAGACCCAGGCCGCCGTTCACGGGATGACTGAACGGCGGTCTGTCCGCGCCGCACCGTGGGGACGGGGGCGGCGCGCACCCCCGGCCGGGCGGGTTTCCCCTTTGAGCGGAGGGGGAGCCCGCCCGGCCGACTGCTCCGGGGTGTCAGACGCTCTGGCCGCTCCCGCCGCCGGAGGAGACCGTGATCCCCTTGAGGATCTCGTCGATGACCGCGTCGTCGTGGCCGACGTCGACGCCGAAGCGCACGACCACCATCTGCCGGGCGTCGTTCGGCGAGGGGAAGGCGACCGACTCGACCAGGCCGTCGGCGCCCTTGCTGGTGACGGCCTTCCAGCGCACCAGATAGCCCTTCTGCCCGGCCACCGTGACCGCCTGGGAGGCCAGTACCTGGTGCGAGGTGATGCCGCCGTAGCTGGCGCCGCCGTACGACTCCTTCGCGTTGGCCGCGATGTCCGCCTTCGCGACCTCCTCCGGGGTGTTCCCCTCGGTGCCCAGCGCCATGGCGGGCGCGGTGTAGGCGCCGCCCGCGGTGCAGGTGTCGGAGCTGTTGCCCGGGCACTTGTAGGAGTCGTCCGAGGTCACCTGCGCGCCGACGCTGATCGTCTCCCCGGTCCAGCCCTTCGGCACCGGCAGGCTGATGCCGTCGATCGCGTCCGGCACCGTACCGCCGCCCTTGATCTTGGGTGCGGGGGAGTGCCCCGGCGACGGCTGGTCGTCACCGGGGCCGCCGGGCCCGTCCTGGCCGCCGCCCGAACCGCCGGGGCCTCCCGGCCCGTCCTCCGGACCGCCCACCGGATGGTGCTGGGAACTCGCCCGGTCACCGCCGCCGTCGTTCGTCAGCGCGTACACGCCGACCCCGATACTGGCCAGCACCACGACCGCCGCCGCGACGGCTATCCCGATCCGCAGCCCCCGCCGGGCGGGAGGCGGCGGCGGGGCCGGGTAGGCGGGGTAACCGGAGTAGGACGGGTAGCCCTGGTAGGCGGGAGCGCCCTGCGGGGGCTGGGGAACGGAGGGGGAACCGTAGGCCGGGCCGACGGGCGGCACGGGCGCGCCGGGGAACGCCTGGGGCGCCTGGCCGGCGGGCTGCGCCGGAGGCCCGGGCGGAGTCAGGTCGGCGGGTGCCTCCGGCGTGGACCCCGAAGCCGCGTCGACGTTCGGGGCCTCACCGGCCGGCGACGCCGGACCCGCGGGAGCCGCCTGGTCCGAATCCGTCCCGGGCCCGCCCGTCGGCGGCGTCGCGGCCGGGGGACCCCACGTGGCGGCGCTGCCGGCGGGGCGGATCCGGTCCGTCCAGGCCGCGCCGTCCCACCAGCGCTCGGTGGGCGGACCGTCCTGCGTCTGCCCGGGGTCGGGGTACCACCCGGGAGGAGTCACCTGCGTCATGGGCCCACCGTATGAGGCAACGGTGAAAGTGGGATGAGAGGATCTGCCGCCAATCCGATCGACTCAGGATATTTCACCCCTGAAATCTTCGGCCGATGGCGCCGAACACCATGACGGGGAGTGCCCCGGCTTCTTGTCGGCCAATGCGGCCGGAGCGTCTCTTCCGGTCTTCAGCCCTGCTGCCTGCGGGCCCGGTAGTGGTTCGCCAGGGCGTGGAACGCCTCCTTGGGTTCCCAGGGCATGTCCGGGTACGTACGCGCGTCCGCGGGGTAGCCGCTGTGCTCGTCGAGGATCTTGACGATGCCGTAGGAGGCGAGGTCGGGGTCGGGTCCGGACAGGCGGTGGGGAGTGCCGTAGCCGGCGAAGCTGAACCAGAAGACGGAGTCGACGCCTTCGTCTTCGAAGACCGGCATGAGCTCGTCGAGACAGCGGACCTGCTCGCCCTCGTCACGCACCAGGTGCGGCTTGGGGGTGACACCGTCCGGCTCCATGGCCACGTACCAGCCCGAGCCGCCGTAGTCGCCCGCCCCGCGGAAGGTGCAGCAGCCGACTTCCATGATGGCCACCGGCTTGCCGTGGGTGAACTCCTTGCGCAGGTCGTCGCGGTATGTGGCGGCGTTGCGCAGACTCCGGAAGGCATCCAGGCCGACGATGTCGAACGGGCTCCAGTCCACGCCGTCCAGGGGGCACGAGGCGTAGCTGACCGGGCCGGCGAAGCGAGGGCGCACGGTGCGGACGACGTCGCCGAGGAAGGCGTTGACCTTGTCGGGGAGGGGTCGCAGCGCGGCTTCGCGATCGGGGCCGGCCAGGACCGGGATGCGCTCGTTGAAGGTGTCGCCGGGCAGGTAGCCGCGGGCGAACAGGCTCAGTTCGCAGCCGGTGACGAGGACGACGTCGGCGCCGTCACGGCGCAGGCGTTCGGCTCGCTCGGCACAGTCGGCGAAGTACGGCAGCATCTGTTCGTCGGTCATCTCGCAGGGGAAGGGCGAGAACCAGACCTCCAGCCCGGCGGCGGCCGCATGCCGCGCGGTGGTCTCGATCCGGTCCGGGTCGCCGCCCGTGATGCGGATCGCGATGCAGTGCAGGTCTTCGGCGATGATCCGCGTGTCGCCTACAGCGCGATCGTCAAGCCTCCAGCAGCGTCAGAGTCAAGCCGGAGGGTGATCAGCCGTTCGTGGGCGGGTCCGGAGCGGCAGGAGTGCACCCCGCTGACTGGCAGCATGGCGTCATGCCGGCCGAACTGAGGGAACACGCAGGGCGTCAGTACGCCGTCCGGTTCCACTACGCCTTGCCCGACGACGCCTGGGCCGTGGAGCTGAGTGAGGCCGTGCCCGCGCCGGCCGCACGGGACGACATCCCGGATGCCGTGCGGCACCTGCCAGGAGACGCGTTCATGGTGGCGTTCGTCCCGGACGAGGATCCGGGTCTGGAGCCGGCCGTCCACATCCACGGTCACGATGAGCACGTCGTCCCCTACGAGATCATGTGCTGGTTCATGGAACTGGTGGCCGACCAGGTCGAACGCTGCCGCACCGCCTTCGGACAGAGCGGGCGGGAAGCAGGGGAATGATCTCGCCGCGGCCGGGCCCGCAGCGGTATCGGCACGGGGGATTGACCGCCGGTTGCCGGACAGCCCTCAGGCCGTTCGCGGATCACCTTCTCCCCGCACCACCAGCCGCACCGGCGCGTCCGGCGTGGGCGGCGGGAGCCGGAAGCCGTCCCGGCCCGGTGTCACCGAGCCCAGCACGCTCGGCCGGCGGGCACCCGTGCTGCGCGGATCGGTGCCGGCGAGCCCGTGGACGGTGAGGAAGCCGAGCACCGCGAACGCGTACGCCTCCTTCGCCGCGGCCGGCAGCCCCAACTCGTCCGAGGTGCGCAGCGGGATCTCCCCGAGCCGGTCCCGGAGCAGCCCGGTGAGCACCGGGTTGCGCACGCCCCCACCGGAGGCGATCACCTCCGTCCCGCCCACGGACCGCACCGCGTCCGCGACGGTACGCGCCGTCAGCAGGGCGAGCGTGGCCAGCACGTCCTCCGGGCGTCCGCCGTCGAAGGCCCCGGCCGCCCGCAGATACCCGGCGTGGAACAGCTCCTTGCCCGTGGTCCGGGGCGGCGGCAGGGCGTAGTACGGCTCGGCCAGCAGCCGCCGGAGCAGCCGGGGGTCGGGCGTGCCCCGCGCGGCGAGGGCGCCGTCCTCGTCGCAGGCCAGCCGGCCGCCGCTGAACTCCCGCGCCGCCGCGTCCAGCAGCGCGCAGCCGGGCCCGGTGTCGAAGGCCGTGCCGTCCGGCGCGGTCAGATTGGCGATGCCGCCGATGTTCAGCGCCACCGGCCGGCCCGGCCGGCCGCGCAGCCACAGCAGGTCGAACAGGCTCACCAGGGGCGCCCCCTGCCCGCCGGCCGCGACGTCCCGGGCGCGCAGGTCGGCGACCACGGGCAGCCCGGTCGCCTCGGCGATCCAGGCCGGCTGGCCGAGCTGCAGCGTGCCGTGCACCCGTCCGCCGTCCGCCCAGTGGTAGACGGTCTGACCGTGTGAGACCACCAACTCCGCCTGCCCGGCGCACAGTTCGCGGTCCGCGCGGACGGCCGCCGCGGCGAACGCCCGCCCGATGGCGGTGTCCAGCCGGCACACCGCGTCCAGGCCGGTGGCGGCCGGCGGCAGCGCCGCGGCCAGCGCCGCGCGCAGCGGTTCCTCGTACGGCGTGCCGACCAGCCCCAGGGGGCGCAGCTCCAGCGTGCCGCCGTCCAGCCAAAGATCCGCCGCCGCCGCGTCGACCGCGTCGTACGACGTCCCGGACATCAGCCCGATCACCCTCACCGCTTCCTCCGTCTCTCCTCGTGCGGGGCCCGTGCGACCAGCGCCACCGCGCTCACCGCACAGGCCCCCGCCGCGTAGTACGCGGGCACGTCCGCGTTCCCCGTGCGGCGGACCGCCTCCGTGATGATCAGGCCCGCGCAGCCGGAGAACACGGCGTTGGACAGGGCGTAGGCGAGGCCCAGACCGGTCCAGCGCACCCGGGCCGGGAACATCTCGGCGAGCAGCGCGGGACCCGGCCCCGCCATCAGCCCCACCACCGCGCCGGCCCCGGCCAGCGCGAGCGCCTTCGCCACCGGGGAGGCGGTGGGACTGCGGAGGAGACCGAGCACGGGCAGCGCCGCCACGACCACCAGCGCGGCCCCCGCGAGCAGCACCGGCCGCCGTCCCACCCGGTCGCTGAGCACCCCCGCCGGCAGGATCGCCGCGGCGAAACCGGCGTTGGCCACCGCCGCGGCCAGCAGCGCCTGCGACAGGCCCGTGTGCAGCGAGGTCTGGAGGTAGGAGGGGAGGACGACCAGGAAGGTGTAACCGGCCGCCGCCCATCCCGTCACCCGCGCCGCCGCCAGCGCGAGCGCACCCCAACCCAGCCGGACCTCGGGCGACTCGGCCCGCTCCAGGAACTCCGGGGTCTCCGCGAGCCCCGCCCGCAGCCACAGCGCCACCAGGCCCAGCGGCACGGCCGCGAGGAACGGCAGCCGCCACCCCCACGCGGACAACCGGTCCGCGCCGAGCGCCGCGGCCGTCACCGCCGTCACCCCCGCCCCGCCCAGCAGCCCCAGCGCCACCGTGAACGACTGCCACGCCCCGTACCGCCCCCGCCGCCCCGGCGGGGCGAACTCCGTCAGCACCGCCACGGCGCCCCCGAACTCCCCGCCCGCCGCCAGCCCTTGGACGATCCGCAGGAGGGTGAGCAGCCAGGGCGCGAGGGCGCCCGCCGTGCCGTACGTCGGCAGCAGCCCGATCAGCGCCGTGGCGCCCGACATCAGCGCCACCACCCCGATCAGCACCGGCCGCCGCCCGAACCGGTCGCCCAGCCTGCCGAACAGGACCGCGCCGAGCGGCCGGAAGAAGAACGCCAGCGCGAACGAGGCGTACGTGCGCACCAGCCCCTCGGCCGCGCCGCCGCCCGCCGGGGTGAAGAAACGCTCGGCGAGCACGGTCGCCAGGAAGCCGTAGACGGCGAACTCGTACCACTCGACGAAGTTGCCCACCGACCCCGCCGCCACGGCCCGTACCCCGGGCCCCCGCCCCCGCGCGCGATTGTCCGGAATCCGTCTGGTCTCGGCCACTGTTGACGCTCCGTCCGCTGACGACCCTGTTCGGGGCGGGCCCGCGTCGCCTGTCCGCCCGCACTTTCACCCGGCGGGGCAACAGCTGCCCCGAGCCGCCACCACATATCCCACCGGACGGCTACGCTCGGGGTCTGTACGTCATTCGGGCGACCTGGGGAGGTAACGGGATGACGGAGGGACGGCCGTCGGCGGCCGCCGCGGCTTCCCTGTGGGAGCGGGAGGCGGAGCTCGCCACCGTCGCACGGGCCATCGACGAGCTGCGCGCCGACCGGGAGTCCGCGGGCAGCCTGCTGGTCTTCCGCGGCGAGGCCGGGCTCGGCAAGACCGCGCTGCTGGCCGAGACCCGCCGCATCGCCGAGAGCCGCAAGTGCACCGTGTGGTACGCGCGCGGCGCCGAGACCCTGAGATCCGTACCCTTCAACGTCGTACGGCAGTTACTGCAACCCGCCCTGCTCTGCCTGCTGCCCGAGGAGGCCCGCGAGTACCTCGGCGACTGGTACGACATCGCGGGGCCCGCCCTCGGCATAACCGAACCGCAGGAGGAGAGCGCCGACCCGCAGTACGTGTGCGACGGCCTCGTCGCCGCCGTGCGCCGGCTCGCCCGCCGCGAGTACCCGCTCGTGCTGCTCATCGACGACGCGCACTGGGCCGACCAGGAGACCCTGCGCTGGCTCGCCGCGTTCGCCGAACGCCTCGACGACCTGTCCGTCCTCGTGGTGGTCGCCCGCAGGCCCGGCGAGGTCGGCGGGGACAGCGCCCGCCACCTCGACACGGTCGCCGCCGCCGCGGGCCGCTCCGTCACCAACCTGCGCGCCCTCACCCCGGACGCCGCGGCCGGGCTCACCCGTGCCACCCTCGGCCGGCACGCCGACGACGCGTTCTGCCGCGAGGTCTGGGCGGTCACCGCGGGCAACCCCTACGACACCGTCGAAACTCCTCGCCAAGGTCCAGGACAGCGAACTGCCGCCGGTGGAGGCCCGCGCCGCCGAACTGCGCGCACTGAACCACGCCGGGCGCGGCGGCGGACTGGTCGACCGGATCAAGGAACTCGGCCTGGAAGCCACCCAGTTCGCCTGGGCCGCCGCGATCCTCGGCACCGGCATCACCCTGGAGTCGGTCGCCCGCCTCGCCACCATGGGCGAGGACACCGCCCGGCACTGCGCCGACCTGCTGTGCGCGGCCCGCATCCTCGCCGTGCCCGACCCGGCGGGCGAACACCGCGGCGGCGACCTGGAGTTCGTGCACCCGCTGATCGCCTCCGCCGTCTACAACTCCATCCCGCCGGCCGTGTGCACCGCCATGCACGGCGTCGCCGCCGACATCGTCACCGAGATGGGCCGCGGCGCCGCCGAGGCGGCCCGGCACCTCCTGGAGGTCCACCCGGACGACGACGAGGAACTGGTCGAACAGCTCCGCGAGGCCGCCCGCGAACACCTCGCCGTCGGCGCGCCCGACGCGGCCCGCCGCTGCCTCGAACGCGCCCTCCAGGAACCGCCCCGGCCCGAGATCCACGCCCACGTCCTGTACGAACTGGGCTGCGCCACGCTGCTCACCGCGCCCGCCGTCACCATCGGCCATCTGCGCAGCGCCCTCGGCATGCGCGGACTCGACGGCCGCGACCGCGTCGACGCCGTGGTCCGGCTGTCCCAGGCCCTGCTCCACAACGACCAGCTCGAAGAGGCCGTCCGCACCATCGAGGCCGAGGCCGCCCGGCACGAGGCCGGCCCGGTCCGCATGCGGTTGCAGGCCTTCCAGTACATGTGGGAGGGCATCCACGGCGAGACCGTCGCCCCGGCCCGCTCCCGCAGCCTCGCCGAACTCGCCGCCACCTGCACCGGCCGCGACAACACCGAGCGCGCCCTGCTGATCCTGCGCGGCTTCGACGCCATGACCCACGGCGAGAGCGCCGCCGAGATCCTCGAACTGTGCGACCGGGCCCTCGTCAACGGCCGGCTCGCGCCCGGACTCGGCTGGACCGACCGGGAATGGGGCATCGAGCTGCTGATGATGCTCGGCAGCGCCTACGTCTACACCGACCGGCTCGACCGCGCCGAAAGCCTGTTCGCCGAGGCGCTGCGCGTCTACACCGGCGCCGGCTGGCACGGCGGCCACCTCTCCCTGGCCAACGCCTATCTGGGGCTCGCCTACCGCAGACAGGGCCGCCTCAAGGACGCCGAGGAGCATCTGCGCGAGGCCCTCGTGCTCGCCGAACGCGTCGGCCGCCGCCTGCCGTTGCACTGGTCGGCCACCTGCGGACTGGTCGACACCCTGCTCGCCCGCGGCCGGGTGGCGGAGGCATGGTCGGTCGCCGAGCAGTACGGCTTCGCCCCGCCCTACCCCTCCACCATCGTCCTGCCGGACGTGCGCTGCGTGCGCGGCCGGCTGCTCCTCGCCGTCGGCCGCACCGAGGAGGGGATCAACGAGCTGGAGGCCGCCGAGAAGACCGCCGTCTCCCGGGGCGGCCACAACCCCGTGCTCGCACCGTGGTCGATCGACCTCGCCAAGGCCCTCGCCGGACAGGACCCGGGCCGCGCCGCCCGGCTTGCCGCCGACGCCCGCCGGCAGGCCGAGCGGTTCGGCACCGACACCGCCATCGGCGAGGCCCTGCGCTGCGCGGCCGCCCTCGAAACCGGCTGCCGGGCGGCCCAGTTGGCCGCCCGCGCCGTCACCTATCTGGAGGCCTCGCCCTCCCAGTACGAACACGCGGCCGCCCGCATCGAACACGGCATCCTCGCCCGCTCCGCCGCCGATCTGCGCCGCGGCCTCGACCTGGCCCGCTCCTGCGGGGCCGACGGGCTGGCGGCACAGGCGAGCGAGGCGCTGGCGGCCGGAGGGCTCAGATGACGGATGACGGGCGCAGGCCGTACGGCGTTCAGCGCGCCCGCGCGAACACCACCCACACCTGCCCCTCGGCGAAGTCCAGCGGTGCCCCGTCCGCCCCGGTGAACGTCGTACCGCCGCTCGCCGCCGGCCGTGACCAGGTGGCGGCGTAGGAGCGTCCGTCGCGCAGCACCTCCGCCTTCCCGGTGCCGACGGTCCGTGTGAAGGGGGTGGGGTTGCCGAGGACGTCGTGGTACGCGGAGTCGCGGACGGTGACGTACTGGACGACGACGGTCGGCGGGGCCGGGCGCGGCCCGTCCGTGGTGGTCGTGGGCGTGCCGTCCATGGCGATCAGCCAGCCGTGCCGCGCGGCGGACCAGGTGAAGGTGAACCGGGCCTGCGGGTAGCGCACCGTGCGCGAGGCCGCCGGGGTGCCCCCGGACGGGGCCGGGCCGTAGCGGAAACCCGTGGTCAGCGCGGTCCTGCCCGGTGCGGAGGGCACCAGACGCGCCGGGCGCAGGAAGAGGTTGTGCGGCGCCGCGCGGGTGCCGTCCCGGTAGTAGGCGGCGGGGGCCCGGTCGGCGGGCTCGGGGCGCAGCGGGGCCCGGTCGATCAGCGGCAGCAGCCTGCGCTGGGCGCCGGAGAAGGCCAGATACGGCCGGTGGAACTGGCCGAGCAGCTCCAGATCGGACTCCCGGGCGCTGCGCACCGGTCCGACGACGGGCGGGAGCCGGCTCGCGTACACCGCCATCAGCCGGCTCAGGCCGCCCTCGACCTGCTCCGCGTACACCACGTCGGCCGCGTCCAGCCCGGTCTGCGGGCGCGCCCCCGGCACATTGTCGATCTTCACGGCGAGCGGGGAACCGCCCGCGGCGGTGGCGGTCGGCGGCGGCGTCGGGATCTCGGCGCGGCCGTGCCCGCCACACCCCGACACGAGGGCGCAGACCAGGGCGAGCGCCGCCGCCGCGGCCCCGACCGGACCGTGTCTCCCGTCCACCCTCGCCCCCGTTCGCCGACCGGACCCGTGCGCACTCCGGTCCTACCCGGCCGCGCCCCGCCACGCACCCGCACCGCGCCCACCAGGAGGTTCGGCGCGGTGACCCACGGGTACCCGGGGGCCACCGCAAAACGGATACATCGGTGCGTACCGATGCGACCCAAGGGAGCGCGACCCCATGAAGGCAGTCACCTGGCAGGGCAGGCGGGACGTGCGGGTGGAGGACGTGCCAGACCCGAGGATCGAGGAGCCCACGGACGCCGTCATCCGCGTCACCTCCAGCGGGCTGTGCGGCTCGGACCTGCATCTGTACGAAGTGCTCACCCCGTTCATGACCCCGGGCGACATCCTCGGCCACGAGCCCATGGGCATCGTGGAGGAGGTGGGCTCGGAGGTGACGAACCTGCGGCCCGGCGACCGTGTCGTGGTGCCGTTCCAGATCGCCTGCGGGCACTGCTTCATGTGCGACACCGGACTGCCGACCCAGTGCGAGACCACCCAGGTCACCGGCGAGGGCATGGGAGCCGCCCTGTTCGGCTACACCCGCCTGTACGGCGCGGTGCCGGGCGCCCAGGCCGAGTATCTGCGGGTGCCGCAGGCGCAGTTCGGTCCGATGAAGGTGCCCGAGGGCCCGCCGGACGACCGGTTCGTCTACCTCTCCGACGTGCTGCCCACCGCCTGGCAGGCCGTCGAGTACGCGTCCGTCCCGCCCGGCGGCAGCGTCGCGGTCCTCGGCCTCGGCCCGATCGGCGACATGAGCTGCCGGATCGCCCTGGCGCGCGGCGCGGAACAGGTCTTCGGCATCGACCTGGTGCCCGAACGGCTCGCGCGGGCGAACCGGCGGGGCGTGAAGACGTACGACCTCAGGGCCTTCGACGACGAGAAGACGCTGATCCACGCGATCCAGGAGGCGACGGGCGGCCGGGGCCCGGACGCGGTGATCGACGCCGTCGGCACCGAGGCGCACGGCAGCGCCGCCGCGAAGCTCGCCCAGCAGGCCACCGCCCTCCTGCCGCGCAAGATCTCCGCGCCCTTCGCCGAACGCTTCAGCGTCGACCGGCTCGGCGCCCTCCACATGGCCATCGACCTGGTACGGCGCGGCGGCACCATCTCGCTCAGCGGCGTCTACGGCGGCATGGCCGACCCGATGCCGCTGCTCACCCTGTTCGACAAGCAGATCCAGCTGCGCATGGGGCAGGCCAACGTGCGCCGCTGGAGCGACCAGATCATGCCGTACCTCACCGACGAGGACCCGCTCGGTGTCGAGGACTTCGCCACGCACCGGGTGCCGCTGTCCGAGGCGCCGCACGCCTACGAGATGTTCCAGCGCAAGGAGGACGGCGCGATCAAGGTCCTCATGAAGCCCTGACTCATCCCTTCGAGCCGAGGATCTCCCCGAGGTCGTACCGCACCGGCTCCTCCAACTGGGCGTAGGTGCAGCTCCCGGGGGTGCGGTCGGGTCGCCAGCGGCGGAAACGGGCGGTGTGCCTGAAGCGCTGCCCGTTCTCCATGTGGTCGTAGGCGACCTCGGCCACCCGCTCCGGGCGCAGCGGCACCCAGGACAGGTCCTTCTTCCCGGACCAGCGGCTCGGCGCCCCCGGCAGCCGGGCGGTCTCGTGGGCGGCCTCCTCGGACCAGGCCGCCCACGGGTGCCCGGCGACGTCGTCCATCCGCAGCGGCGCCAGCTCCTCGACCAGTTCGGCGCGCCGCTTCATGGGGAAGGCGGCCGACACGCCCACGTGCTGGAGCCGGCCCCGGTCGTCGTACAGGCCCAGCAGCAGCGAGCCCACCACCGGGCCGCTCTTGTGGAGGCGGTACCCGGCCACCACGACGTCCGCCGTCCGCTCGTGCTTGATCTTGAACATGGCCCGTTCGTCCTGCAGGTAGCGCAGCTCGAGCGGCTTGGCCACGATCCCGTCGAGACCGGCCCCCTCGAACCGATCGAACCACTGCTCGGCCACCGCGAGGTCCGTGGTCGCGGGCGCCAGGTGCACCGGCGCGGCGACTTGGGCGAGGACCTCCTCCAGCAGGGCCCGGCGATCGGTGAGCGGCACGTCGAGCAGGGCCCGGTCGTCCAGCGCCAGCAGATCGAAGGCGACGAACGAGGCCGGGGTCTTCTCCGCGAGCATCCGCACCCGGGAGGCGGCCGGGTGGATCCGCTCGGTCAGCGCGTCGAAGTCCAGCCGCCCCCCGCGCGCGATCACGATCTCCCCGTCGAGCACGCACCGGGGCGGCACCCGCTCCCGCAACGCCTCGACCAGCTCGGGGAAGTACCTGGTCAGCGTCTTGCCGGTGCGGCTGCCCAGCTCGACCTCGGCGCCGTCGCGGAACACGATGGAGCGGAACCCGTCCCACTTGGCCTCGTAGTGCATGCCCGGCGGGATCCTCGCCACCGGCTTGGCGAGCATCGGCTTCACGGGCGGCATGACGGGCAGCTCCATGGCTCCGATTCTGCTCGCGCACGCCCGTGTGCGCCCGGTGTGCGAGCCGCGCGGGGGGCGCCTACGGTGGCCGCATGGCTGATGCGGTGGAACTGGAGGTGGCCGGGCGGACCGTACGGCTGTCCAGCCCGGACAAGGTGTTCTTCCCGGAGCGGGGATTCACCAAGCTGGACCTCGCGCGGTACTACATCGCGGTCGGCCCCGGCATCCTGCGCGCCCTGCGCGATCGCCCCACCACCCTGGAACGCCACCCGGACGGCATCGAGGGCGAGTGGTTCTTCCAGAAACGCGCCCCCAAGGGCATGCCCGACTGGATCCCCACCGCGCACATCACCTTCCCGAGCGGCCGCAGCGCCGACGAGATGTGCCCCACCGAGGAGGCTGCGGTGGTGTGGGCCGCCCAGTACGGCACCCTCACCTTCCACCCCTGGCCGGTGCGGGCCGGTGACGTCGACCACCCCGACGAACTGCGCATCGACCTGGACCCGCAGCCGGGCACCGACTTCGCCGACGCCGTCCGCGCCGCCCATGAACTGCGCGCCGTCCTCGACGAGTTCGGCGGGCTGCGCGGCTGGCCCAAGACCTCCGGTGGCCGGGGCCTGCACGTCTTCGTGCCCATCGAACCGCGCTGGACCTTCACCCAGGTACGGCGTGCCGCGATCGCCGTCGGCCGGGAGATGGAACGGCGGATGCCCGAGCAGGTCACCATCAAGTGGTGGAAGGAGGAGCGCGGCAAGCGCATCTTCCTCGACTACAACCAGACCGCCCGCGACCGCACCATCGCCTCCGCCTACTCGGTACGGCCCCGCCCGCAAGCGACGGTCTCCGCACCGCTGCGCTGGGACGAGATCGACTCCGTGCACCCCACCGACTTCGACCTCGCCACCATGCCGGCCCGGTTCGAGGAACTCGGGGACGTACACGCCGGCATGGAGGAACGGGCCCATTCACTGGACGCGTTGCTGGAGCTGGCCCGCCGTGACGAGCACGACCACGGTCTCGGCGACCTGCCGTATCCGCCGGAGTACCCGAAGATGCCCGGCGAGCCCAAACGCGTCCAGCCGAGCCGGGCCCGCCGGGAGCCGTCCTGACGGTGCCGCACCGGTACGGCCCCCTCGACCACCGGCGCGGTGGCCCTCGTTATCCTGGTCGGCAGCCGGCCGATGAGGAGTCCCCCTGTGTCCGACGCAGTGTCGCGTCCCACGCTGGAGGCCGTGGCCGCGCGGGCCGGGGTGTCCAGAGCCACCGTGTCGCGGGTGGTCAACGGCGGCTCCGGCGTGCGGGAACCGCTGGCCGAGCGGGTCCGGCGGGCCGTCGAGGAACTGGGCTACGTCCCCAACCAGGCGGCGCGCAGCCTCGTCACCAAACGGCACGACGCCGTCGCGGTCGTCATCGCCGAACCCGAGACCCGCGTCTTCACCGACCCCTTCTTCGCCCTCCAGCTGCGCGGCATCAGCAAGGAACTGACCGCTTGCGACAACCAGTTGGTGCTGCTGCTCACCGAGGGCC
The DNA here is from genome assembly GCF_900104815.1 of Streptomyces misionensis. Taxonomy (NCBI): domain Bacteria; kingdom Bacillati; phylum Actinomycetota; class Actinomycetes; order Kitasatosporales; family Streptomycetaceae; genus Streptomyces; species Streptomyces misionensis. The sequence goes on from NZ_FNTD01000004.1 coordinate 6,664,767, forward strand.
GCGACGACCACACGCGGGTGGCCCGGTACCTCGCCGGGGGCCATGTCGACGGGGCGCTGGTCTTCTCCCTGCACCTGGACGACCCGCTGCCCCGGCTGATCCACGACGCCGGGGTGCCGACCGTGTTCGGCGGCCGGCCCGGCTGGCGGGACGGCACCGGTACGGCGGTGTACGTGGACTGCGACAACCGGGGCGGCGCCCGGACCGCCGTACGCCATCTCGCGGCCCTCGGCCGCACCCGGATCGCGCACCTCACCGGCGCCCTGGACCAGACCTCGGCGGTGGACCGGCTCGACGGCTACCGGGACGTCGTGGCCGAGACGGCCGGCGGGGCCGATCCCGCGCTGGTCGTGGAGAGCGACTTCACCCCGGCCGGCGGGGAACGGGCCATGCGGGAACTCCTCGCCCGCCGCCCCGACGTGGACGCCGTGTTCGCCGCGAACGACCTGACCGCGCTGGGCGCCCTGCGCGTCCTGCGGGAGCGGGGCCTGCGGGTACCGCAGGACGTGGCCGTGGTCGGCTTCGACGACATGCTGCCGCTCGCCGAGGAGTCCGACCCGCCGCTGACCACCGTCCGTCAGGACATCGAGCGGATGGGCCGCCTGATGGCCCGGCTGCTGGTGGACGGCGCCGCCACCCGGAGGACCACCGGGGGCGTCGCCGCCGACGGCACCGACGGCGGGCGGCCGGGCGCCCCGCCGTCCGGCGTGATCCTGCCGACCACGCTGATACGGCGCGCGTCCGCCTGACCGGCGTTCACTCCCGCGCGCCCGCGCTCTTGATCACCGCGAACCGCGCCCCGTACGGATCGGCGAGCGTCGCCATGCGGCCCACCCGTTCGATCGTGGCCGGCGGCACCACGAGCGTCCCGCCGAGCCGCAGCGCCTCGGCCGCGACGGCGTCCGCGTCCTCGACCTCGAAGTACGGCAGCCAGTAGGGCTCGTCCTCCGGTCGGGCCAGCGGCACCATCCCGCCGAACATCGCGTCCTCCCCGGCGCCGCCCGGGTTGACGCAGGTGTAGGTGCCGCCCGGGAACGGCACGCCGGAGGTCTCCAGGCCGAGGACGCGGCGGTAGAAGGCGGCCGCCGCCGCGATGTCCGGGGTGTGCAGCTCGGCCCAGCACAGCGCGCCCGGCGCGTTCGCCACCTCCACCCCGCTGGTCTCGCCGGGCTGCCAGATCCCGAACGTCGCGCCCGCCTGGTCGGAGAGGACCGCCATGTGTCCCTGGCCCAGCACGTCGACCGGACCGAACAGCACCCTGCCATGGGCCTGTTGGGCCGCCTGCGCGGTGGCCCGCGCGTCCTCGCTGCGGAAGTACAGCGTCCAGGACGGCGGGCCCTGGCCGGGCTCGGTCCGCATGCCGCCGGCGACGGTCCGCCCGTCCAGCTGGAAGAAGCCGTAACCGCCGGCGTCCGGCCCCGCCGACCGGAACCGCCAGCCGAACAGACCGCCGTAGAAGGAGCACGCGCCGTCGATGTCGGGCGCGCCGATGTCGAGCCAGTTCGGGGCGCCGTCGACGAAATCGGTGGTGAGCATGGAGCCCTCCTCGAAGGGTGCCGTCCGCTGCACTGCCGAGTCTGGCACCGCCCGCCGGCGACCGCCGCCGGAAGACCGCCGGCCGCCGCACGGCCCGCCCTCACCTCGGGTGACCGGGCCTGTTCCCAGAGTTTTCGATGTTTCCGCGCGCCGCCGTGCGCCCGCCGGGCACCGGGGAGCATCATCGGGTCGGCCGGAGGCCCCGACGACCGCGTTGAGCGCGCGTTGATCGAACGTTTTTCGCCGCGGGGCACGATCCTGGCCATGCACTTCGACACGATCACCCCGGCCGACGAGACCTGGCAGGCGCAGGCCCTGTGCGCGCAGACCGGCCCGGACTTCTTCTTTCCCGAGCCGGGCAGCTCGGTGCGCGAGGCGAAGCGCATCTGCGGGATGTGCGACCTGCGCTCGGCCTGCCTGGACTACGCGCTGACCAACGACGAACGCTTCGGCGTCTGGGGCGGTCTGTCCGAGAAGGAGCGCCTCGCCCTGCGCCGCACCTCGGGCTGACCCCCCCCGCAGCGGACCGCCCTCACCCCCGGCGGCCCGCCCCACCGGCCAGGTCCGTGCCGTCCGCGCCGCACGCCCCGCGCGGTCAGTGCCCCGCGGTCAGCGCCCCGCGGTCGACGCCGCGCCGCGCGCGCTCCGTGCCGTCAGTGCCCCGCGGCCCGCGCCGCCATCCGTGCCTTGCGCGCCGCCAGCTTCTCGTCGAAGCGGCCGGCCTCCTCGTCCAGGCCGCCCATGAACAGACCGAGTTCCTCCTGGGCCTGGCGCCCCTGCGGACCGAGGCCGTCGAGCTGCATCACCTTCAGGTAGCGCAGCACCGGCTGGAGTACGTCGTCGTGGTGGATGCGCAGGTTGTAGACCTCGCCGATCGCCATCTGCGCGGCGGCCCGCTCGAAGCCGGGGATGCCGTGTCCGGGCATCCGGAAGCCGACGACCACGTCCCGCACCGCCTGCATGGTCGGGTCGGGCGCGAGCTCGAACGCCGCCTGGAGCAGATTGCGGTAGAACACCATGTGCAGGTTCTCGTCGGTCGCGATCCGGGAGAGCATGCGGTCGCACACCGGGTCACCGGACTGGTGGCCGGCGTTGCGGTGCGAGATCCGGGTGGCCAGCTCCTGGAAGGCGACGTAGGCGATCGAGTGCAGCATCGAGTGCCCGTTGTCGGACTCGAAGCCCTCGCTCATGTGCGCCATGCGGAAGCGCTCCAGCTGATCCGGGTCCACCGCGCGGGAGGCGAGCAGGTAGTCCCGCATCACGATGCCGTGCCGGCCCTCCTCCGCCGTCCACCGGTGCACCCAGGTGCCCCAGGCGCCGTCGCGGCCGAAGAGGCTGGCGATCTCGTGGTGGTAGCTGGGCAGGTTGTCCTCGGTCAGCAGGTTGACCACCAGGGCGGTGCGGCCGATGTCCGTCACCTTGGACTGGTCCTTCGCCCACGCCTCGCCGTCCTCGAAGAAGGCCGGGAAGTTGCGCCCGTCGCCCCAGGGCACGTACTCGTGCGGCATCCAGTCCTTCGCGGCCCGCAGATGCCGGTTCAACTCCCTTTCCACCACTTCCTCCAGCGCGTACAACAGCCGGGCGTCGGTCCAGGCGGTCGGGCTGCCGAGGTGGGGAGAGGCAATGGTCACGGGAACTCCAGGGGGACGCCGAACGAAGGAGAGCACAAACACGGGTACCGGCGAGCGGTGCCGGGAAACCTACGTGATCGTAAGCTACGAGACCGTAGGTTACGAAACCGTAGGTTAAGTCGCCGTAAAAGCGCCCGGACCAGCGGGGACGACACACCGTCAGGGACGCGGAACGGCTCCGGGGCGCGCCGGTCCCGGGGCCGCCGGCGGATAGGTGTCACCCGGTCAGGCGTACAGCTCCCGCAGGCGCACGGAGAGGCAGGTCACCGAGCCCTCCAGCTTCTCGAACTCGCCGATGTCCACCGTCACCACCTCGTGGCCGAGATCGGTCAGCAGTTCGGCGGTCCTCGGGGCGCTCGCCGCCATCAGCAGCTTGTGCCCGCCGAGCAGCACCACCTGCGCGCCGGACTCCTCGGGCACCGAGAGGAACCCGGGGAAGAGCGAGGGCCGGTCCACCCTCGGGATGTGTCCCAGCACCGTGCCGTCCGGCAGCGCGGTCACGGCCGACTTCAGATGCAGCACCTTGCTCACCGGCACGGCCACCACCCGGGCGCCCAACGGCTCGAACACGGCCCGCAGCTGCTGCACCCCGGCCGCGTCGGTGCGTCCGCTGCGGCCCACGTAGAGCGTGTCGCCGACCTTCAGGACGTCGCCGCCGTCCAGGGTGGCCGGCTCCCATATCCAGTTCACCGAGCAGCCGAGGCGGGCCACCGCCTCCTCCACCCCGGCGGTCTCCGGGCGCCGGGCGGCGGCGCCGGGCCGGGTGATCAGCGCGACGTTGCGGAAGACGACGACGGTGTCCTCCACGAACACCGAGTCCGGGCAGTCGTCGGCCGGTTCGACCTCGATGGTCTCCCAGCCGTGCGCCCGCAGCGTCCCGACGTACGCCTCCCACTGCTCGACGGCCCGCGCGACATCGACCGGCTCCCGCTCGACGTGCGTGACCAGTCCGTCGGCCAGACGGGGGCCGGGACGGCGAACGAGGGCCTTCTTGCTGGGCACGACGGGCCTTTCCGGTCGGGAACACGGTGCCTGCGCCGGGTTCGTCCGGCGCCGATCCGCCATCATGCAGCCCGCCGGGCCCAGCACAAAACCGCTGCCGCAACAGCGCGTCCCCCGCCCGTGGCCCGTGGCCCCGACGACCGCCGGCCGCCGCTTCGGCCGTCGCCGGGCCGCCGGTCCGGGCGGCGTGCCGCCCCGCGGGCCGGCGACGCTCGGCAGCCGGCCCCCGGCGCCGGGGGAGGGCACGGGCCGCCGAGCGCCCGGTCCGGCTCTACCCGACCTCTTCCGGCTCCACCTCCCTCAGCCGTCCGTCCTCCATCAGCAGCCACCGGGTGATGCCGATCGACTCCAGGAACGGCAGGTCGTGGCTGGCCACCAGCAGCGCGCCCTCGTACGACTCCAGGGCGGAGGTCAGCTGCCGGGCGCTCGCCAGGTCGAGGTTGTTGGTCGGTTCGTCCAGCAGGAGCAGCTGGGGCGCCGGTTCGGCGAGCATCAGCGCGGCCAGCGCGGCCCGGAAGCGCTCGCCGCCGGACAGCGTGCCCGCCCGCTGGTCGGCGCGCGCGCCCCGGAACAGGAACCGGGCCAGCCGCGCGCGGATCCGGTTGTTGGTGGCGTCCGGCGCGAACCGGGCCACGTTCTGGACGACCGTCAGCTCGTCGTCCAGCACGTCCAGCCGCTGGGGCAGGAACCGCAGCGGGACGTGCGCCGTCGCCGTGCCCGCCACCGGTGCCAGCTCCCCGGCGACCGTACGCAGCAGCGTGGTCTTCCCGGAGCCGTTGCGGCCGACCAGCGCGATCCGTTCCGGGCCGCGCAGGTCGAGGACCCCCTCGACCCGCGCGCCGTACGCCGTCTCCAGGCCCTCCAGGGTGAGCACCTGCCGGCCGGGCGGTACGGCGGTGTACGGCAGCTCGACGCGGATCTCGTCGTCGTCCCGCACCGCGTCCGCCGCCTCGTCCAGGCGCTCGCGGGCCTCGGCGAGCCGTTCCTCGTGCATGATGCGGTGCTTGCCCGCCGACTCCTGGGCCGCGCGCTTGCGGGCCCCCATCACGATCTTCGGCTCGCGCTTCGACTCCCACATCTTCTGTCCGTACCGCTTGCGCCGGGCCAACTTGACCTGCGCGTCGGCCAGTTCGCGTTTCTGTTTGCGCACGTCGGCCTCGGCGACCCGCATCATCCGTTCGGCCGCCTCCTGTTCCACGGCCAGCGCCTGCTCGTACGCCGTGAAGTTGCCGCCGTACCAGGCGACCTCTCCGGCGCGCAGCTCCGCGATCTGGTCGACCAGGTCGAGGAGTTCGCGGTCGTGGCTGACCACGACCAGCACCCCGGGCCAGGCGGCGACGGCCTGGTGGAGGCGGCGACGCGCGTGCAGGTCGAGGTTGTTGGTGGGTTCGTCAAGGAGCAGCACGTCCGGGCGGCGCAGCAGCAGCGCGGCCAGCCGCAGCAGCACCGACTCGCCGCCGGACACCTCGCCGACGGTGCGGTCCAGCCCGATGTGGCCGAGGCCGAGTTCGCCGAGGGTGACCAGGGCGCGCTCCTCCACGTCCCAGTCGTCGCCGACGGTCTCGAAGTGCTCCTCGGTCACGTCGCCCGCCTCGATGGCGTGCAGCGCGGCCCGGCGCTCGGCGATGCCGAGGGCCTGGTCGACACGGAGGGCGGTGTCCAGGGTGACGTTCTGCGGCAGGTGGCCGATCTCGCCCTGGACCTTGATCGTGCCGTCGGCCGGGACGAGTTCACCGGTCAGCAGCTTCAACAGGGTCGATTTGCCGGTTCCGTTGGCGCCGACGAGCCCGGTCCTGCCGGGGCCGAAGGCGAGGTCGAGTCCGTCGAACACGGTGGTGCCGTCGGGCCAGGCGAAGGAGAGGGACGTGCAGGTGAGGGAAGATGACATGGATGCCTCGCGGGGTGGTTGCGGTTCGGTGGGCGCGTGTGGGGACACCGCGAGGCGGAACCGAGGGACCATCCGGAGGCCGTGCAGAAGAAAAGGCCCTGTGCCGGAGGACGGCTCGAACGCCGAGGTCGTACGCCACGCACACCTCACCGGTGCGACGCGGTGTCTCCGAACCTCAGACGAGCAACGTCCTTCTCCGATCGACGGCAACAGAACCGAGGTAAACGGTAGGAGCAGGCCGGACGGCAGTCAACGCGATTTACGGGTGGCACGGCCGACCGCACCCCGTGGCGGGCCGCTCCCGTTACCGACTGTCCCGCATCAGGTCCGCCAGAGCGCCGTCCAGGTCGAGCTGGAGGTGTTCGAGGCCGGCCGGTACCAGTGCGTCGGCGGCCTCCAGGAAGCGGCGTATCTCGGCCGCGCGGACATGGATGACCGCGGTGCCCTCCGGGGCGTGGAACTCCAGGACGACGCGGTCGTAGCCGTACGGCCGCACCCGCACGTCCCCGTGCCCCTCCGGGCTCTCCAGCCCGGCGGCGAGCAGTTCGCGGGCGAAGGTCCAGCACACTTCGACCCCCTCCAGGGTGGCCGGGGCCGGGAAGGTCATCCGCACGGCGAACGGGTCGCTGCGGTCGTAGCGCAGCGTGGCGGGAATGTTCGGCATGCGCGGTGCGGCGGCGACGAGACGGGCCTCTACGAGCTGCTCGATGACGGTGGACAACGCCTTGCTCCCTCGTGACGGCTGGACTGCGTCCTGGTGTGACACCCGGCACTGGATGAGACGACGGAATCGGCCGGGGCGTGCACCTGGTGTACGAGTGACCTCGGTCACCGCGTTCATGCACACGGCGGGCGGGACACTGCCGCCGTACGGCGCGCGGCAGTTGGCCCTCTGGACGGCGCCCCGGCGGTCGGCTAGCTTCGCCCGCCATGAGGCGCATGGGGAGCACGCGGGGCACGGGACGGACGCGACGCACGGGCAGGCTGGTGGCGGCGGGAGTCGCGTGCGGGGCGGCGCTCGCCGCGCTGACCGTCCCCTCGGCGCAGGCGCTCGGACAGCCGGGACGGCAGGGCGTGCACTGGGCTGTGAAGGACCCCGGCACCCCGCGGGTGCGCTTCCGGGGCCTCGCCGCCGTGGACCGGCGCACCGCCTGGCTGGCCGGCACCGCGGGCACCGTCCTGCTCACCCGGAACGGCGGCTCGACCTGGCGTGACGTCTCCCCGCCCGGCGCGGCCGGCCTGGAGTTCCGGGACGTCGAGGCCTTCGACGCCCGGCACGCGGTGGTGCTGGCCATCGGCGAGGGCGAGGCGTCCCGGGTGTACCGCACCGACGACGGCGGGGCGACCTGGACCGAGTCCTTCCGCAACACCGACCCGAACGCGTTCTACGACTGCCTCGCCTTCTTCGACCGCCGCCACGGCCTGGCGCTGGGCGACCCGGTGGACGGCAGGTTCCGCGTCCTCGCCACCGACGACGGCGGCCGCTCCTGGCGGCTGCTGCCCGCGTCCGGCATGCCGCCCGCCCTGGACGGCGAGGCGGGCTTCGCGGCGAGCGGGCAGTGCCTGGTCACCTCCGGCACCAGGGACGCCTGGGCGGCCACCGGCGGCGGCGCCCGCGCCCGCGTCCTGCACTCCGCCGACCGGGGCCTGACCTGGACCGCCGCCGACACCCCGGTCCCGGCCGGCGATCCGGCCCGCGGCGTCTTCGCCCTCGCGTTCCGTGACCGCGCCCACGGCCTCGCGGTCGGCGGCGACTACCGCGCGGACCAGCCCTCGCCCCGCGCCGCCGCCGTCACCGCCGACGGCGGCCGCAGCTGGCAGCCCGCCGCCACGCCCCCGCCCGGCTACCGCTCCGCGGTCGCCTGGCTTCCGCACAGCCGCTCGGCCGCGCTCGCCGTGGGCCCCACCGGCACCGATCTGACCACCGACGGCGGCCGGACCTGGCGCACCATCGACACCGGCTCGTACGACACCGTGTCCTGCACCCCCGACCTCGGCTGCTGGGCGGCCGGCGAGCAGGGCAGGGTGGCCCGGCTGGAACGGTGAGGTAGGCGCACCGCGAGCCGGGTACTCGTGGCGGCGTCACAGCGGAAAGGAGCGATCATGCCAGCCGGTTCCAGCCCCAAGCGCGAACGCCAGTACGAGCACATCAAGGAGAGCGCGCAGGACCGGGGCGAGAGCGAGGGACGCGCGAAGGAGATCGCCGCACGGACCGTCAACAAGGAACGCGCCCGCGCCGGCGAGTCGAAGACCGCCAGCCGCACGTCGACGCAGGACATGTCGTCCGGCAGGCGCGGCGGCCAGCGGTCGGGCAACCGGGTCGGCTCGCACGGCCCGACCCGCGACCAGCTGTACAACGAGGCCAGGCAGCGCGGCATCGAGGGCCGCTCGCACATGAACAAGGACGAGCTGCAGCGCGCGCTGAAGTCCAAGAAGGGCTGACGCCGGGAGCCGGGAAGGGCGGCTCAGCCGAGGGTCTGCCGGTACCGGGCCAGTTCGGGGGCGGTCTTGGTGGCGATGAACTCGGTCACCCGGTACGTGCACACGCCGCCCAGGGTGAACGGGTCGCTCGCCACCACCTCCTCGACGCGGGCGCGGTCCTCGGCCACGGCCAGGATCACCCCGCCGTCGCGCGGCTCCTTGCGGCCCGAGGCCAGGAAGACGCCCTTCTCGTACTGCTCCTCCAGCCACGCCACGTGCTCGGCGAGCAGGGCGTCCACGGCGTCGAGGGGCTTGGTGTAGGTCAGTTCCAGTACGAACATGATCGCGAGCCTACCCCGGCGGCCGCCCCCGGTGACAGGCGTTAGAGTCGGCCGTCATGACGACCCCAGGCATACCGGCGGGCCGGCCCGCGACCGAGGAGGAGGCCCGCGCGGTCCAGGACGAGCTGCGGGACCGGGTGGTGCTGGACGAGCCGGGGCCGCCGCCCGGCAGCGGCCGGGTGACCGGGGTCGACGTGGCCTACGACGACGAGCGCGACCTGGTCGCCGCGGCGGCCGTCGTCCTGGACGCGGCCACCCTGGAGGTGGTGGCCGAGGCCACCGCCGTCGGCCCGGTGTCCTTCCCCTATGTGCCCGGACTGCTCGCCTTCCGGGAGATCCCCACGGTGCTGGCCGCCCTCGACGCCCTGCCGTGCCCGCCCGGGCTGGTGGTGTGCGACGGCTACGGGCTGGCCCATCCGCGCCGCTTCGGCCTGGCGAGCCACCTCGGCGTGCTCACGGGTCTTCCCACCATCGGCGTCGCCAAGAACCCGTTCACCTTCACCTACGAGGACCCCGCCCCCGCCCGGGGCAGCTCGGCGCCGCTGCTCGCCGGCGCCGAGGAGGTCGGCCGGGCCCTGCGCACCCGGGACCGCGTCAAGCCGGTCTTCGTCTCGGTCGGCCACCGGGTGAGCCTGGACAACGCGGTGGCGCACACCCTGGCCCTCACCCCGGCCTACCGCCTCCCGGAGACCACCCGGCGCGCCGACGCCCTGTGCCGCCGGGCCCTGCGGGAGGCGACAACCCGTCCGGCCGCTCAGGACGCCGTGACCCGCCAGGCGCCGACCTCCTGATACCCGGAGTCGTACACGGCCGAGCCGTCGCCCGGCTCCAGCGCGTAGTGGTGCAGATTGCCGCCCCAGTAGCGCAGGATCCGCCCCAGCTCGGCGGCCCGCTCCGGCGCCGGGGCGTTCTCGTCCACGGTCACTTCGAGCACGAACTTCACGGTTCCCGCGCCTCCTTGGGCTCCACCGGCCTGGGTCTCAATCGTCTCATTGACGTGCCCGGTGAGACTTCTGCGGCGACGGGCCCGCAGGGCACGCCCTGGACGGGCCGGAAGTCTCAAACCAGGGGAGAGGTGCCGGGCGGGCCGGCCGGCTACCGCCGCGCCACCACCCGGAACCCGATCCCCGCGGCCCGCAGCCGCCCGGTGAGCGCGTCGCCCATCGCCTGCGCCGTGGTCACCTGGCCGGACGTCGGCGGGAGGTCGTCGAAGACGAGGCACAGCGCCGCCTCGGCGAACATCTTGGCGGTCTCGTCGTAGCCGGGGTCGCCGCCCGCCACCTCGGTCAGGACGCGGCGCCCGCCGCCCTCGCCGACGAAGCGCACTCTGAACCAGCTCTTCGCCCGCTTCTCCGCGCTCGGCCCCTCGCCCGGCCGCAGCCGGTCCGACAACCAGCGGCGGGCGGGCGGAAGCTGGGAGGCCGCCGCGAGCGCGCCGACGGCGGCGACCCCGCCGAGGGCGACCGGCAGATGCCGGACGGCGGCGAAGTGCCGGTAGCGGAAGTCGGGGCCGTAGCGCTCCAGGGCCCGCGCCGAACGGCTCACGATCCGCGGGTCGACGGTGGGCAGCGGCACCGCCCACGCGCCGACCTCCGGGGCGAACCGCGGCGCCCCGGTCGGCGCGCTCACCCGGCGCCCGGGCAACCGGGGCTCGTGCCGGGCCCGTTCGCGCGCGGCGGCGAGCAACTGCCGTCCCCGCGCGAACTGGTCGAGCGCCGAGGCCAGGGTGCCGCCGGAGAAGGCCGCGTCGGCCGTCACATAGCCGTCCACCCGCAGCGGCACGCCCTCGGGCAGCTGCCGCACCGTGAAGTACGCGCCGAGGTCATGGGGTACGGAGTCGAAGCCGCAGGCGTGCACCAGCCGCGCGCCGGTCTCCCGCGCGCGGGCGTCGTGCCGCACGTACATCAGGTCCACGAACTCCGGCTCGCCGGTGAGGTCCAGGTAGTCGGTCCCGGCGTCCGCGCAGGCGGCCACCAGTTCCTCGCCGTACCGCAGGTAGGGGCCCACGGTCGTGGCCACCACCCGCGCCCGCCCGGCCAGCTCGCGCACGGCCGCCGGGTCGGACGCGTCGGCGCGCAGCACACCGATGTCCGCGCCGCCGGGCAGCTCCTCGCGCAGCCGCCGCAGCCGGGCCTCGTCGCGGCCGGCCACCGCCCAGCGCAGTTCCTTCGGCGCGTGCGCGGCGAGATACCGCGCGGTCAGGGCGCCGACGAAGCCGGTGGCACCGTAGAGCACCAGGTCATAGGGACGTTCCGTGCTGTGCAGTCCGTTCATGCCACCCCTTGGTCGTGCAGCCCGCGCCGCCGTCGGCGGCCGAGGCTAGCGTGAGATCCGTGCGCTCCCCGGACCGGGTGACCCCGGCCGGACGGGCACTTGGCTAAGCGCTTGCTCGTTCAGGTCTTGTGCCGGATGGAACGCGTTCCTAGCATCACCGGTGTTACATCAGTTGTGTCACACACTTGGGGGACGGCATGAGCACCGCAGCGCGGGGCCCGCTCCACGGCGTGCGCGTGGTCGAACTGGCCGGCATCGGGCCGGGCCCGTTCGCCGCCATGCTGCTGGCCGACCTCGGCGCCGACGTGGTCCGCGTGGACCGCCCCGGCGGCCCCGGCCTCGGCATCGACCCCGCTCACGACGTCACCAACCGCAACAAGCGCTCGGTGGTGCTCGACCTCAAGTCCCCGGACGGAGCCGCCCGCGTCCTGGACCTCGCCGAGCGCGCCGACGTCCTCGTCGAGGGCTACCGCCCGGGCGTCGCCGAACGCCTCGGGGTCGGCCCGGCCGAGTGCCACGCCCGCAACCCCCGCCTGGTGTACGGCCGGATGACCGGCTGGGGCCAGGACGGCCCCCTCGCCGAGCGCGCGGGCCACGACGTGTCGTACATCGCCGTCACCGGCGCCCTCGGCCTGATCGGCCGCCCCGGCGAACCCCCGGCCGTGCCCGCCAACCTCCTCGGCGACTACGCGGGCGGCTCGCTCTACCTGGTCGTCGGCGTCCTCGCCGCGCTGCACCACGCGCGCGCCACCGGCACCGGCCAGGTCGTGGACGCCGCCATCGTGGACGGCACCGCCCACCTGTCCGCGATGATCCACGGCATGCTCTCCGCCGGCGCCTGGCAGGACCGGCGCGGCGCCAACCTCCTCGACGGCGGCTGCCCCTACTACGGCACCTACGAGACCGCTGACGGCGGACACATGGCCGTCGGCGCCCTGGAGGACCGGTTCTCCGAGCAGTTCCTGCGCCTGCTGGACCTGGCGGACTTGCTGGACGCGCGCGGCGACCTCAGCCGCTGGGACGAACTGCGGGCCCGGATCGCCGACCGCTTCCGCGCCCGCACCCGGGCGGAGTGGACCGCCGTGTTCGAGGGCACCGACGCCTGCGTGGCCCCCGTACTCTCACTGCGCGAGGCCCCGCACCACCCGCACCTGGCCGCCCGCGGCACCTTCACCGAGCACGCGGGCCTCACCCAGCCGGCCCCCGCCCCCCGCTTCTTAGCCACCCCCGCCGCCGTCCGCACCGGCCCGGCGCTGCCCGGCGCCGACACCGAGGCGGTGGCCCGCGACTGGGACGTGCCCGCACTCGCCGACGGCGACGGGCCCGCCCCGGCCGACGACCGGGCCCACCGACCCGACGACCACCGAACCCCGCTCGGCCGACCCTCCCGAAAGGCACACCAGTGAGCACCGAAGCGTACGTGTACGACGCGATCCGCACCCCGCGCGGCCGCGGCAAGGCGAACGGCGCCCTGCACGGCACCAAGCCCATCGACCTGGTCGTCGGCCTCATCCACGAGATCCGCGACCGCTTCCCGGACCTGGACCCGGCCGCCGTCGACGACATCGTGCTCGGCGTCGTCGGCCCGGTCGGCGACCAGGGCTCCGACATCGCCCGGATCGCCGCCATCGCCGCCGGGCTGCCGGACACCGTGGCGGGCGTCCAGGAGAACCGCTTCTGCGCCTCGGGTCTCGAAGCCGTCAACCTGGCCGCCGCCAAGGTCCGCTCCGGCTGGGAGGACCTGGTCCTCGCGGGCGGCGTGGAGTCCATGTCACGGGTGCCGATGGCCTCCGACGGCGGCGCCTGGTTCAACGACCCGATGACCAACCTGGCCGTCAACTTCGTGCCCCAGGGCATCGGCGCCGACCTGATCGCCACCATCGAGGGCTTCAGCCGGCGGGACGTGGACGAGTACGCGGCCCTGTCCCAGGAGCGCGCCGCCACCGCCTGGAAGGAGGGCCGCTTCGCCCGCTCGGTCGTCCCCGTCAAGGACCGCGCCGGACTGGTCGTCCTCGACCACGACGAGCACCCGCGCCCCGGCACCACCGCCGACTCCCTCGCGGGGCTCAAGCCGTCCTTCGCGGACATCGGCGAACTCGGCGGCTTCGACGCCGTGGCGCTCCAGAAGTACCACTGGGTGGAGAAGATCGACCACGTCCACCACGCGGGCAACTCCTCGGGCATCGTGGACGGCGCCTCGCTGGTCGCGATCGGCTCCAAGGAGGTCGGCGAGCGCTACGGCCTCACCCCGCGCGCCCGGATCGTCTCCGCCGCCGTCTCCGGCTCCGAGCCCACCATCATGCTCACCGGCCCGGCCCCCGCCACCCGAAAGGCCCTCGCCAAGGCGGGCCTGACCATCGACGACATCGACCTGGTCGAGATCAACGAGGCGTTCGCCGCCGTCGTGCTGCGCTTCGTCAAGGACATGGGCATCTCGCTGGACAAGGTCAACGTCAACGGCGGCGCCATCGCGCTGGGCCACCCGCTCGGCGCGACCGGCGCCATGATCCTCGGCACCCTCGTGGACGAACTGGAGCGCCAGGACAAGCGCTACGGCCTCGCCACCCTGTGCGTGGGCGGCGGCATGGGCATCGCCACCATCATCGAGCGCATCTGAACTCCCCGCGGAAACAAGCCACTTCAACGGAGACGACTCACATGACCGAGAGCACCACCATCCGCTGGGAGCAGGACGACACCGGTGTCGTGACCCTGGTCCTGGACGACCCCGACCAGTCCGCGAACACCATGAACCAGGCCTTCCGGGCCTCCATCACGGCGATCGCCGCACGCGCGGAGGCCGAGAAGGACTCCATCCGGGGCATCGTCTACACCTCCGCCAAGAAGACCTTCTTCGCCGGCGGCGACCTCAAGGACATGATCAAGGCCGGTCCGCGGGACGCCCAGGACGTCTTCGACGCCGCGACCGAGATCAAGACCGCGCTGCGCCGCATCGAGACCCTCGGCAAGCCGGTCGTCGCCGCCATCAACGGCGCGGCCCTGGGCGGCGGTTACGAGATCGCGCTCGCCTCCCACCACCGCATCGCGCTGGACGCCCCCGGCTCCAGGATCGGCCTGCCCGAGGTCACCCTCGGCCTGCTGCCCGCGGGCGGCGGCGTCACCCGCACCGTGCGCTTGATGGGCATCACCGACGCGCTGCTGAAGGTGCTGCTCCAGGGCACCCAGTACAACCCGCGGCGCGCCCTGGAGAACGGCCTGGTCCACGAGGTGGCCGAGACCCGCGAGGAGATGCTGGCCAAGGCCCGCGCCTTCATCGACGCCCACCCCGAGTCCCGGCAGCCCTGGGACGTCCCCGGCCACCGGATCCCGGGTGGCACGCCGGCCAACCCGAAGTTCGCCGCCAACCTGCCCGCCTTCCCGGCCAACCTGCGCAAGCAGACGGGCGGCGCCCCCTACCCGGCGCCGCGCAGCATCATGGCCGCGGCCGTCGAGGGCGCCCAGGTCGACTTCGAGACCGCGAGCACCATCGAGACCCGCTACTTCACCGAGCTGGTCACCGGGCAGACCGCCAAGAACATGATCCAGGCGTTCTTCTTCGACCTCCAGGCGGTCAACTCCGGCGCCAACCGGCCCAAGGGCGTCGAGCCCCGCCAGGTCCGCAAGGTCGCGGTGCTCGGCGCGGGCATGATGGGCGCCGGCATCGCCTACTCCTGCGCCCGCGCAGGCATCGAGGTCGTCCTCAAGGACGTCTCCCTGGAGGCCGCGCTCAAGGGCAAGGGCTACTCCGAGAAGCTGTGCGCCAAGGCCGTCGCCAAGGGCCGCACCAGCCAGGAGAAGGCGGACGCGCTGCTCGCCCGGATCACCCCCACCGCCGACGCCGCCGACCTCGCGGGCTGCGACGCGGTGATCGAGGCGGTCTTCGAGGACACCGCGCTCAAGCACAAGGTCTTCCAGGAGATCGAGTCGGTCGTGGCGCCCGACGCGCTCCTGTGCTCCAACACCTCCACGCTGCCCATCACCACCCTCGCCGAGGGCGTGCAGCGCCAGGCCGACTTCATCGGACTGCACTTCTTCTCGCCGGTCGACAAGATGCCGCTCGTCGAGATCATCAAGGGCGAGCGTACCGGCGACGAGGCCCTCGCCCGCGCCTTCGACCTCGTCCGGCAGATCAACAAGACCCCGATCGTCGTCAACGACTCGCGCGGCTTCTTCACCTCCCGGGTGATCGGCCACTTCATCAACGAGGGCGTCGCCATGGTCGGCGAGGGCATCGAGCCCGCCTCCGTGGAACAGGCCGCCGCCCAGGCCGGCTACCCGGCCAAGGTCCTCTCCCTGATGGACGAGCTGACCCTCACCCTGCCGCGCAAGATCCGCAGCGAGACCAAGCGGGCCGTCGAGGAGGCCGGCGGCACCTGGGTCGCGCACCCGGCCGAGGCCGTCATCGACCGCATGATCGACGAGTTCGGGCGCCCCGGCCGCAGCGGCGGCGCCGGGTTCTACGACTACACCGAGGACGGCAGGCGCGCCGGGCTCTGGCCGGGCCTGCGCGAGCACTTCACCCGGCCCGGGCACGAGATCCCGTTCCGGGACATGCAGGAGCGCATGCTCTTCGCCGAGGCGCTGGACACCGTGCGCCTGCTGGAGGAGGGGGTGCTGACCTCCGTGGCCGACGCCAACATCGGCTCCATCCTCGGCATCGGCTTCCCCGGCTGGACCGGCGGGGTGCTCCAGTACATCAACGGCTACGACGGCGGCGCCGGGGCAGGCGTCGGCCTGCCCGCCTTCGTGGCCCGCGCCCGCGAACTCGCCGAGCGCTACGGCGACCGCTTCACCCCGCCCGCGCTGCTGGTCGAGAAGGCGGAGCGGGGCGAGCGCTTCACGGACTAGGGTCTTCCGTTCGGATCAGGCCGGATCGGGCCGGATCAGGGAGCGGGGCGAGCGCATCACGGGCTCAGCCCGCTCCCGATCCCTTGATCCACTCGCTCAGTTCTTCGCGCAGCGTGCGCTGGAAGGTCGTCAGCAGCGCCTGCACCACCAGCGGGTGCATGTGAGCCGACAGGTCCCGCACATCGCGGGTGTCTCGCTCGGCCACCTCGCCGCGGAAGAGCCGGGCGAGTTCACGGGCCGCGGCGCGCGAGTGCTCCGTCAGCACCCCGCGCGCCGCGAGGATCACCTCCTGCGACAGCGGCACGTCCAGCAGCTCCAGCCCGAGCCGCAGCAGGCCGGAGTCGACGCGGAAGGCCTCCGCCTCGTCGTCCGCCGCGAGGACGCCCAGCGCCCCCAGGCGCTCCATGTCCCGCTCGGACAGCGCCCGCCCCGCCCGCCGCTCCAGCTCGGCGAGGGAGAGCGTCTCCACGGCGTCCGGCGCCCAGGACGCGACCACCGCCCGGTGGATCGCCAGGTCGTGCGGGGACAGGTCGGACGGCAGCTGCCGCAGGTACCGCTCGATCGCCGCCAGCGTCATCCCCTGGCGCTGCAACTCCTCGATGAGCGCCAGCCGCGCCACGTGCCCGGCCCCGTACCGCCCCACCCGGCGCGGCCCGATCTCCGGCGGCGGCAGCAGTCCCTTGCTCCCGTAGAAGCGCACGGTCCGCACCGTCACCCCCGCCCGTGCGGCCAGCTCGTCGACGGTGAGGCTCATCTCCCCGGCATCGGTCGTCATGCGCAGCAGTATCGCTGTCACACCAGTGCTGTGAAACCCGTCGGCGGACGACCGGCGGCCGGCCGCGCGGACCGGGCACCCGCACCGGTATCCGGTCACCTTGTCCGCAGGCACGGTGTGGTGAACATCATGTGGACGCTGGGCGGATCATGTGAGAAGTAACGCTCTGTGACGTGGACCACCGCCAAATGCGGGAACCGTCTGCCAAGCTGCTGGCTTGGTCTGTACCGCGACTCATCGGGGTGGTGCGGGCCAAGCCCTGCACGACCCCCGGAACCTCGCGGTCCGGGCGCACCAGGAAGTGGTACCACCCGTGAGCAAGGACGCCGTGGATTCGGCACAGGCCGCCGCCCGCACCGGGGCGGCCCAGACGCCCTCGGACGCGGGCGACGCCGGTTACAGCAAGGACCTCAAGGCCCGCCACGTCAACATGATCGCCATCGGCGGCGCCATCGGCACGGGGCTCTTCCTCGGCGCCGGAGGCCGTCTGCACAACGCGGGCCCGGCGCTCGCCCTGGCCTATCTGGTCTG
This sequence comes from Streptomyces misionensis, assembly GCF_900104815.1. NCBI lineage: Bacteria > Bacillati > Actinomycetota > Actinomycetes > Kitasatosporales > Streptomycetaceae > Streptomyces > Streptomyces misionensis. The sequence goes on from NZ_FNTD01000004.1 coordinate 6,682,014, forward strand.
CGGCATCTTCGCCTTCTTCGTCGTGCGCGCCCTGGGCGAGCTGGTCCTGTACCGGCCCTCCTCCGGCTCCTTCGTGAGCTACGCGCGCGAGTTCCTCGGCGAGAAGGGCGCCTACGTCGCCGGCTGGATGTACTTCCTGAACTGGTCGACCACCGGCATCGCCGACATCACCGCCATCGCGCTGTACACGCACTACTGGAGCTTCTTCACGCCCATCCCGCAGTGGGTGCTGGCGCTGATCGCGCTCGCGGTGGTGCTCACCGTGAACCTGATCTCGGTGAAGATCTTCGGCGAGATGGAGTTCTGGTTCGCGATCATCAAGGTCGCCACCTTGGTGGGCTTCATGTTCATCGGCATCTTCCTGCTGGCCACCCAGCACCACGTCGACGGCTACACGCCGGGCCTGAGCCTGATCAGCGACCACGGCGGGATCTTCCCGCACGGCATGATGCCGGTCGTCCTCGTCATGCAGGGCGTGATCTTCGCGTACGCCGCGCTGGAGCTGGTCGGCGTCGCCGCCGGTGAGACCGAGCAGCCGGAGAAGGTCGTCCCGCGCGCCGTGAACTCGATCATGTGGCGTGTCGGCCTGTTCTACGTCGGCTCGGTCGTCCTCCTCGCCCTGCTGCTGCCGGGCTCGGTGTACTCCGCCGACCAGAGCCCCTTCGTGACGGTCCTGTCCAAGATCGGCGTCCCCGCGGCCGGCGACGTGATGAACCTGGTGGTGCTCACCGCCGCCATGTCCTCGCTGAACTCCGGCCTGTACTCCACCGGCCGCATCCTGCGCTCCATGGCGATGGCGGGCTCCGCGCCCAAGTTCACCCGTGTGATGAGCCGCAGCCAGGTGCCCTACGGCGGCATCCTGCTGACCTGCGGCATCTGCGTGCTCGGCGTCGGCCTGAACTACCTGGTGCCCAGCCAGGCCTTCGAGATCGTGCTGAACGTCGCCTCGCTCGGCATCATCAGCACGTGGGTGATCATCATGATCTGCCACGCGATCTTCGTCCGCCGGGCCCGCGCGGGCCTGGTGACCCGGCCGCACTTCCAGCTGAAGTTCTCCCCGGTCACCGAGATCGCCACCATCGCCTTCCTGCTGGTCTGCCTCGGCATGATGTGGGACGACCACGAGGTCGGCCGCAAGACCCTGCTGCTCATCCCGGTGATCGCGGTCATGCTGGTCGCCGGCTGGTTCGGCGTCCGCCGCCGGGTGAACGCCGGTGCGGACCAGGAACCCTCCGCGCCGGTGCAGTAGCGGTCCGGCGGCACTGTCAGTGGCCGCCCCTACGGTGGCGTCATGCCGGAGATCACTTTCGTCCGGGGTGACGCCACCACCCCGCAGGGCAAGGGCCCGAAGATCATCGCCCATGTCTGCAACGACATCGGCGGCTGGGGCAAGGGCTTCGTCCTCGCCCTCTCCCGCCGCTGGCCGGAGCCCGAGCGGGCCTACCGCGCCTGGCACCGCGACCGCGCGCACAACGACTTCGGGCTGGGCGCGCTCCAGCTCGTCCCGGTCGGCCCGCGCACGTGGGTGGCCAACATGGTCGGTCAGCGCGGCACCAGGACCGGCGGCAAGGGCGTTCCGGTGCGCTACGAGGCGATCGACACCGCCCTCGCCGGCCTCGCCGACCGTGCCCTCGAACTCCGTGCGTCCGTGCACATGCCCCGCATCGGCTGCGGTCTGGCCGGTGGCATCTGGTCCCGTGTCGAGCCGCTGGTCACCGGGCGGCTGGTCGCCCGGGGCATAGCGGTCACCGTGTACGACCTCGGGGACCACGCCGGGAACGGAGCCGGCGGCCCCGCCGGCGTCGGCGGGTGACGGCTGCGGTGCTGCCCGCGCGAGGCCGCCTCAGCGCGACGCGGGCGCCACGACCTCGCGGACCGCGTCGTCGTAGCGGCGCAGTACCAGCCGCGCGACCGACTCGTGCGCGCCGAGCGGCGGTGAGGTGACGCAGCCGCCCGCCGCGGCGGCCCGGCCGCCGAAGAAGCCGGGCGCCAGCAGATAGCGGGCCACCGCCACCTTGTCGTGGCCGCGCCGCCGCAGCTCGGCCACCGCCTCGGCGGGGGTCGGCGCGCCGGCGCACAGGTACGACGGCACCACCGGGGAGCCGAGCCGCCGCGCCAGCAGCCGGGCCATCCGCGCGGTGTCCGCGTTGGCGCCCGGATCGGTCGACCCGGCCGCGGCCAGCACCACGGCGCCGCCCGGGGCCCAGCCCGCCTCCGCCAGCCGGTCGCCCAGGGCCTCGGCGAGCAGCGGGTGGGGCCCGAGGGCGCGCGCCACCCGGGCCCGCACGCCCGGCGCGGCCGCGAGCACCGCGGGGATGTCGACCCGCACGTGGTAACCCCCGCCGAGCAGCAGCGGCACCAGGACCGCCGGGGCGTCGAGCCCCGCCAGCACCTCCGCGAGCGGCGGCCGCACCAGGTCCAGCCAGCCCGTCTCGACGCGCAGCCCGGGCCGCGCGCGCCGTACGGCGTCGACGAGCCGCCCGATCGTCCGTTCGTGCTGCGGGCCCCTGCTGCCGTGCCCCACCGCGACGAGGACCGGGCTTTCCCCAAGCTGCTTCCGCGTCCGCTCCGGTGTCCCGCTCATGCCGTCACCGCCAGCCGGTAGCCGCGTTTGGGCACCGTGCGTATCAGCGCGGAGTGGGGGCCGAGGGCGGCGCGCAGCCGGGCGATCGCGGCCTCCACGGCGTGTTCGTCGGCGCGGTCCGCCAGCCAGGCGCGGCGCAGCAGCTCTGCGCGGCTGAGCACGTGGCCCGGCCGGTCGGCGAGGGCCCGCAGCACCGCGGCGAGCACCGGCGGCAGCGTGACCTGCATGTCGTCGGCGAGCACCGCGCTGCCCTGGAGCACCACCCGGCGCCCCTCGTACACCAGTTCCCTGCGCATCCTGGCCGGCAGCGCCTCGGCGAGGGTGCGCACCAGCGCGCCGAGCCGGCCGCGCTCCGGGCAGACCGGCTCGATGCCCAGTTCCAGCAGCGGCCGCGCGCACACCGGCCCCACGCACACCGCGAGCACGTCGTCGCGCAGGGCGGCGAGCACCTCGGCGCGCCGGTCGAAGCCGTCCGCGCCCGCCAGCAGCGCCTCGATCGCCTGGGCACTGGTGAAGGACAGGGCGTGCAGCTCGCGCCGGACGGTCAGCTCGACCAGGCGGCGCACCGCCTCCGGGTCGTCCGGCGGCCCCCAGCGGTAGACCGGCACCGCGATCACCTCGGCCCCGCGTTCGCGCAGCGCGGCGGCGAAGCCGTCCAGCGGCACCCCGTGCTCCTGCACGGCGATCCGGCGGCCCGCCAGCGGGCGGGCGAGCAGCCAGGAGAGCAGCTCGTCGTTGGCCTCCGAACGCGGCGAGAACGCCTCGTCCAGCCCGCTCGCCCGCACCGCACCGGTCGCCTTGGGGCCCCGGGTGAGCACCACCGCCGCGCGGCAGGCGGCGGCGAGCCGCGCGCCGGTGCCCCAGCCGTCGGCGGCGCTCATCCAGCAGCGCCAGCCCACCCCGGTGGTGGCGACGACGTAGTCGAGCGGCCCGGCGAGACAGCGTTCGGTGGCCTCGCGCAGCGCGGTGTCGTCGCCGAGCGGGACCAGGCGCATCATGGGCGCCTCGACCACCCGGGCGCCGCGCCGCTCCAGCAGCGCCGTGAGCTCCTCGCGGCGGCGCGTGGCGGTCACCCCGACCGTGAAGCCGGTCAGCGGACCGCCCCGCCGTGCCGCCGTGGTGTCTGTGCCGGTGCCCGTTGCCATGCCCTTCAACATCGACCGGCCGCGTTGCGAGCCGGTTGCCCGCACGTCACGGCCGCGTAAGCGGGCGTCCGCGCAGGTTACGGAAGATGTCGGGGACGTCACCCCGTACCGCCGGCGCTGTGAGCCGGCCGTACCGCGGGCGCAACACGGCCGACCCGGTCGCGAAACGCGCCCCGGCGACGCTCACGGCATGACGACGACCACCACAGCCGTGGACACCCACTGCCCGTACTGCGCGTTGCAGTGCGGCATGCGGCTGGCGCGCACCGACGGGCCGGACGGCACTCCGGTGGAGGTGCTGGAGCGGCCGGACTTCCCGGTCAACCGGGGCGCGCTGTGCGGCAAAGGGCGCACCGCGGCCCGGCTGCTCGCCCCCGGAGCACGGCTGACGGCACCACTGGTGCGCGAGGGCGGCGTGCTGCGCGAGGCGTCCTGGGCGGAGGCGCTCGACCGGGTGGCCGCGGGGCTCGCGGACGCCGGGCGGCGCTACGGGCGGGACGCGGCAGGAGTGTTCGGCGGGGGCGGGCTCACCAACGAGAAGGCGTATCTGCTGGGCAAGTTCGCCCGCGTGGTGCTGCGCACCGCGAACATCGACTACAACGGCCGGTTCTGCATGTCCTCGGCGGCCGCCGCGCTCAGACACGCCTTCGGCCTCGACCGCGGCCTGCCCTTCCCGCTCGCCGACGTCGCCGGCGCCGAATGCGTGCTGCTGGTCGGCGGCAACCCGGCCGAGACGATGCCGCCGGCCGTCCGCCTGCTGCGCGAGCTGCGCGAGAACGGCGGCCGGCTGATCGTCGTCGACCCGCGCCGCACCCGCACCGCCGAACTCGCCGACCTGCATGTGCAGCCGGTGCCCGGCACCGATCTGGCGCTCGCGCTCGGCGTGCTGCACCTGGTGATCGCCGACGGACTGTGCGACGAGGCGTTCATCGCCGCCCGCACCACCGGGTTCGAGGAGGCGAGGGCGGCCGCCATGGCGCACTGGCCGGAGCGGGTCGAGCGGCTGACCGGCGTCCCGGTGCCGGTGCTGCGCGAGGTGGCCGGCCAGTTCGCGCGGGCGGCCACCGGGATCGTGCTCACCGCGCGCGGGGCCGAGCAGCACAGCAAGGGCACCGACACCGTGGCCGCCTGGATCAATCTGTGCCTCGCCACCGGGAAGGCGGGCCGCCCCGGCTCCGGGTTCGGCTGCCTCACCGGCCAGGGCAACGGCCAGGGCGGCCGGGAGCACGGCCAGAAGTCCGACCAGCTGCCCGGCTACCGGTCCCTCACCGACCCCGCCGCCCGCGCCCACGTCGCCGCCGTGTGGGGCGTCGACCCGGACACCCTGCCCGGCCCCGGCCGCTCGGCCTACGAGCTGCTCGACGGCCTCGGGCAGTCCGGCGGGGTGCGCGCCCTGCTGCTGATGGGCTCCAACCCGGTGGTCTCGGCGCCCAACGCGGCGCACATCACCACCCGGCTGCGGCAGCTGGACTTCCTCGCGGTGAGCGACGTGGTGCTCTCGGAGACCGCCGAACTGGCCGACGTCGTCCTGCCGGTCGCCCAGTGGGCGGAGGAGACCGGCACGGTGACCAACCTGGAGGGCCGGGTGCTGCTGCGCGAGGCGGCGCTGGCCCCGCCCGAGGGCGTCCGCACCGATCTGCACGTGCTGCGCGAGCTGGCCGCCCGGCTCGGGGTGCGGCGCGGCTTCCCCGAGGACCCGCGGGAGGTCTTCGACGAACTGCGCGCCGCCTCGGCGGGCGGCCCCGCCGACTACGCGGGCATCACCTACGAACGGGTCCGCGAGGAGGAGGGCGTCTTCTGGCCGTGCCCGGCCGAGGACCACCCCGGCACGCCCCGGCCGTTCCTCGACCGCTTCGCCACCCCCGACGGACGGGCCCGGTTCGCGGCCGTCTCGCACCGGCCGGCCGCGGAGGAGCCGGACGCGGACTATCCGCTCCGGCTGACCACCGGCCGGGTGCTCGCCCAGTACCAGAGCGGCGCGCAGACCCGGCGGGTGCCGGAGCTGGAGCGGGCCGCTCCCGGGCCGTTCGTGGAGCTGCACCCCCGCCTCGCCGAGCGGCTCGGCGTCACCGACGGCGACCCGCTCGTCCTGACCACCCGCCGCGGCCGGGCCACCGCACCGGCGCGCGTCACCCCGGACATCCGCCCCGACACGGTCTTCGTGCCCTTCCACTGGCCGGGGCCCGGCCGCGCCAACTCCCTCACGCACCCCGCCCTCGACCCGGTGTCGCGGATGCCGGAGTTCAAGGTGTGCGCGGTGCGGGTGGAGCGCGCCGAGGCCGCCCGGTGAGCGGGCGGATCGCCGTCGTGGGCGCCGGGATGGCGGCGGCCCGGCTGGCACAGCAGCTCGTCGAGCGGGGCCGCGGCGACGGCGTGACGCTGTACGGCGCCGAACCGCACCGCCCGTACAACCGCACCCTCCTCGCCGATGTGCTCACCGGCCGCCTCGACGCCGCCGCCGTCGGGCTGCCGTGCGGCGCGCCCCAGATCACCGTGCGCACCGGACGCGAGGTCGTCGCGGTGGACGTGCGGTCGCGGACGCTGACGCTGGCGGGCGGCGCGGAGGCCGGCTGGGACGAGCTGGTGTTCGCGACCGGCGCCAACCCGGTGCTGCCGCCGATCCGGGGCCTGCGCACCGCCGACGGCGGGCTGAAGGCCGGGGTCCACGCCTTCCGGAGCCTCGCCGACTGCGCGCGGCTCGCCGAGGACGCGGCGCGCGCCCGCCGCGCGGTGGTGATCGGCGGCGGGGTCCTCGGGGTGAGCGCCGCACGGGCGCTCGCCGCGCTCGGCCTGCCCACCGAGATCGTCCACCAGGCCCCCCACCTGATCGAGCGCCACCTCGACGAGGGAGCGGGCGACGCGCTGCGCCGGGCCCTCGAAGAGCTGGGCGTGCACACCTACACCGGCAACCGGGCCCGCGCCCTCGACGGCGACACCCGGGTCACCGGCGTCCGCCTCGCCACCGGTTACCTGCTCGACGCCGACCTGGTGGTCCTCGCCTGCGGGGTGCGCCCCCGCACCGGGCTCGCGCACGCCGCCGGGATCACGGTCCGGAGCGGCGTCGTGGTGGACGACCGGCTCGCCGCGTCCGCCCCGCACGTCTTCGCGATCGGCGACTGCGCCGAGCACGCCGGGATCACGCACGGCCTCGCCGGCCCCGCCTGGGACCAGGCCGACGTCCTCGCCGCGCGGCTCAGCGGTGCCGGTCCGGACACCGGCTACGGCGGCTCCCGGCCGCTGGTCCGGCTGACCGCGGGCCCGCTGGAGTACGCGGCGTTCGGCGAGACCGGCGACGCGGCCGGCACCGACGTGCTGCGCATCGCCGACGCCACCCGGGGTCCGTACGGCTCGTACAAGAAGCTCGTGCTGCGCGGCGACCGGCTCGTCGGCGGCATCCTCCTCGGCGACCTCGCGACGGTCGGCGACCTCACCCGTGCCTACGAGTGCGACGAAGCGCTCCCCGACGACCCGCTCCACCTGCTCACCAAAGAAGGAGCCGCGTGATGCACTCCCCGACCGCACCCCTGCGCGACCTGGTCCTCGTCGGCCACGGCATGGTCGGCCAGCGCTTCCTGGAGGCGTTCTTCGAACAGCCCCGTCCCGGCTGGCGGGTGACCGTCCTCGCCGAGGAGACCCGCCCCGCCTACGACCGGGTCCGCCTCACCTCCTGGTTCTCCGGCACGACGGAGGACGAACTGTCCATGTGCAAGCCGGAGTTCCTCACCGAGCACGGCATCGACCTGCGCCTCGGCGAACCGGCCACCGCCGTCGACCGGGAGCGCCGCACGCTCACCACGGCGGCCGGACGCACCATCCGCTACGACGCCCTGGTGCTCGCCACCGGCTCCTACCCCTTCGTACCGCCGGTGCCCGGCCACGACGCGGGCGGCTGCCACGTCTACCGCACCCTCGACGACCTCGCCGCGATCAAGGCGGAGGCGGCGCGGGCCCGGACCGGCGCGGTGGTCGGCGGCGGGCTGCTCGGCCTGGAGGCGGCCGGGGCGCTGCGCGCGGCGGGGCTCGACACCCACGTCGTGGAGTTCGCCCCGCGGCTGATGGCGCTCCAGGTCGACGAGGCCGGCGGACTGCTGCTGCGCCGCAAGATCGAGGAGCTGGGCGTCACCGTCCACACCGGCGCCGGCACCGAGGCGATCACCGCGGGCCCCGACGGCCGGGTGCGCTCGATGGTGCTGTCCGACGGCACCGAACTCGACGTCGACCTGGTCGTCTTCTCCGCCGGAGTGCGCCCCCGCGACCAGCTCGCGCGGGCGTGCGGCCTGCCGGTCGGCGCCCGCGGCGGCATCGTCGTGGACACCGCCTGCCGCACCGAGGACCCGCACATCTGGGCCATCGGGGAATGCGCCCAGGCCGCCGACGGCCGGGTCTACGGGCTGGTCGCCCCCGGCTACGCCATGGCCGAGGCCGCCGCCCGCCGGATCACCGAAGGAGAGGGCGAGTTCGGCGGTGGTGACACCTCGACCAAGCTGAAGCTGCTCGGCGTGGACGTCGCCAGCTTCGGCGACGCGCACGGCACCACCGAAGGCGCCCTCGACGTGGTGTACGCCAACAGCCGCGCCGGCGTCTACAAGAAGCTGGTCGTCGGCGCCGACGGCCGGCTCCTCGGCGGCGTCCTGGTCGGCGACACCGACGACTACGCCACCCTGCGCCCGCTGCTGGCGGGCCCCCCGCTCACCGTGCCGCCCGAGCGGCTGCTGCTGCCCGCGCAGGCCGGCGCGGGCCCGGCCCCGCTGCCCGACGAGGCGATCGTCTGCTCCTGCCACAACGTCAGCAAGGCCGCGATCCGCCGGGCCGTCGCCGACGGCCACGCCTCGGTGCCCGAGGTGAAGAAGTGCACCAAGGCCGGTACCGGCTGCGGCAGTTGCGAGAAGCTGCTCGGCACCATCGTCGGCGACGAACTGGCCGCGCGCGGCGTCGCCACCTCGCGCGGCCTGTGCGAGCACTTCACCCACACCCGCGCCGAGCTGTACGAGATCATCCGGGTCAAGGGGATCACCGGGTTCTCCCGGCTGATCGACGAGCACGGCACCGGCGAGGGCTGCCAGATCTGCAAGCCGGTGGTCGCCTCGATCCTCGCCGGCCTGGCCGGCGGCCACGTCCTCGACGGCGAACAGGCCGCGCTCCAGGACACCAACGACCACTTCCTCGCCAACCTCCAGCGCGGCGGCTCGTATTCGGTGGTGCCCCGCGTCCCGGGCGGCGAGATCACCCCCGAAGGGCTGATCACCATCGGCGAGATCGCCCGCGACTTCGGCCTCTACACCAAGATCACCGGCGGTCAGCGCATCGACATGTTCGGCGCCCGCGTCGACGACCTGCCGCGCATCTGGCGCCGCCTGGTCGACGCGGGCTTCGAGTCGGGCCACGCCTACGGCAAGGCGCTGCGCACCGTGAAGTCCTGCGTGGGGGAGACCTGGTGCCGCTACGGCGTGCAGGACTCCGTCGGCCTCGCCATCGAACTGGAGCTGCGCTACCGCGGCCTGCGCTCCCCGCACAAGATCAAGGCGGCCGTCTCCGGCTGCGCCCGCGAGTGCGCCGAGGCGCAGAGCAAGGACTTCGGGGTGATCGCCACCGCTGAGGGCTGGAACCTCTACGTCGGCGGCAACGGCGGCATGACCCCGCGCCACGCCGACCTGCTCGCCACCGGCCTGGACCGCCCCACGCTGATCCGCACCATCGACCGCTTCCTGATGTTCTACATCCGCACCGCCGACCGGCTGGAGCGCACCGCCCCCTGGGTGGCGCGGCTCGACGGCGGCCTGGACCACCTGCGGGACGTCCTCATGAACGACTCCCTCGGCATCTGCGACGACCTTGACGACCTGATGCGGCGCCACACGGCGGCGTACGAGGACGAATGGGCCGCCACCCTCGCCGACCCCGACCGGCTGCGCCGCTTCGTCTCCTTCGTCAACGCCCCCGGCGTCCCCGACCCCGCCGTGCGTTTCACTCCCGAGCGCGGCCAGATCCGTCCGGTCACCGTCGCCGGGCCGCGCCTGGAGGTGCGCGTCTGATGCACACCGCCGAGATCCAGCTCGCCCACCAGGGCGCGTGGCACACCGTCTGCCGGTACGGCGACCTGCTCCCCGGCCGCGGTGTGGCCGTCCTCCTGGACGGTGAGCAGATCGCGCTCTTCCGGGACCGGGCGGGCGGGCTCTACGCCGTCCAGAACTACGACCCCTTCAGCGACGCCTACGTCCTGTCCCGCGGCATCACCGGCAGCCGCGGCGAGGTGCCGGTGGTCTTCTCACCCATGTACAAGCAGGCCTTCGACCTGCGCACCGGGTCGTGCCTGGACGAGGAGACCGCGCCCGACGGCACCCCCGCGCGGCTGCTGGTCTGGCCGGTGCGGGTCGCCCCGCCCGCCGCCCGCTGACCCCGCACCGCCCGGCGTCCGCACTCCACCGTTCCGACCGTTCCCGCGGGAGTCCACCATGCCCTTGTCCCCTCCACCTACCGCGCCGCCCTCGTTCGCCGCGGCGTTCCGCCGGCTCGGCGCGCTGGCGTCCCTCGGCGGCCGTCACCGGATCCTGCACCTGACCACGCTGGCGTTCTTCCTCACCTTCCTCGTCTGGTTCGACATGGCGCCCTTCGCCCGCCAGATCGGCGACGAACTCCACCTGGACAAAGGTCAGTTGCTCACGCTCTCGCTGTGCAACCTGGCGCTGACCGTGCCTGCCCGGATCGGCGTGGGCATGCTCCTGGACCGCTTCGGCCCCCGCCGGGTGTTCGCGGCCGTCCTCATCTTCGCCGCCGTCCCCAACACGGTCTTCGCGACCGCGTCGAGCTTCCCCGTCCTGGTCCTCAGCCGACTGCTGCTCGGCGTCGTCGGCGCCGGGTTCGTGGTCGGCATCCGTATGGTCGCCGAGTGGTTCTCCGCCGAGGAGATCGGCACCGCCGAGGGCTTCTACGGCGGCTGGGGCAACTTCGGCTCGGCCGCGGCCTCCCTCGTCCTGCCCGGCCTCTCCGTCCTCCTCGCCGGACACACCGGCGGCTGGCGCTGGGGCATCGCGACCGTCGGCGTGCTCAGCGCGCTCTACGGCGTCGTCTACCTCTTCGCCGTACGCGACACCCCCGAGGGCTCCGCGTACCACCGGCCGCGCCGCCAGGGCGCCCTGGAGGTGACCAGCCGCCGGGCGGTGTTCGGGCTGCTGGTGGTGCAACTGCCGCCGCTCGCCGTGCTCGGGCTCGTCGCCTACCGCGTGTACGACGCCGGAGTGCTTCCCCGGTCCGGGTTCGTCGCCGTCGTCGCCGTACTGGTGGCCGGTTACGCGGCACAGGCGGCGCGCACCCTGTCGGTGAACCGACCGGCGCTCGCCGACGCCCATCCGCCCGCCGAGCGCTACCCCTTCCGGCTGGTCGCGCTGCTGGCGCTGGCGTACTTCGTGACCTTCGGCACCGAGCTGGCGATGGTCTCCCTGCTCCCCGCCTACTTCGCCGACACCTTCGGCCTCGGCGTCGCGGCCGCGGCCGCCGCGGGCAGCGCCTTCGCCTGCACCAACCTGGTCACACGCCCCGCGGGCGGGCTGCTGTCGGACGCGCTCGCGCAGCGGCGGACGGCCCTGCGGATCCTGCTCACCGGCGCCGTCGCCGTCTTCGCCGTACTCTCCCGGATGACCGGCGGCTGGGGGCTGTGGACGGGCGTCGCGCTGGTCGCGCTGGCGTCGGTCTTCATCCAGGGCGGCAACGGCGCCGTCTACGCGATGGTCCCGCTGGTCAACCGCCGTTCCGGCGGCCAGATCGCCGGACTGGTGGGCGCGTACGGCAACGTCGGCGGCATCGTGCTGACCTCGGTGCTCGTCTTCACCGGGGGCGACGTGCGCCTCCTGTTCCTCGCCGTCGCGGTGTGCACGGCGGCGATGGCCCTGCTGACCGCGTGGCTGCCGGAGCCGCGGGGCACCACGGGCACCGCCGCGTCGCCGGCCCCGCGCGAGTCGCCCGCGGGCCTGCGCGCCGAAACCCGCGCGGCGCGGCCGTGACCTCCCGCGGGCGGGCGGCGGGCGGCACGGCCGTCCCGGCCCGCCGCCCGCCCGCGGGACCGGGACGAGACCGCGGGGATCAGCGGCCGTGCCCCCCGTGCGCCGCCTCGATCTTCTGCCACGACTTCGGCCGCGGCACCGCCTCGCCCGCCGTGCCCGCCGCCGCGAAGGAGCGGGCCGCGCCCGCCGCCGGCTTCGACCGCTGGTACAGCCATGTGTCGAAGAGGCCCGCCAGCGGCTTGCCCGAGACCCGTTCGGCGTACCTCTCGAAGTCGGCCACCGAGGCGTTGCCGTAGGCGTGGCTCTGCGGCCAGCCCTTGAGGATGCGGAAGAAGGCGGTGTCGCCGACCTCGTCGCGCAGCGCCTGGATGGCCGCCGCGCCCCGGTCGTAGACCGCGTCGTCGAACTGGTCGTCCGCGCCCGGATCACCCGGCGCCACCGTCCAGAAGGGGTCGTCGGCCGGGTGCGAGGCGTACAGGTAGTCGGCGAGCTCCTTCGCCGTGCCCTCGCCCTCGTGCTCCGACCACAGCCACTGCGCGTACGTCGCGAAGCCCTCGTTGAGCCAGATGTCCTTCCAGCCCTTGAGCGACACGTCGTCGCCGTACCACTGGTGGGCCAGCTCGTGCACGACCACCGAGGTGTTGGTGCCCTTCGCGAACTGCTTGGGGCTGTAGAAGACCCGCGTCTGGGTCTCCAGCGCGTACCCGGTGGTGGTGTTCGGGACGTAGCCGCCCGCCGAGGCGAACGGATACGGCCCGAAGTAGTCGCTCAGCCAGTCGACGATCTCCCCGGTGCGCTCCACGCTCGCCCGCGCGGCCCCGTCGTTGTCGCCGAGATCCCTGCTGTACGCGTTGAGGACCGGCACCCCCCGCTCGGAGGTGCCGGTGGTGATGTCGAACCTGCCGATCGCCAGGGTGGCCAGATACGTCGCCTGCGGCTTGTTCTGCCGCCAGCTGTAGCGGGTCCAGCCCCGCTCGGAACGGGTCGACTGCAGCGTGCCGTTGGAGATGGCCTGGGTGCCGTCCGGCACGGCCACCGAGACGTCGTAGGTCGCCTTGTCGCTCGGGTGGTCGTTGCTCGGGAACCACCACCAGGCGGCCTCGGGCTCGTCCGCCGCGACCGCTCCGTCCGGCGTGCGGTGCCAGGTGTCGAAGCCGTAGGCGCTCTTCGTCGACGGCACCCCGCTGTAGCGGACCACGACCGTGACCGGCGTGCCCTTCGCCAGCGGGGTCCGCGGCGTGATCACCAGTTCGTGCTGCTCGGCGTGGCGGAACGCCGCCTTGGCGCCGTTGACCCGCACCTCGCTCACGTCCAGCAGGAAGTCCAGGTCGAAGCTGGACAGATCCTGGGTGGTCCGCGCCAGGATCGTCGCGGTGCCCTGCAACTCGTCCGTCTTCGGCTGGTAGCGCAGCCTCAGGTCGTAGTGCGAGACGTCGTAGCCGCCGTTGCCGTAGTACGGGTAGTAGGGGTCGCCGATGCCCGGTGCGCCGGGGGAGTAGCTCGCGGCCGATGCCGGGATCGCCAGCAGGAGGGAGGCCGCCGCCAGTGCGCCCGGCGCGATGATTCTGCGGTGCACGTCAGCTCCAAGTCGTCGGGACTGCAAGTCCGTTCGCGAACACTGTCCGGAGCCTATTCAGGCCCGGCGCGCCCCGGCCTGTCCATGGTCCCCGCTGTCACACGATCGCCATTCGGCCGCAACGCGTCCCCCGGATACCGCAAATCCCCCTTCTGCACGGGAGTTGGCGGGAGTACCGTCCGCGCATGCCGAACAGCACACCTGCCCGCGGGCGCCCCCGCCCACGGCTCACGCTCTGGCGAGCGTGCGTCGCGGCGGCCGTCGCCGCCCTCCTGGCCGCGTTCCTCACCCCGGCCGCCGCCCAGGCCGCGCCGCCCCGCGAGAGCGAGCCCGTCTACTCCTACGCCCACGCCGTCCGCGAGTCCGTGTGGGTGGACACGGGCCTCGACGGGGACGGCGACGGCCGCACCGACCGGGTCGCCGTCGACATCGTCCGCCCCGCCGAACCCGCCCGCGCGGGCCGCAAGGTGCCCGTCATCATGGACGCCAGCCCGTACTACTCCTGCTGCGGGCGCGGCAACGAGAGCCAGGTCAAGACGTACGACGCCGACGGCGACATCGTCGGGATGCCGCTCTTCTACGACAACTACTTCGTGCCCCGCGGCTACGCCGTGATCGGCGTCGACCTCGCCGGCACCAACCGCTCCGACGGCTGCGTCGACGTCGGCGGCCGGTCGGACATCCGGTCCGCGAAGGCCGTGATCGACTGGCTGGGCGGCCGCGCCACGGCGTACACCAGCCGCACCGGCACCCGGACCGTCAGGGCGACCTGGTCGAACGGCAGGACCGGCATGATCGGCAAGAGCTGGGACGGCACCGTCGCCAACGGCGTCGCCGCCACCGGCGTCCAGGGGCTGCGGACCATCGTGCCGATCAGCGCCATCTCCTCCTGGTACGACTACTACTTCGCCCAGGGCGCCCCGCTCTACGACGGCGGCCCCGACGACCTCGCCGGCTACGTCGAGAGCGACGCCGCGCGGGCGCGCTGCGCGGCCGAACACAAGAGGCTCGCCGACGGCAGCCCGCGCAGCGGCGACTGGACCCCGCTGTGGACCGAGCGGGACTACGTCAAGGACGCGGCCAAGGTGCGCGCCAGCGTGTTCGTGGTCCAGGGCATGCAGGACCTCAACGTGCGCACCAAGCACTTCGGGCAGTGGTGGGACGCGCTGGCGGCCCAGGGCGTCGAGCGCAAGCTGTGGCTCTCCCAGACCGGCCACGTCGACCCGTTCGACTACCGGCGCGGCGCCTGGGTGGACACCCTGCACCGCTGGTTCGACCACGAACTCCTCGGCTATCGCAACGGCATCGACCGCGAGCCGATGGCCGACATCGAACGCCACCCCGACCAGTGGGTCACCTCCGCCACCTGGCCGCCCGCCGGCACCCGTGCCACCACCCTGCGTCCGGCCCCCGGCACCCTCCCCGGCGTCGGCACCCTCGGCACGCGCCCGGCCACCGGCACCGAGACCTTCACCGACGACCCGCGGCTCAGCGAGACCGACTGGGCCGCGCACATCGGCGAAACCACCCCGCAGAAGGCCGGCTTCGTCACGGCGCCGCTCACCCGCGACCTGCGTCTGTCCGGCTCCTCCCAGGTCACGGTCACCGCCACGGCGTCCACCGCCTCGGCCCACCTGTCCGCGGTCCTGGTGGACGTCGGCCCGGACACCATCCGCGACTACTCCGACGCCGACGAGGGCATCACCACGCTGAAGAACCGCACCTGCTGGGGGGAGAGCACGGCCGGGGACAGCGCCTGCTACCTGGAGACCGCGGCGAAGACGGCCGACGTCGACTACACGGTGTTCAGCCGCGGCTGGGCGGACCTCGGCCATTACGCCTCGCTCGCCGAGGGCGTCCCGCTCACCCCGGGCAAGCCGTACACCATGACCCTCTCCCTGGCCGCCACCGACCACGTGATCCCCAAGGGCCACCGGCTCGCGCTGATCGTCGCGGGCACGGACCGCGACCTCATCGACCCACCGGCCACCAGGCCGACGATCACGGTCCGGCTGTCCGGCACCGCCGCCCGGCTGCCGCTGGTGGGCGGGGCACAGGCCTTCGCCCGGGCCACGTCCGGCGCGACGGCGACCCCCGCACCGGCACCGCTGAAGGGGCTGCGCGCACCGGGCCCGGCCGACCGCGTCCCGGGCGACTGACCGCACCGCTCCCCACGGGTGTGGGATCGTATCGACCATGCGGCCCCGCGCCCGCTCGGTTCAGGCCGCCGCGGCCGGCACCAGACCGGCGGCCTCCCGGGCACAGCCCCAGGCCACCGTCACCCCCGCGCCGCCGTGGCCGTACGAGTGCACCACCGTCCGCCCGCCGGGCAACTCCTCCCGCTCCAGCCGTACCGCGTCCCGGTACGGCCGCAGCCCCACCCGGTGGGCCAGCACCCGCGCCCCCGCGATCTCCGGCCGCACCCGCGCGCACCGGGCGATGATCTCCGCCGCCGTGGCCGGGTCGGGCTCCGTGGACCAGTCGTCCTCCTGCGCCGTACCGCCGAGGATCAGCCCGTGGGGCTGCGGGATGAAGTACGCGGCGACCGGCGAGGAATGGTCGACCGAGGTGTAGTACGTGGTGATCCCGGGGTTCTCCACCAGCACCAGCTGTCCCCGCACCGGCCGCACGCCGGGATCGGGCACCAGCGTGCGTGCCCCGAGGCCCGAGCAGTTGACCACCACGTCGGCGGGCACCTCGGCGAGCCGGGTGGCCGCACGGGCCTCCACCGTGCCGCCCGCCCGCAGGAGCCGGTCCCGCAGCCACGCCAGGTGCGTCGGCATGTCGATCACCGGCAGCCGCGCGGCCAGTCCGTCCGGCACCGCCCGCAGGCCCGGCACCCGGCCCGCCCAGTCGCCCAGTTCGTCCAGGCGCGCGCCCTGGTGCACGCCGTCGACCAGCCGTACGCCCGTCTCCGCGGGGCGCGCCGCCAGCTCCTCGTACACCGTGAGGGTCTCCAGCGCCCAGGCGCCGACCAGCCGCTCCGGTTCGATGCGGTACGGCCACCACAGCCCGCCGGCGACCGCCGACGTGGTCTCCTCGGCCGCCTCGCGCGCCCACACCCGTACCCGCCGCCCGGCCTCCGCCAGCACCACGGCCGTGGTCAGTCCGACGACCCCGCCGCCGACCACGATCACCTCGTCACCCGACCTGCTGTCCACACTGTCCACGCCTGGACCATAGGCCCCGCCCGCACGTTCCCGGCAGAGCCCGGCGCACATCCGCTGACGTGGGGATGCTCACAGCCACCCGGCACCGGCGGACGCGCGGGGAACCGGGCTGAGCGGCGGGCGCCCGGCGCACAAGGTCCTGTCGTCACACTCCCGCCGTCCGCCCGGAGGGCGGGCCGCGCGGCGTCAGGTGCGTGCTCTCGGCGTGCCGGGGCCTAACCCTCGTACTGGGCGTACTTGGGTCTGGGCCCGGTGCGGCGAGAGTGCGTGCATGGCGTCGCGAGGCAGGCGGGAGTTTGACGACAGGGCCTAGGATCTGCCTCCTGATGACTGCCACCCTCGTCGCCAAGAATCTCGCCGCCGGGCACGGCGACCGCTCCCTCTTCTCGGGGCTCGACCTCGTCGTGGCGCCCGGGGACGTGATCGGGCTGGTCGGTGCCAACGGCGCGGGCAAGTCCACGCTGCTGCGGATGCTCGCCGGACTCGTCCCGCCCGAGCAGGGCGAACTGCGGCTGTCCCCGCCCGCCGCGACCGTCGGCCACCTGCCGCAGGAGCCCGAGCGCAGGCCGGGGGAGACCGTGCGGGAGTTCCTGGCCCGCCGCACCGGCGTCGCCGAGGCCCAGCGGGTGATGGACGAGGCCACCCAGGCACTGGTGGACGGCGCGCCCGGCGCGGACGACGCCTACGCGGCGAGCCTGGAGCGCTGGCTCGGGCTCGGCGGCGCCGACCTGGAGGAACGGGCGGAGGAGGTCGCCGACTCCCTCGGCCTCGCCGTCGACCTCGACCAGCCGATGACGTCGCTCTCCGGCGGCCAGGCGGCCCGCGCCGGCCTCGCCTCCCTCCTGCTCTCCCGCTACGACGTCTTCCTGCTGGACGAGCCGACCAACGACCTCGACCTCGACGGTCTCGAGCGTCTGGAGCGGTTCGTCGCCGGGCTGCGCGCGGGCACCGTCGTGGTCAGCCATGACCGCGAGTTCCTCACCCGCACGGTCACCAAGGTCCTCGAACTCGACCTGGCCCAGCGGCAGATCAACCTCTACGGCGGCGGCTACGAGGCCTACCTGGAGGAGCGCGAGGTGGGCCGGCGGCACGCCCGCGAGGAGTACGAGGAGTACGCCGACAAGAGGGCCGCCCTCCAGGACCGGGCGCAGATGCAGCGGACCTGGATGGACAAGGGCGTCAAGAACGCCCGCCGCAAGGCCGGCAACGACAACGACAAGATCGGCCGCAAGTTCCGCAGCGAGGCCAGCGAGAAGCAGGCCGCCAAGGCCCGGCAGACCCAGCGGATGATCGAGCGCCTGGAGGCGGTGGAGGAGCCGCGCAAGGAGTGGGAGCTGCGCATGGAGATCGCCGCCGCCCCGCGCTCGGGCGCCGTGGTGGCGACGCTGCGGGACGCCGAGGTCCGGCGCGGCGACTTCACCTTCGGGCCGGTCTCCCTGCAGATCGACTGGGCCGACCGGATCGCGGTCACCGGGGCCAACGGCGCCGGCAAGTCGACCCTGCTGGGCGCCCTGCTCGGGCGGGTCCCGCTGGACCGCGGGCACGCGGCCCTCGGCTCGGGCGTGCTCGTCGGCGAGGTCGACCAGGCCCGGGGCCTCTTCCACGGACCCGAGGCCCTGCTCGACGCGTTCTGCGCGGCCGTCCCGGACACCGAGCCGGTGGAGGTGCGCACCCTGCTCGCCAAGTTCGGCCTCAGGTCGGAGCACGTGCTGCGCCCGGCCGCGACCCTCTCCCCGGGCGAGCGCACCCGCGCCGCCCTCGCCCTGCTCCAGGGCCGGGGCGTCAACCTCCTCGTGCTGGACGAGCCCACCAACCACCTCGACCTGCCCGCCATCGAACAGCTGGAGTCCGCCCTCGACTCCTACTCGGGCACCCTCCTCCTGGTCACCCACGACCGCCGCATGCTGGACGCGGTCCGGGTGACCCGGCGCTGGGAGGTCGCGGCGGGCAAGGTGACCGAGCGCTGACGCCGGACCAGGGGAGTGCCGGCGCGCCGGATCAGGTGGCCGGCGCAGAGGTCCGCTGCGGCCGTTTGCCGCGGGGGCCGAAGACACGAAGAGGGGCCGGAACCCGTACGGGTTCCGGCCCCTCGCGCGCGGGGCGGGTCAGCGCTGCTTCGGGTCCAGCAGGCCCGCGCGGCGCAGCGCGTCGGCCATGGCGCTGTTGGCGGGGGCCTGCGCGGGACGGCCGCCGCGGTCTCCGCCGCGGCCCTGCCGCCGGCCCTGGTCGGCCTGGCCGCCCTGCCGCTGCTGGGGCGGCCGGGCGCCGCCGCGCTGCCGCCGGTCGCCGCCGCCGCGGCCCTGCTGCGGCGCCGCCTCGTCGTCCAGGCGCAGGCTGAGCCCGATCCGCTTGCGCGGGATGTCCACGTCGAGGACCTTCACCTTGACGATGTCACCCGGCTTCACCACGTCCCGAGGGTCCTTGACGAAGGTCTTGGACATCGCCGACACGTGCACCAGGCCGTCCTGGTGGACGCCGACGTCCACGAACGCGCCGAAGGCCGCCACGTTCGTCACCACGCCCTCCAGCACCATCCCGGCGGACAGGTCGGAGATCTTCTCCACGCCCTCCTTGAAGGTGGCCGTCTTGAAGGCCGGCCGCGGGTCGCGGCCCGGCTTCTCCAGTTCCTTGAGGATGTCGGTGACGGTCGGCAGACCGAAGGTGTCGTCCACGAAGTCGGCCGGCCGCAGCGAGCGCAGCACGCCCGTGTTGCCGATGAGGGAGGCCACCTCCTGGCCCGTGGTCTTCACCATGCGCCGCACCACCGGGTACGCCTCCGGGTGCACGCTGGAGGCGTCCAGCGGGTCGACGCCGCCGCGGATGCGCAGGAAGCCCGCGCACTGCTCGTACGCCTTCGGACCGAGCCGCGCCACCTTCTTCAGCTCCCCGCGGGAGGTGAAGGGACCGTTGGCGTCGCGGTGCGCCACGATGTTCTCCGCGAGGGCGGCCGAGATGCCCGACACCCGCGACAGCAGCGGCACGGAGGCGGTGTTGACGTCCACGCCGACGCCGTTCACACAGTCCTCGACCACCGCGTCCAGCGAGCGGGACAGCTTCACCTCGGACAGGTCGTGCTGGTACTGGCCGACGCCGATGGACTTCGGGTCGATCTTCACCAGTTCGGCCAGCGGGTCCTGGAGGCGCCGGGCGATGGAGACCGCGCCGCGCAGCGACACGTCCATGTCCGGCAGTTCCTGGGAGGCGTACGCCGACGCCGAGTACACCGACGCCCCGGCCTCCGACACCATCACCTTGGTGAGCTTCAACTCCGGGTGCTTGGCGATGAGTTCGGCGGCGAGCCGGTCGGTCTCGCGGGACGCCGTGCCGTTGCCGATCGCGACCAGCTCGACCGCGTGCCGCTCGGCGAGCCGCGCCAGCTTGGCGAGCGCCTCGTCCCACCGGTTGGCCGGCACGTGCGGGTGGATCACGTCCGTGGCGACGACCTTGCCGGTCGCGTCGACCACGGCGACCTTCACACCCGTGCGGAAACCGGGGTCCAGGCCCAGGGTGGCGCGGGTGCCGGCCGGGGCCGCGAGCAGCAGGTCGCGCAGATTGGCCGCGAACACGTTCACCGCCTCGTCCTCGGCGGCCGTGCGCAGCCGCAGCCGCAGGTCGATGCCGAGGTGCACCAGGATGCGGGTGCGCCAGGCCCAGCGGACGGTGTCCTTGAGCCACTTGTCGGCCGGGCGGCCCCGGTCGGCGATCCCGAACCGGTGCGCCACGATCCCCTCGTACGACGACGGGCCGTCGGTGGGCTCCTCCGGCTCCAGGACGAGGTCCAGCACCTCCTCCTTCTCACCGCGCAGCATCGCCAGCACACGGTGCGAGGGCAGCTCGGTGAACGGCTCGGCGAAGTCGAAGTAGTCGGCGAACTTGGCGCCCGCCTCCTCCTTGCCCTCGCGCACCTTCGCGGCGAGGCGCCCGCGCACCCACATGCGCTCGCGCAGCTCGCCGATCAGGTCGGCGTCCTCCGAGAACCGCTCGGTGAGGATCGCCCGCGCGCCCTCCAGGGCCGCCTGCGGATCGGCGACGCCCTTGTCCGCGTCCACGAACGCGGCGGCGGCTGCCGTCGGTTCCACCGACGGGTCGCTCAGCAGGCCGTCGGCCAGCGGCTCCAGGCCCGCCTCGCGCGCGATCTGCGCCTTGGTGCGCCGCTTGGGCTTGTACGGGAGGTAGACGTCCTCAAGGCGCGCCTTGGTCTCGGCGCCGCGGATGCGGGCCTCCAGCTCCTCGGTGAGCTTGCCCTGCTCGCGCACCGACTCCAGGATCGCGGCCCGCCGGTCCTCCAGCTCCCGCAGATAGCGCAGCCGCTCCTCGATCGTGCGCAGCTGCGCGTCGTCGAGCATCTCGGTCGCTTCCTTGCGGTAGCGGGCGATGAAGGGCACGGTCGAACCGCCGTCGAGCAGTTCCACCGCGGCCTTCACCTGCCGCTCCCGTACGCCGAGTTCCTCGGCGATCCTGCCTTCGATGGATCCTGCTTCGATGGACCCGGGTGTCGTCACGATCCCGTACCGCCTTCTCCACTGAGGTTGCGCGGCAATTGTGGCAGGTGACACCGGCGACCGGGGATCAGGGCGGCGCGTGGCGGGCCGCCGTGGCACATGGCGGGGCCGGGCAGGAAGCTTCCTGCCCGGCCCCGGTGCCGACGGCGAGCCGTGGCTCAGTGCCAGTGGCCCCGGCGGTGGTCGCGGTCGTCACGACGGCCGTCCCAGCCGTCGTGGTGGCCGTGGCGCCGGTCGTCGTACCGGCGGTGGTCCCAACGGTCGTCGTACCGGCGGTGGCCCCAGCGGTCGTCGTCATGACGGTGGCCCCACCGGGCGTCCGGCCCCGGGAAGCCGTGCCGCCCGTCGCCGGCGGAGACCGCCTGGAGCGGACGGGCCGACGGCCGGTCCGCGGCGGCGGCCGGCAGTGCCGCCGCGCCCATCAGGGCGGCGGCCAGTACACCGGCGGCGGTCAGTCTGCGGACGGAAACAAGAACGGACACGAGGTCCCCCTTCACAAGGGTGTGTGGTGCGCGTGGCGGCCGGTCGGCCGCACGCCCACACCCTGCGCCCCACGCCCCGGCGCCGACGCGGGACGCGCGGACGCCATGACGGATACGAGAGACATCTGTGACAGTCGCCTGTAGCAACCATTTATGCCGTGAAAACCCGTCTTGCTGCGGAATCGGACGGTTTCGCCCGCGCGCCCTCACCCGAAAGTGAGTAACGGCCGCTGCGCCGCACGGGCGCGCCCGTGCCCTCCCCCACGCGCCGCCAGGGCGTCGGCGGGCGCGTCACACGGGCGGGGTCCAGGTGAAGACGGGCGTGCGGCGCTCCAGGAAGGCGGCCACGCCCTCCGCGGTGTCGCCGCTGCGGCGCGCCTGCTCGGCCCAGTGGGCGTCCCGGTCGGTGCGGCCGGCGGCGAACTCCTTCGCGGCGGCCTGGGTGAGCTGGGACCGCGAGACGAGGGTGCGGGTCAGCTCGGCCACCCGCTTGTCGAGTTCGCCCTCGGGCAGCACCTCGTCCACCAGGCCGGTGCGCAGCGCGCGTCCACTGTCGATCAACTCGGCGGTGAACAGCAGGTACTTGGCGGTTGCCGGGCCGACCAGCGACACCAGCCGGCGGGTCGCGGACGAGGCGTAGACGATGCCGAGCCGCGCCGGGGTCACTCCGAACAGGGCACCGTCCTCGGCCAGTCGGAGGTCACAGGCCGCGGCGAGCTGCACGCCGCCGCCCACGCAGTGCCCGCGCACCGCGGCGACCGTCGGCTTCGGGAACGCTGCCAGCGCCTCCTCCGCCGCCGCCGCGAGCCCCTGCGCCGGATCGGACGACCCCTTCAGGGTGGAGATGTCCGCGCCCGCGCAGAAGGTCCGGCCCTCGCCGGTCAGCACCAGGGCCCGGACGCCGGGATCGCGGGCGAACCCCTCCAGCAGCGGCGGCAGGGACCGCCACATGCTGGCCGTCATGGCGTTGCGCTTGGCCGGGTTGCTGATCACGACCGTGGCGACGGAGTCGGTGACCTGGTGGCACAGCTGGGGCTCCATGCGCCGGATGCTATCCGCCCGTTCACCCGGTTACGACACCGCCTCGGAGGGGGACACAGGGGGAGGGTGCCGGCGAAAGCGGAGAGCGTCCCCGTGGCGGGGCCCGGCGAGGAGGCGGCGATGGCCAGGGCGCGCGAGCCCAAGGACAGGGCGGCGGCGATGCGCCAGGGGTTCGGGCTGCTCGCGGTGCTCGGCGTGGTCCTCGTCCTCGGCGGGCTCGTCGGGCTCGTCTACACCGGCGTCGCCACGCTCACCTCGATGCTGCTGTTCGGCTGGCTGCTGCTGATCGGCGGGATCGTCGGCCTGCTGCACGCGGTCCAGGCCCGCGGCACCAGCTTCTTCTGGCTCGGCGTCATCGTCGCCGCCCTGAACATCGCGGCGGGCGTCGTCGTCATCCGGCTGCCCCACGCGGCCGCCGACGCGCTCACCATGTTCGCCGCCCTGCTGTTCCTCTCCGCCGGCCTCTTCCGGATGGTCGGCAGCATGGTGGTGCGCGGCCCCCAGTTCGGCTGGACCCTGCTGCTCGGCGTCTTCGACCTGCTGCTCGGGGTCCTGGTCCTCGGCCACTGGCCCAGCAGCAGCCAGTACGTCATCGGCGCCTTCTTCTCCCTGTCCCTGCTCTTCGACGGCCTCGGGCTCATCGCCACCGGTTACGGCGGCCGTCGTATCGTCGGCCTGGTCAGCGAGCAGCGGAGGGTCTGAACCGGTCCGACACGTGACGTTGTCATACGCACTCGGTCAGAAAGCGCTCGATACCCGGTGACTTGCGGTCAGGTCCGCAGGGCGTGGCCGGTCGTTACCAACACTCGACGCGTGGTGACAATCGAGCGCGAGGGTGGCGACCGGACGATGGACAACCACGGGCGCGGGTACGACCCGGGCCCAACGGGGGGCGCCGCGCCCCACCCACTGCCCTACGAGGGCGTCTGGCGGTTCACCGCGGCCGCGGTGGACGCCTCGGTTCCGCAGGCCCGGCACGCCGTACGGGACCTGCTGCTGCGCCAGGGCGTGCCGGTCTGCGACGACCTGGCGGAGGGACTGCTGCTGATCGTCTCCGAGCTGGTCACGAACGCGGTGAAGCACGCAGCGCTGCTCTCGCCGACGCTGGCCGTGGAGGTCGCCGTCGGCGCCGAGTGGGTGCGGGTGTCCGTCGAGGACAACCACCCCTACCGTCCGACGGCCCTGGAGGCCGACCACGCGCGGACCGGCGGCCGGGGGCTGCTCCTGGTGCGCGAGGTGGCGCGGGAGGCCGGCGGGGTGGTCGACGTCGAGCACACGGCGAGCGGCGGCAAGGTGATCTGGGCCGCGCTGCCGCTCAAGCCCGTGCGCTGAGGGCCGGGCCCGCACCGTGCGGCGCGAGCCCGTGGCTCATGGGTTCACCAGCCCGCCGCGGGGCCCGTCAGCTCCCTGATCGCCGGACGGGCCGCGTCCAGCACCGTCATGAACCAGGCCGAGAACGTGTCCCGGGCATGCCGCTGCGCCAGCTCGTCCGCCGTCACGAAGACGGTCGCGGCGACCTCCTCCGGGTCCGCCGCGGGCGGCGTCTGCACCAGGCCGACGAACAGGTGGTTGTACTCCTGCTCCACCAGGCCCGAAGCCGGGTCCGGGTGGTTGTAGCGCACGGTGCCGGCCTCGGCCAGCAGCGAGGGGGACACGCCCAGCTCCTCGTACGTGCGCCGGGCCGCCGCCGCGAACGGCGACTCGCCGGGGTAGGGGTGCCCGCAGCAGGTGTTGGACCACACGCCGGGGGAGTGGTACTTGCCGAGCGCCCGCTGCTGGAGCAGCAGCCGGCCCTGCTCGTCGAAGAGGAACACCGAGAACGCGCGGTGCAGATGTCCCGGCGGCTGATGGGCGGCGAGCTTCTCCTCCGTACCGATCGTCACGCCCTTCTCGTCGACGAGTTCCAGCAAGATCGCCTGTGCGGTGCCGTTCGACGAGCTGTGCGTCGCGGTGGCAGGTGTGATCGGCATACCCATCCTTCGCCTCGGTCTTCGCACCCCAAGTCTGCCGTACGAATCCGGCACTCCCGGCACTTCCCGCCCACTCGCATGTCAGCGCGGGTGCACGGCGCCGGAAGGGGGACCGGTAGATCATCGTGCCCTGAGCCCGCCCGGGGGAACCGCCGGGGTGCCTTCGAACGCATGAGCGACCTTGGTGACGGGCGCCCGGCGGGGCCGCCGACGGCTCAGTGGCAGAGCCTGGCCTCGTGCTCCGCGTGTCCGCCCGGCTCCAGCTGGAAGGTGCAGTGCTCGACGTCGAAGTGGGTGCCGACGCAGCCCTGGAGTTCGTGCAGCATCTTCTCGTGTCCGATGGCGTTGAGCGCCTCCGTGCTGACCACGACGTGCGCGGACAGGACCGGCATGCCCGAGGTGATCGTCCAGGCGTGCAGGTCGTGGACGTCCTCCACGCCGTCCAGCGCCAGGATGTGCGCCCGCACCTCCGCCATGTCGACGTTCTTCGGGGCGGCCTCCAGCAGCACGTCCAGCGTCTCCCGCAGCAGCTTGATCGTCCTCGGTACGATCATCAGCCCGATGGCGACGGAGGCGATCGGGTCGGCGGCCTGGAAGCCTGTGAGCAGGATCACCGCGGCCGAGATCATCACCGCCACCGAGCCCAGCGCGTCCGCGGCCACCTCCAGGAAGGCGCCGCGCACGTTCAGGCTCTCCTGCTGGCCGCGCATCAGCAGGGTGAGCGAGACCGAGTTGGCGACCAGGCCGATCAGGCCGAACACGATCATCAGGCCGCCGCGGGTGTCCGCGGGCGTGACGAACCGCTGGACCGCCTCGTACAGGACGTAGCCGCCGACGCCGAGCAGCAGCAGGCAGTTCGCCAGGGCGGCGAGGATCTCGGCGCGGGCGTAGCCGAAGGTGCGGTTGGTGCTCGCCGGGCGGTTGGCGAAGTGGATCGCCAGCAGCGCCATCCCGAGGCCCACCGCGTCGGTGGCCATGTGCGCGGCGTCCGCGATCAGCGCGAGGGAGTCCGCGAGGAGTCCGCCGGTGATCTCCACCACCATGATGGTCAGGGTGATGCCCAGGGCGATCCGCAGTCTGCCCCGGTAGGCGGCCGCGGCCGTACCCGTGGGCGGCGCATGTGTGTGCGCGTGCCCGTGATCGTGCCCAGCCCCCATGACAAAACCGTCCTTCCGCGTCCGTCCGAAGGCCCAGTGAACTACGGGTGGGGGGTATCGGGCAACGCGGTACTGAACACCGTTGTCATGTGCCCTGACCTGCGGAAACGATCCGCTGGTCAGGGCGTTGCGGCTACCTGCGGTGGTGCAGCTGCCAACCCTCCCAGGCCGAGCGCACCATCTCGCGCACATCGCGCCGGGCGCGCCAGCCCAGCTCCCGGGCGGCACGCTCGACCGAGCCGACGGCACGGGGTGCGTCGCCCGGCCGGCGCGCCTCCACGACGGGTGCGCGGCGGTCGCCGGACACCTCCCCGATGACGGTGATCAGCTCCCGCACCGAGACGCCCTCGCCCCGGCCGATGTTCAGCGTCAGATCACCGTGCGGCGTGCCCTCGGCGAGCCGCCGCGCCGCCGCCAGGTGCGCCTCGGCGAGGTCGGCCACGTGGATGTAGTCCCGCACGCAGGTGCCGTCCGGGGTGGGGTAGTCGTCGCCGAAGATCCGCGGGGCCTCGTCGCGGGTGAGCCGGTCGAAGACCATCGGCACGATGTTGAACACGCCGGTGTCCGCCAGCTCCGGCGCGGCGGCGCCCGCCACGTTGAAGTACCGCAGACAAACGGTGGAGATCCCGTGTGCCCGCCCCGCCGCGCGCACCAGCCACTCGCCGGCCAGCTTGGTCTCGCCGTACGGGTTGACCGGCGCGCAGGGGGTGTCCTCGGTGATCAGGTCCACGTCCGGGTTGCCGTACACGGCGGCGGAGGAGGAGAACACCATCCGCTCGACGCCCGCCTCGGCCATCACGTCGAGCAGCGTCGCCAGGCCACCCACGTTCTCCCGGTAGTACCGGGTCGGGTCGGCCACGGACTCGGCGACCTGCTTGCGCGCCGCGAGATGGACGACGCCGGTCACCCCGTGCCGCGCGACGACCTCCCGCAGCCGCGCGCCGTCCAGCGTCGACCCCTCGACGAGCGGCACGCCGGCGGGCAGCCGCTCGGGCACGGCGGCCGACAGGTCGTCGAGCACGACGACCTCCTCGCCGGCCCCCGCCATGCTCCGCGCCACATGCGCCCCGATAAATCCGGCCCCACCGGTGATCAGCCACGTCATGGCTCCCCACCCTATGGGTGCGCGCCGGACCGGCCCACGCGCGGTGTCCCGCGTGCGCGTGGCGGTCGTCGGGCCGGTGGGCTTCCGTGCCGGGCCTCTGGTGGCGGTCGCGGCGCCCGCCGGGAGGACGGCGCGCGGCGCGCGCGCCGGGGCTGGGGGTGACCGGTGGAGCGTGGTGGGCTCCCGTCGAGGGCGCGTGCGTGCCCTTGCCCCTGCCCCGCAACCCCGAGCCCCCCGGACCCCACCCGCCCCGGCGCCGACCGCCGCGGTCGTCGCGGTCGGCGATCGGGAGGGCACCGCTCGTCGCCGCCGCTGTCCCGGATGCCCGGGTCTGCGTCGGCGGTTTGTGGGGCGGGGGGCGGATCGCCCATGATGATCGCGGCAAAGGGCGGGGCAGCGGGCGCGGGACGGGTCGTGAACGGCCGGTGAACACGGGCCCGGGACCATCCGATACCCTCTGCCGACATGCCGCCCGGGTGCCGCAGGCAGGGGGCGGCCCGCCACGCACACGACCGGCGCCGTCGCGCCGGCACCCAGGGAGTGAGTTCGGTTGCCGACCGCCATCGTCACCGGTCAGCCGGTTCCCGGATCGCCGCTGGAGAGCGATCTGCGGTCCCTCGGCTTCGAGGTCCGGATGGCAGCGAGCACCGCCGAGGCGGAGACCCTCCTCGCAGCCGCCCCCGCGGGCGACCGCGTGGCCCTGGTCGACGCCCGCTTCGTCGGTCATCTGCACGCCCTGCGCCTCGGCCTCACCGACCCCCGCTTCCCGCTCGCCGCCGTCCCCGGCGCCGTCACCGCGCAGCCGGCCGCCCGCCAGGCGCTGACCCGGGCCGTGGCCCGCGACACCTCCTCCGGCGGCGGCACCGCGGTCGCCGTCGACAGCATCGCCGACCGCGTCGTCGCCGAACTGGACGCCGACGGCAGCGAGGTCCACCGCCCCGAGCTGGGCAGCCTCGTCGCCGTCGTACCCACCGACCCGCAGGCCCGCAACGAGGCCCGGCAGTCGGTCGCCGCCGTGGACGACGAGGCCGTACGCCTGAAGTCGGCCGTGAAGTCCCGCGACGGCTTCTTCACCACGCACTTCATCAGCCCGTACTCGCGCTACATCGCGCGCTGGTGCGCCCGCCGCGGGCTGACCCCGAACCAGGTCACCACCGCCTCGCTGCTCACCGCGCTGATCGCGGCCGGCTGCGCGGCCACCGGCACCCGCGGCGGATTCATAGCCGCCGGCGTGCTGCTGATCGCCTCCTTCGTGCTGGACTGCACCGACGGCCAGCTCGCCCGCTACGCCCTGAAGTACTCCACCCTCGGCGCCTGGCTCGACGCCACCTTCGACCGGGCCAAGGAGTACGCCTACTACGCCGGCCTCGCGCTCGGCGCCGCCCGCGGCGGCGACGACGTGTGGGCCCTCGCCCTCGGCGCGATGGTCCTGCAGACCTGCCGGCACGTGGTCGACTTCTCGTTCAACGAGGCCAACCACGACGCCACCGCCAACACCAGCCCCACCGCCGCCCTCTCCGACAAGCTGGACAGCGTCGGCTGGACGGTCTGGGTGCGCCGGATGATCGTGCTCCCGATCGGCGAGCGGTGGGCGATGATAGCGGTCCTGACGGCGGCCACCACGCCCCGGATCACCTTCTACGTGCTGCTCGTCGGCTGCGCCTTCGCCGCCGCGTACACCACCGCCGGCCGCGTGCTGCGCTCCCTGACCCGCAGGGCGCGCCGCACCGACCGCGCCGCCCTGGCACTGGCGGACCTGGCCGACTCCGGCCCGCTCGCCGAGGCGGTCGGGCGCGTCGTCCGCGGGGGCCTGCCCGGGCTCGCCGTGCCCGCCGTCGCCCTCCTCGGCGGCGCCGCGGTCGCCGCCTGCGCGGCCTTCTCCGGCTTCGGCTCGGCGCTGCCGGTGATCGGCGCCCTGGTCTACGTCCTCACCTCGGCCCTCGCCGTCGCCCGCCCGCTCAAGGGCGCCCTCGACTGGCTGGTCCCCCCGTTCTTCCGGGCCGCCGAGTACGGCACCGTCCTCGCCCTCGCGGCCAAAGCGGGGGTGAACGGGGCCCTTCCCGCGGCTTTCGGGCTGGTGGCGGCGGTCGCCTACCATCACTACGACACGGTGTACCGGATCCGTGGCAACGCGGGAGCGCCCCCGGCCTGGCTGGTGCGCTCCATAGGGGGGCACGACGGGCGGACCCTGCTCGTCGCCGTCCTGGCCGCGGTGCTCACCGGCGCGCAGTTCAAGGTCGCGCTCACGGTCCTCGCCGTGGTCGTCGCCCTGGTGGTGCTCCTGGAGAGCATCCGCTTCTGGGTGTCCGCAGGGGCGCCCGCCGTACACGACGAAGGAGAACCCGCATGATCGGCCTCGTGCTGGCGGCCGGCGCCGGACGGCGTCTGCGCCCCTACACGGACACCCTGCCCAAGGCGCTGGTGCCGGTGGGGCCCGCGGGCATAGAGGGCGAACCCACGGTTCTCGACCTCACCCTCGGCAACTTCGCGGAGATCGGCCTGACCGAGGTCGCGGTCATCGTCGGCTACCGCAAGGAAGCCGTCTACGAGCGCAAGGCCGCCCTGGAGGCCAAGTACGGCCTCAAGCTCACCCTCATCGACAACGACAAGGCCGAGGAGTGGAACAACGCCTACTCCCTGTGGTGCGGCCGTGACGCCCTCAAGGACGGCGTGATCCTCGCCAACGGCGACACCGTGCACCCGGTCTCCGTCGAGAAGACCCTGCTCGCCGCGCGCGGCGACGGCAAGCGGATCATCCTCGCCCTGGACACCGTGAAGTCCCTGGCCGACGAGGAGATGAAGGTCGTCGTCGACCCCGCGAAGGGCATGACGAAGATCACCAAGCTGATGGACCCGGCCGAGGCGACCGGCGAGTACATCGGCGTCACCCTCATCGAGGGCGACGCCGCCGCCGAACTGGCCGACGCGCTGAAGACGGTCTGGGAGACCGACCCGCAGCAGTTCTACGAGCACGGCTACCAGGAACTGGTCGACCGCGGCTTCCGGATCGACGTCGCGCCGATCGGCGAGGTCGACTGGGTCGAGATCGACAACCACGACGACCTGGCCAGGGGACGGGAGATCGCGTGCCGCTACTGACCCGGCTGATTCCCTCCCCGGTCGTCGTCGACATCCGCCCGGGCGCCCTGGACGACCTGGGCGGTGTCCTCGCGGACGAGCGCATCTCCCAGTCGGGCCGGCTCGCCGTCGCCGTCAGCGGCGGCTCCGGCGCCCGGCTGCGCGAGCGCATCGCCCCCTCGCTGCCGGGTGCCACCTGGTACGAGGTCGGCGGCGGCACCCTGGACGACGCCGTGCGCCTGGCCGGCGAGATGAAGTCCGGCCACTACGACGCGGTGGTCGGGCTCGGCGGCGGCAAGATCATCGACTGCGCCAAGTTCGCCGCGGCCCGCATCGGCCTGCCGCTGGTCGCGGTCCCGACCAACCTCGCGCACGACGGCCTGTGCTCACCGGTCGCCACCCTCGACAACGACGCGGGACGCGGCTCCTACGGTGTGCCGAACCCGATCGCGGTCGTCATCGACCTGGACGTGATCCGCGAGGCCCCGGCCCGCTTCGTCCGGGCCGGCATCGGCGACGCCATCTCCAACGTCAACGCGATCGCGGACTGGGAACTGTCCCACCGCGTCAACGGCGAGAAGATCGACGGTCTCGCCGCGGCCATGGCCCGCCAGGCGGGCGAGGCGGTGCTGCGCCACCCCGGCGGCATCGGGGACAACGATTTCCTCCAGGTGCTCGCCGAGGCGCTCGTCCTCAGCGGCATCTCGATGTCGATCTCCGGCGACTCCCGCCCGTCCTCCGGCTCCTGCCACGAGATCAACCACGCCTTCGACCTGCTGTTCCCCAAGCGGGCCGCCGCCCACGGCGAGCAGTGCGGGCTCGGCGCGGCCTTCGCCATGTATCTGCGCGGGGCCCACGAGGAGGCCGCGCACACGGCCGGGGTGCTGCGCCGGCACGGGCTGCCGGTACTGCCGGAGGAGATCGGCTTCACGGTGGACGAGTTCGTCCGCGCCGTGGAGTTCGCCCCCGAGACCCGGCCGGGCCGCTACACCATCCTCGAACACCTCGACCTCAAGCCGAACCAGATCAAGGACATCTACGCCGACTATGTCAAGGCCATCGGTAGCTGAACTCCGTCCGGTCGTCCACCCCGCCGGGGTGAAGGACCGGCGCAGCGGTGAGCATTGGGCGGGACGCCTCTACATGCGCGAGGTGTCCCTGCGCATCGACCGCTACCTGGTGAACACCAAGGTCACGCCCAACCAGCTCACGTACCTGATGACCGTCTGCGGTGTGCTCGCGGCCCCGGCCCTGCTGGTGCCGGGGATCCCGGGCGCCGTGCTCGGCGTGGTCGCCACCCAGCTGTACCTGCTGCTGGACTGCGTCGACGGCGAGATCGCCCGCTGGAAGAAGCAGTACTCGCTCGGCGGGGTCTACCTGGATCGCGTCGGCGCCTACCTGACCGACGCGGCCGTGCTGGTCGGCCTCGGGCTGCGGGCCGCCGACCTGTTCGGCAGCGGCCGCATCGACTGGCTGTGGGCCTTCCTCGGCACCCTGGCCGCGCTCGGCGCGATCCTGATCAAGGCGGAGACCGACCTGGTCGGCGTCGCCCGGCACCAGACCGGCAGGCCGCCGGTGCAGGAGTCCGCGGCCGAGCCGCGCTCCTCCGGGATGGCGCTGGCCCGCCGCGCCGCCTCCGCGCTGAAGTTCCACCGGCTGATCCTCGGCATCGAGGCCTCGCTGCTGATCGTGGTCCTCGCCATCGCCGACCAGATCCACGGCGACCTGTTCTTCACCCGGCTCGGCACCGCGGTCCTCGCGGGCATCGCGATGCTCCAGACCCTGCTGCACCTGGTGTCCATCCTCGCCTCCAGCAGGCTGAAGTGAGCGCCGTGAAGGTCGGCGCCGTCATCATCACCATGGGCAACCGGCCCGCGGAGCTGCGCGCCCTGCTCGACTCGGTCGCGGGGCAGCACGGCGACCCGGTCGAGGTGGTCGTCGTCGGCAACGGCTCGCCGGTGCCCGACGTCCCCGAGGGCGTCCGCACCGTCGAGCTGCCGGAGAACCTGGGCATCCCGGGCGGCCGCAACGTCGGCATAGAGGCCTTCGGGCCCGGCGGCCGCGACGTCGACATCCTGCTCTTCCTGGACGACGACGGACTGCTCGCCCGGCAGGACACCGCCGAGCTGTGCCGCGAGGCCTTCGCCGCCGACCCCGAACTGGGCATCATCAGCTTCCGCATCGCCGACCCGGAGACCGGGGCGACGCAGCGCCGCCACGTGCCGCGGCTGCGCGCCTCCGACCCGATGCGCTCCTCCCGCGTCACCACCTTCCTGGGCGGCGCCAACGCGGTGCGCACCAAGGTCTTCGAGGAGGTCGGCGGGCTGCCAGCCGAGTTCTTCTACGCGCACGAGGAGACCGATCTCGCCTGGCGGGCGCTGAACGCCGGCTGGCTGATCGACTACCGCTCCGACATGGTGCTGTACCACCCGACGACCGCGCCCTCCCGGCACGCCGTCTACCACCGCATGGTGGCCCGCAACCGCGTCTGGCTCGCCCGGCGCAACCTCCCGGTCCTGCTCGTCCCCGTCTACCTCGGGGTCTGGCTGCTGCTCACCCTGGCCCGCCGTCCCTCCCGGGAGGCCCTGCGGGCCTGGTTCGGCGGCTTCAAGGAGGGCTGGACCGCGTCCTGCGGTCCGCGGCGCCCGATGCGCTGGCGCACGGTCTGGCGGCTCACCCGGCTGGGCCGGCCCCCGGTCATCTGAGAAGCTTCTTACCTGAACAGCAAGCTTCTTACCGAGAGAGTCCGGGTTCTTACTCGTGAGTCACACTACGCATGACGGCGGTGTCGCGGTGAGCGCGATACCGTCGCCCGACGCGGGGCTGACGCCGGCCGAGCTGGCCGCCAAGTACGGTCTCGCCGTCAGCGGCGCCCGCCCCTCGCTGACGGAGTACATCCGCCGGCTGTGGAGCCGGCGCCACTTCATCCTCGCCTTCTCGCAGGCGAAGCTGACGGCGCAGTACAGCCAGGCCAAGCTGGGCCAGCTGTGGCAGGTCGCCACCCCGCTGCTGAACGCGGCCGTGTACTACTTCATCTTCGGCGTCATCCTGCACGCCAGCCGGGGCATGTCCTCCGACGTGTACATCCCGTTCCTGGTCACCGGCGTGTTCGTGTTCACTTTCACGCAGAGCTCGGTGATGTCGGGCGTGCGGGCCATCTCCGGGAACCTCGGGCTCGTGCGCGCCCTGCACTTCCCGCGCGCCTCGCTGCCGATCTCCTTCTCGCTCCAGCAGCTCCAGCAGCTGCTGTTCTCGATGATCGTGCTGTTCATCGTGGCGATCGGCTTCGGCAGCTACCCCGGCCCGTCCTGGCTGCTGATCGTGCCGGTGCTGCTGCTGCAGTTCCTGTTCAACAGCGGACTCGCGCTGATCGTGGCCCGGCTGGGCGCCAAGACGCCGGACATGGCCCAGCTGATGCCGTTCGTGCTGCGCACCTGGATGTACGCCTCGGGCGTGATGTTCTCCATCAGCAAGATGATGGAGGGCCGCTCGGAGCTGGCGGTCCGGTTGCTCCAGGTCAACCCGGCCGCGATCTACATGGACCTGATGCGCTTCGCGCTGATCGACGGCTACGACGCCTCGAACCTGCCGCCGCACGTATGGGCCATCGCCGGGTTCTGGGCCGTGGTGATCTTCGCGGGCGGTTTCGTGTACTTCTGGAAGGCGGAGGAGCGGTACGGCCGTGGCTGAGCAGAACACCGCAGACGACCGGCGCCCGACGGTCATCGCCGACGACCTGCACATCGTCTACCGGGTCAACGGCGCGAAGACCGGCAAGGGCAGCGCGACGGCGGCCCTGAGCCGCATCCTCAAGCGGGGCGAGGAGCGCGGCGTGCGCAAGGTGCACGCCGTGCGCGGGGTCTCCTTCGTCGCCTACCGCGGCGAGGCCATCGGCCTGATCGGCTCCAACGGCTCCGGCAAGTCCACCCTGCTGCGCGCCATCGCGGGTCTGCTGCCCGCCGAGAAGGGCAAGGTCTACACCGACGGCCAGCCCTCCCTGCTGGGCGTGAACGCGGCCCTGATGAACGATCTGACCGGTGAGCGCAATGTGATCCTGGGCGGCCTCGCCATGGGCATGTCGCGGGAGCAGATCAAGGAGCGCTATCAGGAGATCGTGGACTTCTCGGGCATCAACGAGAAGGGCGACTTCATCACCCTTCCGATGCGCACCTACTCCTCCGGAATGGCCGCCCGGCTGCGTTTTTCCATCGCCGCCGCCAAGGACCACGACGTCCTCATGATCGACGAGGCGCTGGCCACCGGTGACCGCAAGTTCCAGAAGCGTTCCGAAGAACGCATCCGGGAACTGCGCAAGGAGGCCGGCACGGTGTTTCTGGTCAGCCACAACAACAAGTCCATCCGTGACACCTGCAATCGCGTCCTGTGGCTGGAACGCGGTGAGCTGCGCATGGACGGGCCGACCGAAGAGGTTCTCAAGGAGTACGAGAAGTTCACCGGCAAGTGACCCGTTTCGGCCAAGGCCCCGTCGGCAACCTCCCGGCGGGGCCCCGCGTCTGCAAAGGAAGTGTCAACTCCGGCGCCCGTCAGGAATCTTGAAGCCAATCGGTGTGTTGTTGTGATCTGGGGGACACCCCCCCGAAGCTCGATGCGTTGTACAACGTAAGCTGTACCGGCGCCGGAAAGCGGCAAGTGGGGGGATAACGCGCGACGCCTCGCGTCGGTGAACCCTGCGAATTGCCGGGCGGCGTGTCCGAAATAGTGTGTATTGGGTCGGCAGTGTAGAACGGGAGATGTGACGGCAATGGCTACGGAAACTCCCCAGCTCAACGCAGCATGTGCCGTCCCCGCCGCGGGCAGTGCCCGATGACGGCCACCACGACGGCGCCGGACCCGGAGCGCGCCACCCTCGACAAGGCCGCGAGCGAGAACTTCCCCGTGGCCCCCTTCTTCCTCCCCCGCGACTGGCGCGACGACCTCATGGCGGTCTACGGCTTCGCCCGTCTGGTGGACGACATCGGCGACGGCGACCTCGCCCCCGGCGGCGCCGACGCCCGGCTGCTCGGCGTGTCGGCCACGGAGGCCGAGGACCGCCTGGTGCTGCTCGACGCCTTCGAGGCCGATCTGCGCCGCGTCTTCGACGCCACTCCGCGCCACCCCCTGCTGCGCCGGCTGCAGCCCGTCGTGCGCCGGCGCGCGCTCACCCCCGATCCGTTCCTCGGGCTGATCGCCGCCAACCGCCAGGACCAGCTCGTCACCCGCTACGAGACCTACGACGACCTTCTGGCCTACTGCGAACTCTCCGCCAACACCGTCGGCCGCCTCGTCCTCGCCGTCACCGGCACCTCGACCCCCGAGCGGATCCGTCTGTCCGACGCGATCTGCACCGCGTTGCAGATCGTGGAACACCTCCAGGACGTGGCCGAGGACCTCGGCCGTGACCGGATCTACCTTCCGGCCGAGGACATGAGGCGCTTCCACGTCAGCGAAACGGACCTGTCCGCGAAAACCGCGGGCGCATCGGTGCGCGCCCTGGTTGCATACGAAGCGCAACGCGCCCGCGATCTGCTGAATGAAGGCGCCCCCCTGGTGGGTAGCGTCCACGGCAGGTTGAAGCTGCTGCTCGCAGGGTTCGTGGCGGGGGGGAAGGCGGCGATCCACGCGATCACCGCCGCCGAATACGACGTACTTCCCGGCCCGCCCAAGCCAGGCAAGGTCCAGTTGCTGCGTGAGACGGGCTTGATTCTGCGAGGAGAGGGGTGATCCGGACCGTGGAGTCTCCGTCGCACGTGTCCGCACCAGTACTCGCCGCCTACCGCTACTGCGAGACGGTGACCGGACAGCAGGCCCGTAACTTCGCGTACGGCATCCGGCTGCTGCCCACACCGAAGCGGCGCGCCATGTCGGCGCTGTACGCGCTGTCCCGGCGGGTGGACGACATCGGCGACGGCGACCTGGCCGACGAGGTGAAGCTGGCGCGGCTCACCGAGACCCGCGCCCTGCTCGCCCGGGTCCGCGAAGGCGACGTCGCGGAGGACGACACCGACCCGGTGGCGGTCGCCCTCGCCCACGCCGCGAGCGCCTTCCCGATCCCGCTCGGCGGCCTGGACGAGCTGATCGACGGCGTCCAGATGGACGTGCGCGGGGAGACCTACGAGACCTGGGACGACCTCAAGGTCTACTGCCGCTGTGTCGCCGGTGCCATCGGCCGCCTCTCGCTCGGCGTGTTCGGCACCGAACCGGGTGCCCGCGGCGCCGAGCGCGCCCCCGAGTACGCCGACACGCTCGGCCTCGCGCTCCAGCTCACCAACATTCTCCGCGACGTGCGCGAGGACGCCTTGGGCGGCCGCACCTATCTGCCCGCCGACGACCTGGCCAAGTTCGGCTGCTCGGCTGGTTTCGACCAGCCGACGCCCCCGGAGGGCTCCGACTTCGCCGGCCTGGTCCACTTCGAGGTGCGGCGGGCCCGCGCCCTGTTCGCCGAGGGCTACCAGCTGCTGCCCATGCTCGACCGGCGCAGCGGCGCCTGCGTGGCCGCCATGGCCGGCATCTACCGCCGGCTGCTCGACCGCATCGCGCGCGACCCGGAGGCCGTGCTGCGCGGCCGGGTCTCGCTGCCCGGGCACGAGAAGGCCTACGTCGCCGTGCGCGGCCTGTCCGGCCTGGACACGCGGCATGTCACCCGCCACGGCTCCGGCCGGTCCGTCAGGAGGCGCGCCTGATGGACCTCACCGAACCAGGGGACACCCCGCAGGCAACCCCGCGCCACGGCGTGGCGTCACTGACTGCGACGACCGCACGTGCACCGTTCAACCAGCACGTTCGGCACGCACGGAAGGACGCACCATGAACGACGGCGCACGCACCGCGCCCGCCCCGGACGACGGCGGGCGGGCAGCCCGCAGCGCCGTCGTGGTCGGCGGCGGCCTCGCCGGTGTCACCGCGGCGCTCGCCCTGGCCGACGCGGGCGTCCGCGTCACCCTGCTCGAAGGCAGGCCCAGGCTGGGCGGCCTCGCCTTCTCCTTCCAGCGCGGCGAACTGACCGTCGACAACGGCCAGCACGTGTACCTGCGCTGCTGCACCGCCTACCGCTGGTTCCTCGACCGGATCGGGGGAGCGGAGCTGGCACCGCTGCAGGACCGCCTGGACGTGCCCGTCGTGGACCTCGCCAAGCCCGAGGGCAGACGACTCGGCCGGCTGCGGCGCGACCCGCTGCCCGTCCCCCTCCACCTGGGGCGCAGCCTGGCCGCCTATCCGCACCTCTCGCTCGCCGAGCGCGCCGCGGTCGGGCGGGCCGCGCTCGCGCTGAAGGGACTCGACCCGGCCGATCCGGCCCTGGACTCCCAGGACTTCGGCAGCTGGCTGGCCGCCCACGGCCAGTCGGCGCGTGCCATCGAGGCCCTGTGGGACCTGGTCGGGGTCGCCACCCTCAACGCGGTCGCGGGCGACGCCTCACTGGGGCTCGCCGCGATGGTGTTCAAGACCGGTCTGCTGTCCGACCCGGGCGCGGCCGACATCGGCTGGGCCCATGTGCCGCTGGGCGAACTGCACGACCGGCTGGCCCGCAAGGCGCTCGACTCCGCGGGCGTACGTACCGAGGTCCGTTCACGCGTCACCTCCGTCTCTGCCATGGAGAACGGTGGTTGGCGCGTGGAGGTTCCCGGCGAGCGCCTGGAATCCGACGCGGTCGTCCTCGCCGTGCCCCAGCGCGAGGCGCACGCACTGCTGCCGCCCGGCGCCCTCGACGCCCCCGAGCGACTGCTCGGCATCGGCACCGCGCCGATCCTCAACGTGCACGTCGTCTACGACCGCAAGGTGCTCGCACGGCCCTTCTTCGCCGCCCTCGGCACCCGCGTGCAGTGGGTCTTCGACCGCACCCACGCCTCCGGACTGCGCTCGGGCCAGTACCTCGCGCTGTCCCAGTCGGCCGCGCAGGACGACATCGATCTCCCGGTCGCCGAGCTGCGCAGGCGCTACCTCCCGGAGTTGGAAAGGCTCATTCCGGGCACGCGCGGCGCCGTGCCGAAGGACTTCTTCGTGACCCGGGAGCGCACGGCCACGTTCGCCCCCGCCCCCGGCGTCGGCAGGCTGCGGCCCGGCGCCCGCACCAAGGCCCCCGGCCTGTACCTGGCCGGAGCGTGGACCGCCACCGGGTGGCCCGCGACCATGGAGAGTGCGGTCCGCAGTGGGGTGAGCGCGGCCGACGCCGCGCTGAGCGCCCTGGGCCGGCCCCGCCCGAGCCGCCTGTTCGCCTTCGAGGAGGCGGCCTGATGGCCCATCAACCGCCGGCGGCAGGCCGCCCCCGCACCTTCGGTACCGCAACAAGAGGAGAGACTGTGCCCACTGTGCCCCCGGCCTCGACGGAGACCGCGGTGGACGTCACCGCGCTGCTGGAGCGCGGCCGGACCCTGGCCACACCGGTCCTGCGTGCGGCCGTCGACCGCCTGGCTCCTCCCATGGACACCGTCGCCGCCTACCACTTCGGCTGGATCGACGCCGCCGGCAACCCGGCCGCCGGGGACGGCGGCAAGGCCGTGCGCCCCGCGCTCGCCGTGCTCTCCGCCGAGGTCGCCGGCGCCGCGCCCGAGACCGGCGTGCCCGGCGCCGTGGCCGTCGAACTCGTCCACAACTTCTCGCTGCTGCACGACGACCTGATGGACGGCGACGAGCAGCGCCGGCACCGCGACACCGTCTGGAAGGTGCACGGCCCCGCCCAGGCCATCCTGGTCGGCGACGCGCTGTTCGCCCTGGCCAACGAGGTCCTGCTGGAGCTCGGCACGGTCGAGGCCGGCCGCGCCACCCGCCGGCTCACCTCCGCCACCCGCGCCCTGATCGACGGTCAGGCGCAGGACATCTCCTACGAGCACCGCGACCGCGTCAGCGTCGAGGAGTGCCTGGAGATGGAGGGCAACAAGACCGGCGCGCTGCTCGCCTGCGCCTCCTCCATCGGCGCCGTGCTCGGCGGCGCCGACGACGCCACGGCGGACGCGCTCGAGCGCTACGGCTACCACCTCGGCCTCGCCTTCCAGGCCGTGGACGACCTGCTCGGCATCTGGGGCGACCCGGACGCCACCGGCAAGCAGACCTGGAGCGATCTGCGCCAGCGCAAGAAGTCGCTGCCGGTGGTGGCCGCCCTCGCGGCCGGCGGCCCCGCCTCCGAGCGGCTCGGCGAGATCCTCGCCGCCGACGCCAAGAGCAGCGATTTCGAGAACTTCTCCGAGGAGGAGTTCGCGGCCCGCGCCGCCCTCATCGAGGAGGCGGGCGGCCGCGAATGGACGGCTGAGGAAGCGCGCCGTCAGCACACCATCGCCATCAGCGCCCTCGACGCGGTCGGCATGCCGGACCGGGTACGGGCCGCCTTCACGGCCCTCGCCGACTTCGTCGTCGTACGAAAGAGATGATCACTATCGGCCGAACAAGCCTCGCGTAGTCGCCGGCCGGTGTCGCGGAACACCCGCGCACCGGCCGACGGCGGACCCACAGCAGCACGACTCGCACGACTGCACGAAGGGGAAGCCATGACAGCGACGACCGACGGAAGCACCGGGGCCACCTTGCCGTCCCGCGCTGCCGCGGCCAGCCACGCCACCCTCACGACCCCCGAGACGGCCGGGGTACCGGAAGCCGCCGCTCGCGCCGCCCGGCGCGCCACCGACCACCTGCTCGCCAAGCAGGACGCCGAAGGCTGGTGGAAGGGCGACCTGGAGACCAACGTCACCATGGACGCCGAGGACCTCCTGCTCCGCCAGTTCCTGGGCATCCAGGACGAGAAGACCACGCAGGCCGCCGCGAAGTTCATCCGCGGCGAGCAGCGCGAGGACGGGACCTGGGCCACCTTCTACGGCGGCCCCGGCGAACTGTCCACCACGATCGAGGCGTACGTCGCCCTGCGCCTGGCCGGCGACACGCCCGAGGCCCCGCACATGGCCAAGGCCTCCGCCTGGATCCGTGAGCGCGGCGGCATCGCCGCCTCCCGGGTCTTCACCCGGACCTGGCTGGCCCTGTTCGGCTGGTGGAAGTGGGAAGACCTGCCGGAGATGCCGCCGGAGCTGATCTGGTTCCCGAAGTGGATGCCGCTGAACATCTACGACTTCGGCTGCTGGGCCCGGCAGACGATCGTGCCGCTCACCATCGTCTCGGCCAAGCGTCCGGTGCGCCCGGCGCCGTTCGCCCTGGACGAGCTGCACACCGACCCGGCCGATCCCAACCCGGCCAAGCCCGTCGCGCCGCTGGTCAGTTGGGACGGCGCCTTCCAGCGCCTGGACAAGAAGCTCCAGCAGCTGCGCAAGGTGGTCCCGCGCCGGGTGCGCAAGGCCGCGATGAACGCCGCCGCCCGCTGGATCATCGAACGGCAGGAGAACGACGGCTGCTGGGGCGGCATCCAGCCCCCGGCCGTGTACTCGATCATCGCCCTGCACCTGCTCGGCTACGACCTCGAACACCCGGTGCTGCGCGAGGGACTGGCCTCGCTGGACCGGTTCGCCGTGTGGCGCGAGGACGGCGCGCGGATGATCGAGGCGTGCCAGTCCCCGGTGTGGGACACCTGCCTCGCCACCATCGCGCTGGTCGACGCCGGACTGCCCGCCGACCACCCGCAACTGGTGAAGGCGGCCGACTGGCTGCTCGGCGAGGAGATCGTCCGGCCCGGCGACTGGGCCGTACGCCGTCCCCAACTGCCGCCGGGCGGCTGGGCGTTCGAGTTCCACAACGACAACTACCCGGACATCGACGACACCGCCGAGGTCTCCCTCGCGCTGCGCCGGGTCCGCCACCACGACCCCGAGCGGGTGGACCGGTCCATCGGCCGCGCGGTGCGCTGGAACCTCGGCATGCAGTCGCGCAACGGCGCGTGGGGCGCCTTCGACGTCGACAACACCAGCCCGTTCCCCAACCGGTTGCCGTTCTGCGACTTCGGCGAGGTCATCGACCCGCCCTCCGCGGACGTCACCGCGCACGTGGTGGAGATGCTGGCCGCCGAGGGCCTGGCCGACGACCCGCGCACCCGGCGCGGCATCGCCTGGCTGCTCGCCGAACAGGAGGAGAACGGCGCCTGGTTCGGCCGCTGGGGCGTCAACTACATCTACGGCACCGGCTCGGTCGTCCCCGCGCTCACCGCGGCCGGACTGCCCGGCTCGCACCCCGCGATCCGGCGGGCGGTGGCCTGGCTGGAGTCGGTGCAGAACGAC
Source organism: Streptomyces misionensis (assembly GCF_900104815.1). Lineage (NCBI taxonomy): Bacteria > Bacillati > Actinomycetota > Actinomycetes > Kitasatosporales > Streptomycetaceae > Streptomyces > Streptomyces misionensis. The sequence goes on from NZ_FNTD01000004.1 coordinate 6,722,965, forward strand.
GACGGCGGCTGGGGCGAGGACCTGCGTTCCTACAAGCACGCCCGGGAATGGTGCGGCCGGGGCGCCTCCACGCCCTCGCAGACCGGGTGGGCGCTGATGGCGCTGCTCGCGGCGGGGGAGAAGGGCTCCGAGGCCGTGGAGCGGGGCGTCAAGTGGCTGGCGGACAACCAGCGCGAGGACGGCACCTGGGACGAGCCGTACTTCACCGGTACCGGCTTCCCCTGGGACTTCTCCATCAACTACCACCTGTACCGCCAGGTGTTCCCGCTCACCGCCCTCGGCCGCTACCTGCACGGCGACCCCTTCGAGCGGCAGCTGCTCGCCAAGGCCGCCCGGCCCAGGACCGGGCGGCCCGAGCAGCCCGAACCGGCCGGGTCGCCGCTCTCCGAGGCCAAGGGGAGCTGATGTGAACGTCCAGCCCGCACCGGTTCCGCTGCTGATCGCCTGCGCCCTCGGCATCGAGCACCTCGCCCTGCGCTCGGGCGATCGCAGCGGGGCCGGCGGGCCGGTCACGTTCGTGCGCACGGGGATGGGGCCGCGGGCGGCTCAGCGGTCCCTCACCCGGCATCTGTCCCAGCCCGCGCTCGCCGGGGCCGCCGTGGTGGCCACCGGTTTCTGCGCCGGGCTGGCCCCCGGCATGCACCCCGGTGACCTGGTGGTCGCCGAGGAGACCCGGGACCCGCACGGGACCGTCCCGTGCGCCGGCACCGAACTGCTGGTCAAGGAGCTCGCGCGGTCGCTGCCCGGCCGCACGGTGCACACCGGCCCGCTCACCGGCTCCGACCATGTCGTCCGCGGTCCCGAACGGTCCGCCCTGCGCGCGACCGGCGCGATCGCGGTCGACATGGAATCCGCGGCCACGCTGCTCAGCGCCGTGCGCGCGGGCGAGCGCCCGGTCGCGGCGGTCCGGGTGGTCGTGGACGCTCCCGAACACGAACTCGTCCGGATCGGTACGGTCCGCGGTGGAATATCAGCCTTCCGCGTTCTTCGTTCCGTACTTCCCGCATTTTTCGAATGGCACCGTTCTTTGCTGCTCCCCCGGAGGTGAGCCAGATGGCCATGCCGTTGCGCCAGTCCATCAAGGTCGCTACATACCTGGTTGAACAGAAGCTCCGCAAGCGGGACAAGTTTCCGCTCATTGTCGAGCTGGAACCGCTCTTCGCCTGCAACCTGAAGTGCGAGGGCTGCGGCAAGATCCAGCACCCCGCCGGTGTGCTCAAGCAGCGCATGCCGGTCGCCCAGGCGGTGGGCGCGGTGCTGGAATCGGGTGCTCCGATGGTCTCCATCGCGGGCGGCGAGCCCCTGATGCACCCTCAGATCGACGAGATCGTGCGGCAGTTGGTGGCCAGGCGGAAGTACGTCTTCCTGTGCACCAACGCGATGCTGCTGCGCAAGAAGATGGACAAGTTCAAGCCCTCGCCGTACTTCGCCTTCACGGTGCACATCGACGGGCTGCGCGAGCGGCACGACGAGTCGGTGGCGAAGGAGGGTGTGTTCGACGAGGCGGTCGCCGCCATCAAGGAGGCCAAGCGGCGCGGCTTCCGGGTGACCACCAACTCCACCTTCTTCAACACCGACACCCCGCAGACCATCGTCGAGGTGCTCGACTACCTCAACGACGACCTGAAGGTGGACGAGATGATGATCTCGCCCGCCTACGCCTATGAGAAGGCCCCGGACCAGGAGCACTTCCTGGGCGTCGAGCAGACCCGCGAGCTGTTCCGCAAGGCGTTCTCGGGCGGCAACCGCAGGAAGTGGCGGCTCAACCACTCCCCGCTCTTCCTGGACTTCCTGGAGGGCAAGGTCGACTTCCCGTGCACCGCGTGGGCGATCCCGAACTACTCGCTCTTCGGCTGGCAGCGCCCCTGCTACCTGATGAGCGACGGGTACGTGCCGACGTACCGCGAGCTGGTGGAGGACACCGACTGGGACAAGTACGGCCGCGGCAAGGACCCGCGCTGCGACAACTGCATGGCGCACTGCGGCTACGAGCCCACGGCCGTGCTCGCCACCATGGGCTCCCTCTCGGAGTCGCTGCGGGCCATGCGCGAGACGGTCTCCGGAAACCGGGAGTGACCCGATGACCGCCGTTCCCTTGGGAGTCCCCGAGGTACCGGCCCGGCCCCTGGCCCCGCGGCGGCAGTCGCGGCGGATCCAGGTCGGGCCGGTGGCGGTCGGGGGCGGAGCCCCCGTGTCGGTGCAGTCGATGACGACGACCCGTACGTCCGACATCGGCGCCACCCTCCAGCAGATCGCCGAACTGACCGCGTCCGGCTGCCAGATCGTCCGTGTCGCCTGCCCCACGCAGGACGACGCGGACGCCCTGGCGGTCATCGCGCGCAAGTCGCAGATCCCGGTGATCGCGGACATCCACTTCCAGCCGAAGTACGTCTTCGCGGCCATCGAGGCGGGCTGCGCCGCGGTCCGGGTCAACCCGGGCAACATCAAGAAGTTCGACGACCAGGTCGGGCAGATCGCGCGCGCCGCGAAGGACCACGGCACTCCGGTCCGGATCGGTGTCAACGCCGGTTCCCTGGACCGCCGGTTGCTGCGGAAGTACGGCAGGGCCACGCCGGAGGCGCTGGTCGAGTCGGCGCTGTGGGAGGCGTCCCTCTTCGAGGAGCACGACTTCCGCGACATCAAGATCTCCGTCAAGCACAACGACCCGGTCGTGATGATCGAGGCCTACCGGCAGCTCGCCGAGCAGTGCGACTATCCGCTGCACCTGGGCGTCACCGAGGCCGGCCCCGCCTTCCAGGGCACCATCAAGTCGGCCGTGGCGTTCGGGGCGTTGCTCGCGGAGGGCATCGGCGACACCATCCGCGTCTCGCTGTCCGCGCCCCCGGCCGAGGAGGTCAAGGTCGGCATCCAGATCCTGGAGTCCCTGAACCTGCGCCAACGCCGCCTGGAGATCGTCTCCTGCCCGTCCTGCGGCCGCGCCCAGGTCGACGTCTACCGGCTCGCCGACGAGGTCACCGCCGGCCTGGACGGCCTCGAAGTGCCGCTGCGGGTGGCGGTGATGGGCTGTGTGGTCAACGGTCCGGGCGAGGCCCGTGAAGCAGACCTAGGAGTTGCCTCAGGCAACGGAAAGGGGCAGATTTTCGTCAAGGGCGAGGTCGTCAGGACCGTGCCCGAGTCACAGATCGTCGAGACCCTGATCGAGGAGGCACAGCGGCTCGCCGAGCAGATGAAGTGAGGCCACGCACAAGCACGAAGCAAGAGGGGGCCACGAACGTGACGATTCTGGAGACGATCCGGCAACCGCGGGACCTGAGGGCGCTGTCCGGGGAGGAACTCGGGGTACTGGCCGAGGAGATACGCGAGTTCCTGGTGCACGCGGTGGCACGGACCGGCGGTCATCTCGGGCCCAACCTGGGAGTGGTGGAACTCACCATCGCGCTGCACCGGGTCTTCGAGTCGCCGGTCGACCGGATCCTGTGGGACACCGGCCACCAGACCTATGTCCACAAACTCCTGACCGGACGTCAGGACTTCTCCAAGCTGCGCGGCAAGGGTGGCCTGTCCGGCTACCCCTCGCGCGAGGAGTCCGAGCACGACGTCATCGAGAGCAGCCACGCCTCCGCCGCGCTCGGCTGGGCCGACGGCCTCGCCAAGGCCCGCCAGGTGAAGGGGGAGCGGGGCCATGTGGTCGCGGTCGTCGGGGACGGCGCGCTGACCGGAGGCATGGCCTGGGAGGCGCTGAACAACATCGCGGACGCCCCGGACCGACCGCTGATCATCGTCGTCAACGACAACGCGCGCTCCTACGCGCCCACCATCGGCGGGCTCGCCGACCACCTCGCCACCCTGCGCACCACCGACGGCTACGAGAAGGTGCTGGCCTGGGGCAAGGACATGCTCCAGCGGACCCCGGTCGTCGGCGGCACCCTCTACGAGTCCCTGCACGGCGCGAAGAAGGGCTTCAAGGACGCCTTCGCCCCGCAGGGGCTCTTCGAGGACCTGGGCCTGAAGTACGTCGGGCCGGTCGACGGGCACGACACCGGGGCCGTCGAGTCCGCGCTGCGCCGCGCCAAACGCTTCCACGGTCCCGTGCTGGTGCACTGCCTGACCGAGAAGGGCCGCGGCTACGAGCCCGCGCTCGCCGACGAGTTGGACCGCTTCCACGCGATCGGCGTGATGGACCCGCTGACCTGCGAGCCGCTCGGCACCTCCGCCGGGCCGTCCTGGACCTCGGTGTTCGGCGAGGAGATCGTCCGGCTCGGAGAGGAGCGGGAGGACCTCGTCGCGCTCACCGCCGCCATGCTGCACCCGGTCGGCCTCGGTGCCTTCGCCGAGCGCTTCCCGGACCGGGTGTGGGACGTGGGCATCGCCGAACAGCACGCGGTGGCCTCCGCCGCCGGGCTGGCCACCGCCGGGCTGCACCCCGTCGTGGCCCTCTACGCCACCTTCCTCAACCGCGCCTTCGACCAAGTGCTGATGGACGTCGCCCTGCACCGCTGCGGGGTCACCTTCGTGCTCGACCGGGCCGGCGTCACCGGCCCCGACGGCGCCTCCCACAACGGCATGTGGGACATGTCGATCCTCCAGGTGGTGCCCGGTCTGCGGATCGCCGCCCCGCGCGACGCCGCGCAGCTGCGCGCCCAGCTGCGCGAGGCGGTCGCGGTGGACGACGCGCCCACCGTGCTGCGCTTCCCCAAGGAGTCCGTCGGCCCGGACATCCCGGCGGTCGACCGGGTCGGCGACATGGACGTGCTGCACCGCGGCGAGCGGCCGAAGGTGCTGCTGGTCGCCGTCGGCGTGATGGCGCAGGTGTGCCTCGGGGCCGCGGAACTCCTCGCCTCGGGCGGCACATCGAGCACGGTGGTGGACCCGAGGTGGGTCAAACCCGTCGACCCCGCACTTCCCCGACTCGCCGCCGAGCACCGCCTGGTGGCCGTGGTGGAGGACAACAGCCGTGCCTCCGGCGTCGGTTCGGCCGTGGCACAGGCCCTCGCGGACGCCGGAGTGGACGTGCCGGTACGGCAGTTCGGCATCCCGGACCAGTTCCTGGCGCACGCCAAGCGCAGCGAGGTGCTGGCCGACATCGGTCTCACCCCGGTGGAGATCGCCGGACGCATTTCAGCGAGCCTGGCCGTCAAGGACATCGACGGCACCGTCAAGGAGAGTGAATGACCACGGAGTTCGACCTCGGCGCCCTGCTCGCCGAGCGCGGAGCCGAGCGGTACGAGCTGCACAGCCGGTACCTGAACCCGCAGCTGCCGCGCATGCTGCACACCATCGGCTTCGACAAGGTCTACGAGCGCGCCGAGGGCGCCCACTTCTTCGACGCCGAGGGCAACGACTACCTGGACATGCTCGCCGGCTTCGGGGTGATGGGCCTCGGCCGGCACCACCCGGTCGTCCGCAAGGCCCTGCACGACGTCCTCGACCTGGACCTCGCCGACCTCACCCGGTTCGACTGCCAGCCGCTGCCCGGGCTGCTCGCCGAGCGGCTGCTCGCCCACACCCCGCACCTGGACCGGGTGTTCTTCGGCAACAGCGGCACCGAGGCGGTCGAGACGGCCCTGAAGTTCGCCCGCTACGCCACCGGCAGGCCGCGCGTCCTGTACTGCGACCACGCCTTCCACGGACTGACCACCGGCTCGCTGTCCGTCAACGGCGAGACGGGCTTCCGCGACGGCTTCGCCCCGCTGCTGCCCGACACCGCCGTACCCCTCGGCGATCTCGACGCCCTGGCACGGGAGTTGAAGAAGGGCGACGTGGCCGCGCTGATCGTGGAGCCGATCCAGGGCAAAGGCGTGCACGAGGCCCCGCCCGGATATCTGCGCGCCGCACAGGAGCTGCTGCACAAGCACAAGGCGCTGCTGATCGCCGACGAGGTGCAGACCGGCCTCGGCCGCACCGGCGACTTCTACGCCTACCAGCACGAGGACGGCGTGGAGCCCGACCTGGTGTGCGTCGCCAAGGCACTGTCCGGCGGCTACGTACCGGTCGGCGCCACCCTCGGCAAGGACTGGGTCTTCAAGAAGGTCTACTCCTCCATGGACCGCGTGCTGGTCCACTCGGCGAGCTTCGGTTCCAACGCGCAGGCGATGGCGTGCGGGCTCGCCGTGCTGTCGGTGATGGAGCAGGAGCAGATCGTCGCGAACGTGCGCACCACGGGCGAGCTGCTCAAGTCCCGCCTCACCGAGCTGATCGACAAGTACGAGCTGCTCGCCGACGTCCGCGGCCGGGGCCTGATGATCGGCATCGAGTTCGGCAAGCCGTCCTCGTTGAAGCTGCGCAGCCGCTGGGCCATGCTCCAGGCCGCCCGCAAGGGCCTGTTCGCCCAGATGGTCGTCGTGCCGCTGCTCCAGCGGCACCGGATCCTCACCCAGGTCTCCGGTGACCACCTCGAAGTGATCAAGCTGATCCCGCCGCTGGTATTGAACGAGGCCGACGTGGACCGGTTCGTCGACGCCTTCACCGCCGTCATGGACGACGCCCACAGCGGCGGCGGCCTGATGTGGGACTTCGGCAAGACCCTGATCAAACAGGCCGTCGCCAACCGGTGACCGCTCAGCCCGGGCTCAGGGGGAGGAAGGGGTAGAGGAACCCGGCCGCGCCGAGAGTGGTTCCGGTGGCGGCCGGCCCCATCCTGGCGGGCCCGCCTTTGCCTCTGAGGCAATAAATTTGCCCCACAGGCAAGGGTGGGGCTGAATGGAGGCATGAACGCCTCAGATGCCGCGTCGCCGGCGGCGGGCCAGGGCGACGATCTGCCCGCCGTCGCACCGCAACTGCGCGCACTGCGCCGTCGGGCCGGTCTCACCCTGGAGGCCGCGGCCCGGGACGCCGGACTCTCGCCGGCGCATCTGTCCCGGCTGGAGACCGGGCAGCGGCAGCCCTCGCTGCCGATGCTGCTCGCGCTCGCCCGCATCTACGGTACGACGGTCTCCGAACTCCTCGGCGAGCGGGTGGCCGACCAGAACGCGATCGTCCGGGCCGCCGACATGGACCCGACACGCGCCGCCGGCTGGACCTATTTCCAGGCCGGCGCCCCCGGCCGCGGCATGCAGGCCCTGCGGGTGCACGCGCCGTACGGCACACAGGGCGACATCGTGCGCGTCCACCCCGGCGAGGAATGGCTCTACGTCCTCAAGGGACGGCTGAGGCTGCGCCTCGGCGACGCCACGCACCTGCTCGCCCCCGGCGACAGCGCCCACTTCGACTCGCTCACCCCGCATCGCCTCGCCGCCGAGGACCCGGACGGCGTGGAGCTGCTGTTCGTCCACACCCTTCTGCAGAGCCCCACGACCGCCTTGTGCCTGGGGCACCTGAACGGAGAGCTGCCATGAGCGACCTCGAGACCAAGTTCCCCCGGTCCCTGTGGATCCGTCTGATCATCTACATCGCCCTCGGACACGTCCTGGCCGCGTTCCTCTACCTGCTCTTCGCGGTCGGCGGCAAGGGCTGAGGACCTCTCGCTCGGGCGTGTCAGTCGATCAGGCGCGCCCGCAGCCGCTCCCGCGTCTGCGGGGTGAGCCGCAGGCCCCGCTCCAGATAGGCGTCCACGCCGCCCCAGGTCTCCTCGATGCTGTCGAAGGCGGCCGACAGGTACTCGGCGCGGGCGTCGAACAGCGGGCTGAGGAGCTCCATCACCTCGGGCGTGTACGCCGTCTCGGCGCTGCCGCTGTGGCGCACCTTGTAACGGCGGTGCTTGGCGTTGGACTCCAGGTAGTCCGCCACGATCGCGTCGCGCTCCACGCCCACCGCGAGCAGCGTCACCGCTATGGAGACACCCGCGCGGTCCTTGCCGGCCGCGCAGTGCAGCAGCGCGGGCACGCTGTCCTCGGCGATCGCGTGCAGCACCCGGGAGTGCTCGCCGGTGCGCTCCTTGACGATCGACCGGTACGAGGCCACCATCCGGGCCGCGCCCTGGCCGTCGTCCAGGATCGCGCGCAGCTGGTCCAGATCGCCGTCGCGGACCATCTTCCAGAACTCCGCGCCGTCCGCCGGGTCGCTCAGCGGCAGGTTCACATTGCGCACGCCGGGCAGCGCGACGTCCGGGCCCTCCAGCTTCTGGTCGGCCGCGTTGCGGAAGTCGAAGATCGTGTGCAGGCCCAGCGAGGCGAGGAAGGCCGCGTCCTCGGCGGTGGCGTGCGCCAGGTGCCCGCTGCGGTACAGCACGCCCTGCCGCACCCGGCGTCCGTCCACGGTCGGCAGCCCGCCGACATCACGGAAATTGCGCACACCGGCCAGCTCCGGCTCGGTCGACGGGACCTGCTGCGTCACGGGGGCTCCTCCCGATCGGTCCCCGCCGTCACGGCTCGCGGCGGGCGCTGCGACGACCATACGGCATTGATTTCCCGGGGCAATGAGTTGTCCACAGGGCATTGCCGGGAGGGACGGACGGGGCCATGATGCGCGTACTTGTCCGGTTCCGTTGGCGGCTGCGAGGTCTTGATGGCGGACATCTCGGAAGACGGCCGTACCTGGCTGCTGTCGGGCCCCACCAGCGGCTACGCCCTGCACCTCACCGCCGCGGACGAACTGGTGCACCTGCACTGGGGGCCGCGGATCACCCTCGCGGACGCCGAGGCCCTCGCCGTACGCCCGCTGCCCGGGTACCGGCCCTTCGAGTCACCGCTCGACGGCCGCGAGGAGTACCCGGTCGAGGGCGGACCGCGCTTCGTGCGCCCGGCCCTGTCCGTGCGCACCGCCGGGCGGCGCGGCACCGAGTGGCGCTTCGTGTCGTACGACACCTCGGGCGAGGAGGACGGGGACGGGCTGCGGCTGCGGTTCGCGGACGACGGGCTCGCGATCACCCTGCACTACCGGATGCGCGGCGACGTCGTGGAGCGCCGGGTCACCCTGGACAACGAGGGGCCGCGACCGGTGGAGCTGCTGCGCGCCGACGCGGCCACCTGGACCCTGCCCGACCGCGAGGGCTGGCGGCTGTCCCGGCTGCACGGCCGCTGGGCCGCCGAGTCCCGGCTCACCACCGCCCCCCTCACCTACGGCGAGTACGTCATCGGCAGCCGCCGCGGCCACACCGGCCACCAGCACCTGCCGTGGGTCGCGCTCGACACCGACGCCACCGAGGAACGCGGCGAGGTCTACGGCTGTGCGCTCGGCTGGTCCGGCTCCTGGCGCATCGCCGTCGCCCAACTCCCCGACGCCCGCGTGCAGATCACCGGCGGCGCCGGTCACGACGACTCGGGCCTCATGCGGCTCGCGCCCGGGGAGTCGTACACCACCCCGGTCTTCGCGGGGCTCTACAGCGACGGCGGCTTCGGCGGGGCGAGCCGCGCCTGGCACGCCTATCAGCGGGCGCACGTCGTCCCGGACGCCGAGCGGGACCGGCCGGTGCTCTTCAACTCCTGGGAAGCGACGACCTTCGACATCTCCGAGGAGCAGCAGTCCGCCCTCGCCCGCCGGGCCGCCGCGATCGGCGTGGAACTCTTCGTGGTGGACGACGGCTGGTTCGGCGCCCGCACCAGCGACCGCGCCGGTCTCGGCGACTGGACCCCCAACCCCGACCGCTTCCCGAACGGCCTGCGGCCCCTCGCCGAGCAGGTGCACGACCTCGGCATGGGGTTCGGCATCTGGGTCGAACCGGAGATGGTCAACCCGGACAGCGAGCTGTACCGGGCGCACCCCGACTGGGTCCAGTACCAACCCGGCCGCACCCGGACGGAGTTCCGCAACCAGCTGGTCCTCAACCTCGCCCGCGAGGACGTCCGGGAGTACGTGGGGCAGCGGCTCGACGCGTTGCTCTCCAGCGCCCCGATCGACTTCGTGAAGTGGGACTTCAACCGCTGCTTCACCGACGCCGGCTGGCCCGGGGAGCCGTATCCGCAGCGGCTGTGGACGGACCACGTGCACGCCTTCTACGGCCTGCTCGACCGGCTGCGCGCCGCCCACCCCGGCGTCGCCTTCGAGTCCTGTTCGGGCGGCGGCGGGCGGATCGACCTCGGGGTGCTGGGCCGCACCGACCAGGTGTGGACCTCCGACAACACCGATCCGCTGGACCGGCTCGCCATCCAGCACGGCTTCAGTCAGATCCACCCCGCCCGGGTCATGGCCGCCTGGGTCACCGACAGCCCGAACACCCAGCTCAACGGCCGCGTCAGCAGCCTGCGGTTCCGGTTCGTCAGTGCCATGGCGGGCGTCCTCGGCATCGGCGGCGACCTCGGCCGGTGGACCGAGGAGGAACTGGCCGAGGCCCGGCGGTGGGTGGCCCTGTACAAGGAGATCCGCCCGCTGGTCCAGCGCGGCGACCTGTACCGGCTGCGGCCCCCGACCGGGGGACTCGGCGCGGTGCAGTACCTGCTGGGGGACGAGGCCGTGGTCCTCGCCTGGCTCCAGGCGCAGCGCTACGGCGAACCCGCGCCGGCGCTGCGGCTGCGCGGCCTCGACCCGGCGGCGTCGTACGCGTGCCCGGAGACGGGGGAGGTGCACCGGGGGGCGGTCCTGCTGCACCACGGGCTGCGCACCGGGCTGACCGGCGACCTGGACGCGACGGTGCTCAGACTGCGGCGTATCTGAGCGGCAACAGCCCTGGCAGCGGCCGTATTCCTGGATCGGCGAATTTTTGAGAGTGGCTCATGTCACCGCTCGTCAACCCCTTCCTACGGTCGCGTAAGTCACACCCCAAGGTGAATCATGGTCCGACGTGGCAGACGATTCGAAGAATGACAACAGATCAGTGATCGGGTCGTACGTGGCGGTGGGGGACAGCTTCACCGAGGGCGTCGGCGACCCCGGCCCCGACGGGTCGTTCGTGGGCTGGGCCGACCGCTTCGCGGTCCTGCTCGCCGACCGGCGCGCCGAGGGCGACTTCAAGTACACCAATCTCGCCGTGCGCGGGAAGCTGCTGGACCAGATCGTCGCCGACCAGGTCCCGCAGGCCGTGGAACTCGCCCCGGACCTGGTCTCCTTCTGCGCGGGCGGCAACGACATCATCCGGCCCGGCACCGACCCGGACGAGGTCGCCGAGCGCTTCGAGCGGGCCGTGGCCCAGCTGGCCGCCGCCGCGGGCACGGTCATGGTGACGACCGGCTTCGACACCCGGGGCGTCCCCCTGCTCAAGCACCTGCGCGGCAAGATCGCCACGTACAACGGGCACGTCCGGGCCATCGCCGACCGGTACGGCTGCCCCGTGCTCGACCTGTGGTCGCTGCGGTCCGTGCAGGACCGCCGGGCCTGGGACAGCGACCGGCTGCACCTGTCGCCCGAGGGGCACACCCGGGTCGCGCTGCGCGCCGGCCAGGTGCTCGGCCTGGAGATCCCGGCCGACCCGGAGCAGCCGTGGCCGCCGCTGCCGCCCCGGGGCACCCTGGAGGTCCGCCGCGACGACGTCCACTGGGCCCGCGAGCACCTCGTCCCGTGGATCGGCCGCCGTCTGCGCGGCGAGTCCTCCGGCGACCATGTGACGGCGAAGGGCACCCTGTCCCCGGCCGACATCAGGATGCGCATCGCCGCCGTGGCGTGAGCGCTCCGGCGTTGCCCCGCCCCGGACTCCTCGCGGCGGGGCGCGGGCGTCGGCGCCGAAATCGTGCCGGTCGACGGCGAGTTGAGCGCGGTCCGGTGGCATGGGCACCGTGCGGACACCCGGCGGGCGGCCGGCGGTGCGCCGAGCCGCCGTTCGGCAGCGCCGGGCCAGAGGGCTGTCGGAGGGGCCGACCATAATGAAGGACCCACCACTCCACCGGGAGGTCACGTGACCGGTCAGCGTTTCTCGGCCCCAGGGCTCCGTGTGCCGCGCCCGGCGGCCTTCGGCGCGGACCCGGGCGGCGAGCGCCTGGCCCGTATCCGCCGCTCGCCGCACTTCAAGGACGGCGTCTTCCAGAACCCCGGCGGCACCGCCCGCACCCGGCCCTCCGGCTCCGCGCTGGACTTCGCGAAGGTCTTCTTCGACAAGGAGACCCGGCCGCTGCGCGCCCCCAGAGGCACCGTCCCGGTGTACCCCACGACCTTCGCCGACCTGGCCAAGCCGCCCGCCGGCGGGCTGCGCCTGACCTGGATGGGCCACTCCAGCGTGCTGGCCGAGATCGACGGGCACCGGGTGCTGTTCGACCCGGTGTGGGGCGAGCGCTGCTCCCCGTTCCCCTTCGCCGGGCCCAAGCGGCTGCACCCCGTGCCGCTGCCACTGGCCGCGCTCGGCGAGGTCGACGTGGTGGTGATCTCCCACGACCACTACGACCACCTCGACCTGCCCACCATCAAGGCGCTGGCCGGCACCGACACCCTCTTCGCCGTGCCGCTCGGCGTCGGCGCCCACCTCGAACACTGGGGCGTCTCCCCGGACCGGCTGCGCGAGCTGGACTGGCACGAGTCCACCCGGGTCGGCGGGCTCACCCTCACCGCCACCCCGGCCCGCCACTTCTGCGGCCGCGCCCTGCGCAACACCCAGCACACCCTGTGGGCGTCCTGGGTCGTCGCGGGCGAGGAGCACCGCGTCTACCACAGCGGCGACACCGGCTACTTCGAGGGGTTCGAGGACATCGGCGCCGCCCACGGCCCGTTCGACGCCACGATGATCCAGATCGGCGCGTACAGCGAGTTCTGGGCCGACATCCACATGCGCCCGGACGAGGGCGTGCGCGCCCACCTGGACCTCCAGGGCGGCGCCCCGCACGGCGTCCTCCTGCCGATCCACTGGGGCACCTTCAACCTCGCCCCGCACCCGTGGGCGGAGCCGGGGGAGTGGACCAAGGAGGCGGCCGAGGAGGTCGGCCAGGCGGTGGCCCTGCCCCGGCCGGGGGAGCCCTTCGAGCCCGACGGCAAGCTGCCGGCCGAGGCCTGGTGGCGGGGCGTGTCCGGGGAGCTCCGCCGGACCTGGGGGTCGGTCGGCGCGCTCGTCGCCGAGCCGCCCAAGCGCGGCTGACGGCGAACGGACCGCAGGCCAAGGGGAATACTCTCGGTGACATCCGAGGGAGGGAGTATGCGTCCGGCCGACCGGTGCGCGGAGGGGGACCACCGCGAAGCGGGCGGCGGCAGCGGTCTGGGCCGGACGGAGACCTTCCGGGCCTCGCCCGCTCCTTCCGACCGCTTTTGATCGGGCTTTATCGATCTTTTTCGACCCGGCCGAGCTGTGTCCGGCCGGGTCATCGGTCTTTCGTACGGGCCCTCATACCAGAGCGGGACGCTCCGCGGGTGACTTTGTCAACTGCCCACCGCACATGATGCGCAGGCGACTACGGTGAGTGTCCGAACCAAGCCCGACGGACCCGTACGAGGACGCAGATGTCTCACCTCCGCGCACCGGCCGCCCGCGCCGACCGCCGGGAGGGCGGCCGGCACGGGCGGCCGGTCGCCCGACCCGCTCCCGCACTGCCCGAGACGCACATACGGCCGCAGCTCATGCGGCTCGCCGTGCTGCCGCCGCTCGCGGTCGCCCTCGGCGCCACCGCCGCCGTCCTGTTCACCGTCCGCACCACCGGCGCACGCACCGGGCCCGTCCTGTGGGCCGTGCTCGGCGGCGCGGTCACCGTGGCCGTCGCCGGCGTCCTGGTGGCCGCCGTGGCCGCCGACCGCGCCGCCCGCTCCGTCGCCGGCCGTCTCGGCACACTGCGCCGCACCGCCGCCCGCGGCGAGGCCGACCTGCGCGAACTCGTCGACGCCCTGCGCCAGGGCCGGACCCCGCCGCCGCCCGCACCGCACCGCGGACCGCCCGCGGACGCCGACGGCTTCGAACTGCTCGCCGCCGACCTGGCCCGCGCGCACGCCGCCGCCGTCACCGCCGTGATGAGCGCCGCCCAACTGTCCAGCCACGCGGGCAACGAGCAGAAGCTGGAAGTCTTCGTCAACCTCGCGCGCCGCCTCCAGTCCCTGGTGCACCGGGAGATCTCCCTCCTGGACGAGCTGGAACGCGAGATCGAGGACCCCGAGCTGCTCAAGGGCCTCTTCCACGTGGACCACCTGGCCACCCGGATCCGGCGGCACGCCGAGAACCTCGCCGTGCTCGGCGGTGCCGTCTCCCGGCGCCAGTGGAGCAACCCGGTGGACATGACCGAGGTGCTGCGCTCCGCCATCGCCGAGGTCGAGCAGTACTCCCGGGTCAAGCTGGTGCCCCCGATCGACGGCGAACTGCGCGGCCACGCCGTCGCCGACGTCATCCACCTGCTCGCCGAACTCATCGAGAACGCCACGGTGTTCTCCGCCCCGCAGACCCAGGTGCTGCTGCGCGCGGGCCGCGTCACCTCCGGGCTCGCCGTCGAGGTCGAGGACCGCGGACTCGGCATGCCCGTCGGCGCGCAGAACCGGATGAACGCGCTGCTCGCCGACCCCGACCAGGTCAACGTCGCCAGCCTGCTGGCCGACGGCCGCATCGGCCTCTACGTCGTCTCCCAGCTCGCCCGCCGGCACGGCATCGGCGTACGGCTCCAGGGCAACATCTACGGCGGGGTCCAGGCCGTACTCGTCGTACCCGAGGCGCTGCTCGGCGCCCCGCCGGCCGAGAACCCGGCGGCGGCCGCCGTCCCCGCGCCGCCCGTGGCACCGGCCGCCGCCGTCCCCCCGCGGCCCGTGCGGGCCACCCCGGCCCCGGCCGTCGAGGCGGAGGCGCACGAGCACGGCGACCCGCCCCCGCTGCCCGTGCGCGGCGCCCACCGGGAGCGGCCCACCCCCGCCGACGCCGTGTCCGGGATCGCGGACCGGCACCGCGCGGTGGTCGAGGAACACGCGGGCGTCCCGCCCACCCCGCGCGCCGACAACGTGCGCGGCACCATGCCCAAGCCCCGGCTCCCGCGCCGCCGCGCCCAGGAACACCTCGTACCCCAGCTGCGCGGCGGGCCCGCACCCCGCCAGGACGGCGCGGGGGACGTGGGCCACGACCCCGGCCTGATGGCCGCCTTCCAGCGCGGCATCGGACTCGCCGAGGCCGCCCAGCGGCGGCCGGACACCGAGCGGTCGCACCCGGGGCACGCCCAGCCGACCCCCCTCCGGCCCACCGAACCCGCGCGCGTCCCCGGCGGCCACACGGAACCGCGACACGCGTACCGGGCAGGGCCGATATCCGACCGTGGCACCGGACCCGCCCAGGGAGACGAGCCGGCGGGCTGACCGCCCCGCCCCGACGCAGCGCTCCCGCAGACCGCCCACACACCCCAAGGAGTCGATCCACCATGGCCAGCGATGCGCCGACCGCCCACGCATCCGACCTCGACTGGCTGCTCAGCGGCCTCGTGCAGCGCGTACCGCACACCACCAGCGCCGTGCTCCTGTCCTGCGACGGGCTGGTGAAGTCCGTACACGGACTCGACCCCGACAGCGCCGACCACATGGCCGCCCTGGCCTCCGGCCTGTACTCCCTCGGCCGCAGCGCGGGCGTCCGGTTCGGCGACGGCGGCGAGGTGCGGCAGGTCGTCGTCGAACTCGACTCGACCCTGCTGTTCGTCACCACCGCGGGCTCCGGCACCTGCCTCGCCGTGCTGGCGGGCCGCGAGGCCGACGCCGCCGTGCTCGGCTACGAGATGGCGATGCTGGTCAAGAGCGTCCGCCCCTATCTGGTCACCGCCCCCCGGCAGCACGCCGACGACCCCACGGCGCCGAGGCATTGAGCGTGGCCGCGGCCGGCGACGGGCCCTGGCTGGACGACGAGGCCGGCCGGCTGGTGCGCCCCTTCACGGTCAGCGACGGCCGCACCGAGCCCAGCGTCGCACTCGACCTGATGTCGCAGGTGATGGCCACCGGGGTCACCCCGCTCGGCTACCTCGGCCCCGAGTACGCCCGGGCGCTCGACCTGTGCCGGGCGCCCGTCTCCGTCGCCGAGGCCGCCGCGCACCTGGGACTGCCCGCCGTGGTCACCAAGGTCCTGCTGGCCGACCTGATCGACCACGGGGTGCTGACCACCAAGCCGCCCGCGTTCCACCACACTCCCACCGACCGGTCCCTGCTGGAGGCAGTGCTCGATGGACTACGACGACAGCTCTGACCCGTTCCCCACCGCGCTCAAGATCCTCGTGGCGGGCGGGTTCGGGGTCGGCAAGACCACCTTCGTGGGCGCGGTCAGCGACATCGCCCCGCTGAGCACCGAGGAGCTGCTCACCACGGTCGGCGCCGACACGGACAGCCTCGACGGCATCGAGAACAAGACGGAGACCACGGTCGCCATGGACTTCGGCCGGATCAGCCTCGATCCGGACCATGTGCTGTACCTGTTCGGCACCCCGGGGCAGGAGCGGTTCTGGTTCATGTGGGACGAACTGTCCGAGGGCGCGCTCGGCGCGGTGGTCCTCGCCGACACCCGCCGCCTCCAGGACTGCTTCGCCGCCGTGGACTTCTTCGAGGAGCGCGGGCTCGGCTTCATCGTCGCCCTCAACGAGTTCGACGGCTCCCACCGCTACGACGCCGAGGAGGTGCGCGCCGCCATCGACCTCCCCCCGGAGGTCCCCGTCGTGCGCTGCGACGCCCGGATCTCCAGCTCCGGGGTGCAGACCCTGCTCATCCTCGTACGCCATCTGCTCGCCCACGCCCCGGAGCCCGCGCCGCGCCACGGCGCCGGGCACCGGTGATCCGGCCCGACCGCCCACGGAGTTCCCCCAGATGAGGCACCACCACCGCCACGGAGCCCGGCCATGAGCTACGAGCCGCCCCGGCCGGTCCGCGGTCTGCTGCTCACCCCCGAGGACCGGGAGGCCCCCGCCCGGGTCCAGCGGCTGCGCCGGCTCGGCCTCGGGCAGCGCCCCGACGCCGCGCTGGACGCCTTCGCGGACCACCTCGCCCGACTCGCCGGCGCGCCCTACGCCGTGGTCAACTTCATCGGCGAAAGACGGCAGTTCTTCGCCGGCCTCAGCGTCCCGGCCACCGCCCCCGTGCCGCGGGCGGCCGGCGGCGGACCGGAGTGCGACCGCACGCTCCCCCGCGACCACGGCTTCTGCCCCCATGTGGTGGTCCGCCGCAAGGCCCTGGTCCTGGAGGACGTCCGCGACTACCCGCGGTTCGCGGGCAACCCGGTCGTGGACGAGTACGGCATCCGCTCCTATCTCGGCGCCCCGCTCCTCGACGGCACCGGCATGGCGCTCGGCACCGTGTGCGCCGCCGACGTCGCGCCGCGCGCCTGGGGCCGGGAGGGCCTGGAGACCGTCAAGGCGCTGGCGCCGACCTCGTCGCCCGCATCGAACGCGGCGCGCGGGACGGACTGCCCCTCTGACGTCCCACGTCGCCGTGGCCGGTGCGGTGTGAAGGAAAGCTGAGGCGGCGGTTAAGAAAAGCTCGATGGACCCCGGCCCGCGCATACGGCAGATTGCAGGGTGATTTCACACCCCTCTGACCCGGTGCGGGCGCCTTCGGCATGCCCGCGTCCGGGACCTCACCCACAGGAGCCGCACGCGTGAAGGCGCTGGTCAAGGAGAAGGCGGAGCCCGGGCTCTGGCTGACGGACGTCCCGGAGCCCCAGATCGGGCCCGGGGACGTGCTGATCAAGGTCCTGCGGACCGGCATCTGCGGCACCGACCTGCACATCAGGGCCTGGGACGGCTGGGCGCAGCAGGCGATCAAGACCCCGCTGGTGGTCGGGCACGAGTTCGTCGGCGAGGTCGTGGAGACCGGCCGGGACGTCACCGACGTCCAGGTCGGCGACCGGGTCAGCGGCGAGGGCCACCTGGTGTGCGGCAAGTGCCGCAACTGCCTGGCCGGGCGCCGTCATCTATGCCGGGCCACCGTCGGCCTCGGCGTCGGCCGGGACGGCGCGTTCGCCGAGTACGTCGCGCTGCCCGCGACCAACGTCTGGGTGCACCGCGTCCCGGTCGACCTGGACGTCGCCGCGATCTTCGACCCGTTCGGCAACGCCGTGCACACCGCGCTGTCCTTCCCGCTGGTCGGCGAGGACGTCCTGATCACCGGCGCCGGCCCGATCGGCCTGATGGCCGCCGCCGTCGCCCGGCACGCGGGCGCCCGCAACGTCGTCGTCACCGACGTCAGCGAGGAGCGCCTGGAACTGGCCCGCAAGATCGGCGCGTCCCTCGCCCTGAACGTCTCCACGGCCACGATCGCCGACGGGCAGCGGGAGCTGGGGCTGCGCGAGGGCTTCGACATCGGCCTGGAGATGTCCGGCCGTCCCGAGGCCATGCGCGACATGATCGCCAACATGACGCACGGCGGCCGGATCGCCATGCTCGGCCTGCCCGCGCAGGAGTTCCCGGTCGACTGGGCCCGGATCGTCACCTCCATGATCACCATCAAGGGCATCTACGGCCGGGAGATGTTCGAGACCTGGTACGCGATGTCGGTGCTGCTGGAGGGCGGCCTCGACCTCACCCCCGTGATCACCGGACGCTACGGCCACCGCGACTTCGAGGCGGCCTTCGCGGACGCCGCGAGCGGCAAGGGCGGCAAGGTCATCCTGGACTGGACCGCGTAAGTCACCCGCTTTTCCTAGGAGCTTCAGTCATGTTCGACACCGTCCGCGACGACCTGCGCGCCACCCTCGACGAGATCCGCGCCGCCGGCCTGCACAAGCCCGAACGGGTCATCGGCACCCCGCAGTCCGCGACCGTCGAGGTCACCGCCGGCGGCCGCCCCGGCGAGGTCCTCAACTTCTGCGCCAACAACTACCTGGGCCTGGCCGACCACCCCGAGGTGATCGCCGCCGCCCACGAGGCCCTGGACCGCTGGGGCTACGGCATGGCCTCCGTCCGCTTCATCTGCGGCACCCAGGAGGTGCACAAGGAGCTGGAGGCGCGCCTGTCCGCGTTCCTCGGCCAGGAGGACACGATCCTCTACTCCTCCTGCTTCGACGCCAACGGCGGTGTCTTCGAGACCCTCCTCGGCGAGCAGGACGCGGTGATCTCCGACGCCCTCAACCACGCCTCCATCATCGACGGCATCCGCCTGTCCAAGGCCCGCCGCTTCCGCTACGCCAACCGCGACCTCGCCGACCTGGAGACGAAGCTCAAGGAGGCGTCCGGCGCGCGCCGCCGGCTGATCGTCACCGACGGCGTGTTCTCCATGGACGGCTACGTCGCCCCGCTGCGCGAGATCTGCGACCTCGCCGACCGCTACGACGCGATGGTCATGGTCGACGACTCGCACGCCGTCGGCTTCGTCGGCCCCACCGGCCGCGGCACCCCCGAGCTGCACGGCGTGATGGACCGCGTCGACATCATCACCGGCACCCTCGGCAAGGCCCTCGGCGGCGCCTCCGGCGGCTACGTCGCCGCCCGCGCCGAGATCGTCGCCCTGCTGCGCCAGCGCTCGCGCCCCTACCTGTTCTCCAACACCCTCGCCCCGGTGATCGCGGCGGCCTCCCTCAAGGTCCTGGACCTGCTGGAGTCGGCCGACGACCTGCGGGTGCGGCTGGCCGAGAACACCGCGCTGTTCCGCTCCCGGATGACCGAGGAGGGCTTCGACGTCCTCCCCGGCGACCACGCCATCGCGCCCGTGATGATCGGCGACGCGGCGAAGGCGGGCCGCATGGCCGAGCTGCTGCTGGAGCGGGGCGTGTACGTGATCGGGTTCTCCTACCCGGTCGTCCCGCAGGGCCAGGCCCGCATCCGGGTGCAGCTGTCCGCCGCGCACTCCACGGACGACGTCAACCGCGCGGTCGACGCGTTCATCGCGGCGCGCGCCGAGCTGGGGGCCTGACCAGGGCCTACGCCTTGCGATAATCGAGGCATGATCGAGGCACGGCGGCTCCACATCCTCCGTGCGGTGGCCGACCACCGCACGGTCACCGCGGCGGCCGCCGCGCTCTACCTCACCCCCTCGGCCGTCTCCCAGCAGCTCACCGCCCTGGAGCAGGAGACCGGCCACCGGCTGGTCGAGCGGGGCGCCAAGGGCGTACGGCTCACCCCGGCCGGCGAGATCCTGCTCAGCCACACCAACGCGGTCCTCGCCCAGCTGGAGCGCGCCGAGGCCGAGCTGGCGGCCTACGGCTCGGGCGAGGCAGGCACGGTCACCGTGGCCGCCTTCGCCACCGGCATCGCCCAGGTCGTGGCGCCCGCCGTGGCCCGGCTCGCCCGCACCGCGCCGGGCATACGCATCCGGGTCCAGGACGCCGAGGGGGACGCCAGCCTGCCGATGGTCCTGGACCGGCAGGTGGACGTGGCGGTGGCCGTCGAGTACCGGGGCGCACCGCCCGCCGACGACCCCCGTCTCACCCATGTCCCGCTGTACGCCGAGCCGTTCGACGCCGTGGTGCCCGTCGGCCACCGCCTCGCGGACGCCGCCGAGGTGCCCCTCGCCGAACTGGCCAAGGATCCCTGGATCGGGCCCTACCCCGGCAACCCCTGCCACGACGTGGTCGTCCTGGCCTGCGAGAGCGCCGGCTTCCAGCCCCGGCTCGAACACTCCTCCGACGACTTCCGCGCCGTCGTCGCCCTCGCCTCGGCCGACGCGGGCGTGGCCCTCGTGCCCCGCTCCGCCCTGCGCGGCATGGACCTCACCGACGTGATCGTCCGCCCGGTCGACGGTGTCGCCCCCACCCGCCGGGTCTTCGCCGCCGTGCGCCGGGGCGCGGAGGGGCATCCGCTGATCCGCCCGGTGCTTCATGCGCTGGGCCGGGCGGCGGACGGCACCTGACGCACCGGACCCGGCGGACGGGCCGCCCGGCTGTCAGTGGCGGGGGCTACGGTGCGGAGCATGCCGGACGCAGCTGATGTACGCCGTATCGCCCTGTCCCTGCCGGACACCTCGGAGAAGGCCGCGTGGCACATGCCCACGTTCCGGGTCGGCGGGAAGATGTTCGCGACCCTGCCCGAGGACGAGACGTCCGTCGCCGTGCGCTGCCCCAAGGAGGAGCGGGACGAACTGGTGCTGGCGGAGCCGGAGAAGTTCTGGATCGCCGGGCACGAGGCGCAGTTCGCCTGGATCAGGGCGCGGCTCGCGGCGCTGGAGGACGAGGCCGAACTGCGGGACATCCTCGCCGACTCCTGGCGCCAGGCCGCCCCGCCCCGACTCCTGGACGCCCACCCGGAGTTGGGCCTGCCGCCCACCCCTTGAAATATCGGTGGGCGCGGCGGCCGGCGCCGTGGCATGATCCCGCGCGGACCGACACGGGGAGGGAGCCGGGATGACGGGAACGCGCTCACGACGGCGCGCACGCACGTCGGCCGGGACGGAAGCCGGCCTCCGCACCGGCGCGGGCTCCGTCTGGTCGCGGGACTTCGGCCTCTTCTTCGCCGCCCGGGCCGCCGCCCGCCTCGGGGACACGATGCTGCCCGTGGCGCTCGCCGCCGGCCTGCTCGAACACGGCTACGGCGCGGGGGCGGTGGGACTCGCCATGGCGGCGTCGACCGCGTCCTTCGCCGGTCTCGTCGTCTTCGGCGGGGTGATCGCCGACCGGTTCAGCACCCGCCGGCTGATGATCGGCGCCGATCTGGTGCGGGTCGTCACCCAGTCCCTCGCCGCGGTCATGTTCTTCACCGGCCATGTGCTGCTGTGGCAGCTCTGCGCCATCGGCTTCGTCAACGGCGTGGCCAGCGCCGTCTTCCAGCCCGGCGTGGCCAGCACGGTGCCCCGGCTGTCCGCCGACGTCCAGGGCGCCAACGGCGCGATCCGGATCGCCGAGTCCGTCGCCCAGCTCGCCGGCCCGGCCGTCGCGGGACTCCTCGTCGGCTTCGCCTCGCCCGGCGGCGTGTTCGCCGCGCACGCCGGGACGTACGCCGTCAGCGCCCTGTGCCTGCTGCTGCTCCGGCTGCCCCCGCTGTCCCCGGACGCGCTCGCCGCCACCGGCCGCGGCATGCGCGCCTTCCGGGCCGATCTGGTGCAGGGCTGGCGGGAGTTCAGGTCCCGGAGCTGGCTGTGGGGCGTGATCGCCATCTGGGGGCTGTACATGATCGCCGTGTCCGGTCCGACCACCCCGCTGGTGGCGACCGAGGTGGTCCAGCACCACGGCCCGCGCGCCTACGGCCTGATCAACTCGGCCCTCGGCGGGGGCACCGTCGTCGGCGGTCTGCTCGCCCTGCGGCTGCGTCCGCGCCGGATGCTCAGGGCGGGCGCGTTCTCGCTGTTCCTCTTCTTCGGCTTCCCGGGCGCCGTGGGCCTCGGGCTCGGCGTGCCGGCCGTGGCGGCGGGGGCGGCGCTGGCCGGGGCAGGGCTGTCCTTCTGGAGCGTCATGTGGGCGACCACCGTGCAGACGCAGGTCCCGTCCGACGTCCTCAACCGCATCCACGCCTACGACGTGGCCGGCTCCCTCGCCATGATGCCGGTCGGCCAGGCCATCGCGGGCCCGGCGGCCGACGCGCTGGGCGCCTCGCACGTCCTGCTGGTCTCCGCCGCGACCAGCCTGGTCGTCGTCGTCTTCCTGCTCGCCGTCCCCGCGATACGCGGCCTGGTGCGGGCGGACGCGAACCCGGCACCGGCCCTCGCACCCGGACCCTAGGCACCGGCCCTCGCACCCGGGCCGCGGGCACCCGCGCTCACACCCGGGCCGCGGCTTCCCGCCCGGCCCCCAGGAATCCGTCGATCCGCTCCCGCAGACCGCGCGCGTCCAGGCCGTGGGCGGCGGAGTGCTCCTCGACCGTGCCGTACCGGCGCAGCTCGCGGCGGCCCACGCCGAGGCCGAGGACGCGGTGCGGACGGTCGGACAGGGCGTCGTTCACCGCGGCCGTCGACGTTCCGGCGAGATACGGCTCGACCAGGACCACGTCCGTGCCCGCCGCCTCGGTGGCCCGGCGCAGCGCCGGGACGTCGAGGGGCCGTACGGTCGTCGCGTACAGGACGGTCACGTCCAGGTCCCGCGTGGCGTCGAGCACCGCGTCCAGCAGCGGCCCGACGGCGATCACCACGCCGGAGCGGCCCTCGCGCACGGTGACGAGGCGCGCGCCGTCGACCGGCCGCGCCTGCCGGTTGGACTGCACGGACAGCCGTACGTACACCCGGTCGTCGCCCGCGGCGACCGCGTGGCGCAGCAGGGTCTCGGCCTCGTCGGGGTGGCCCGGCACATGGACGGTCCAGCCGTCCAGGGTGTCCAGCAGCGCCACGTCGCCCGGAGCCATGTGGGTGAACCCGCCGGCCGGCCAGTCGTAGGAGGCGGCGGCGCTGACCAGGACCGCTCCGGTGCCCTGGTGCCCGAAGTCCAGTTTGACCTGTTCGAAGGGCCGCTCCACCAGAAAGCTGGCGAAGGTGTGCACGACGGGCCGCAGCCCGGTGAGCGCCAGCCCGGCGGCCGCCCCCACCAGCAGCTGCTCCCGGATGCCCACGTTGATCACCCGGTCGGGATGCCGGGCCATGGTGTCGTGGAAGGCGTCCTTGCCGATCTCGGCGAGGACGACCGCGACCCGCGGGTCCTCGTCCAGGAGGCGGGAGACGACGGGAGCGAAACGGTCGCGCATGGTGTCCATGGAGATGTCGCCCTTTCGGGGTGCTTCGGAAGGTGGTGGCGGGCCGGCGCCTGTCGCCGGGCCCCGGCTCAGGCGTTCTTCGGCTCCACCCGGGCGACGACCGCGTGCGGCCGTCCCGGGTGCGGGGCGGTGAAGGCGTCGTACAGGGCCGCGTGGTCGCGCCCGTCGACGGTCACCGCGGACCAGCCCGCGGCCTCGAACCGGGCGGCGATCCCGCCGGGCCGGGCGTGGCTGGCGGAGGCGTTGTCCACCACCACGGTGTGCAGCCTCTCCAGTGCGGCGGGCCCGGCGAAGGCGATGGCCTCGTGATTGCTGCCCTCGTCCAGCTCGGCGTCCCCGATCAGCACCCAGACCGCCGGATCGGTGAGGCCCTGGGCCTTGAGGCCCAGCGCGGTGCCCACCGCGATGGGCAGTCCGTGCCCGAGCGAGCCGCTGCCGATCTCGGCCCCGGGCACCAGCACGCGGTCCGGGTGGTGGCCGAGCGGGGAGTCGTACGCGCCGAACCCGGGCAGCCAGTCGACCGGCAGGAACCCCTTGGCGGCCAGCACCGCGTAGTACGCCATGGGCCCGTGCCCCTTGCTCAGCAGGAACCGGTCCCGCTCCGGGTCCGCGGTCCGTTCCGGCGTGACCCGCAGCACCCGGTCGTACAGCACCCACAGCACATCGAGCGTGGAGGTGGCAGCCGGGCCGTGCTTCTCGTCCCCGGTCATCAGACCCATCAGTCCGGTCAGGTCGTCGTAGCCGTGGGCGCGGTGGTCGCGCGCTGTGATCGTCATGCGTCCCAGCCTGCAACCTCGACCAAGCTTGAGGTCAACACCGTAAGTCGTGCGCGATCACCGACCCGAGTGCGGTATTGTTTCCCTGCGCGTTTCGCCAGGGGAAACCCCAGGTCAAACGGGCACCGGGACGTGGCGCAGCTTGGTAGCGCACTTGACTGGGGGTCAAGGGGTCGCAGGTTCAAATCCTGTCGTCCCGACTCGTGAGAGTCGCAGGTCAGGGCCGGTTTCGGAGGCATCCGAGGCCGGCCCTTGATCGTTCCTGGGGACCGGTCGGGGACCGGCGCCCTCGACCGGGGTCGGTCCGGTGTGCCGGAGGTCGTGGCGCCGCAGTCCCACCCCCGGCGCCTCCAACGCCTATCCTGTTCCGCGTGGCTGACCCCTGCCCGCGGCAGCTCATCAACTACCTGTCCTTGTGACTGAGTTGTACCCTCCACCCGAACAGAACCGTGCCGGGAGCGTCATGGTCCGTCCCTTCGACGTGCATGAGATCTACTCCGACGACCCGGCCGACTCGGTACGGTTCCCGCTGCGGCGGGCCGGTGGCTCACCGCAGAGTCTCGCCGTCACCTTGCTGGCCGACTACACGCTGCGCACCCGTGCGTCCGTCCCCTCGGCCGCGATCGTCGCGCTCCTGGGCGAGTTCGGCGTCACTCCGGCCGCGAGCCGAACCGCCATCAGCAGGCTGGCCCGCCGGGGCGTACTGGAGAGCACCCGGAAGGGGCGGCACAGTTCCTACCGCTTGAGCGGCCCCGCCGCGGTCAACCTCTCCCTCTCGGGCCATTCGATCGTGGCGTTCGCCGAGCGGGCCGAGGAGTGGGACGGTTCGTGGACGATCATCGCCTTCTCGCTTCCCGAGGGCCGCAGCGCCGAGCGAAGGGCGCTGCGGGGGCAACTGCGCTGGCTGGGATACGTGCCTCTGTACGACGGGCTGTGGCTGTCGCCTCGCCCCTTCACGCCGAGGGCACGGGAGGAACTGGCCGCGGTCGGCTCGGGATCGCTGACGGTCTTCCGGGCCCAGCACGTGGAGCTGGAGCAGACCGTGCGCCGCGATCCGCTGGACGCCTGGGACGTCGCCGCCATCGCCGAGGAGTACGCGTCGTTCATCGACAGGTGGAGTCCGCTGCTGGAGAGGATGCGGTGCGGTGAGGTCGGTGGCGTCGAGGCGGTATCCGCTCGTACCGAGGTGATGGACACCTACCGCCGGTTCCACGTCCTGGACCCGCTGCTGCCGATGCGCTGCATGCCGCGGGGCTGGCGACGGGCGGAGGTCCGGAACGTCTTCGACGCCGTCTACGACGGGCTCGCGAAGGCGGCCCAGGAGCACGTCCGGGCGGTGGCGGCGTCGTCCGCGGCGGAGCACGACGGCATCGGCGCGCACACGACGGGCGACCTGCTCGCGGGGGTCTGGCGGGGAGAAGGGTGACGGTGCGTCGAACACACGGGGTGCCGGGCCCGCCCGCCTGTTGAGCCGGGGTGCCGCCCGGGCCTGGAACGGGCCGTGTGCTAGTGAATTGATTGACGATGCCCAGTCAATTGACGCTTTTCTGTCCCGTCGGTACCGTCACTGTCATACAAGCTCGCGCATTGTTGAGCCTCCCGGTGCATCGGTCTCCGGGCGTGGCCGGCACCCCGGTACGCACCCCGGCGCCGTGGATCCGTGCCCCCTCCGACCAAGAGGCCGCGCGGATCGACCGCACTCGCATCGGTCGCAGTCCGTCGCGCCCGCATCACGGGCATGCTGAGCGTTCCCCCCGACCGCCGGTTCGTCCGGCGTCCGCCAGGTGCCACCGGCGAACTCCAGGGAGTCAGCTGTGGAAATGCCACGCAAGGTGTCAGCGAGGCTGGCCGCCGTGTTGGCGGCGACCAGCCTCGTGCTGTCGGTCCTGATCATGGCGACGCCGGCCTCCGCGGCGTCCCTGACCCAGGTGACGAACTTCGGCGACAACCCCGGCAACATGCAGATGTACGTCTACGTGCCGGACACCCACACCGCGAAGCCGCCCATCGTCCTGGCCATGCACGGCTGCGGCGGCTCCGGCCCGGCCTTCTACTCCGGCAGCGAGTTCGCGTCGCTCGCCGATCGGTACGGATTCATCGTCATCTATCCGACCGCCACACAGTCGGCGGGGTTCGGTAACTGCTTCGACACCTGGTCGGACGCGGCCAAGCACCGCGGTGGAGGCAGTGACCCGGTCTCCCTGATCTCGATGATCAACTATGTGGAGCAGCACTACAACGGCGACGCGGAGCGGGTCTTCGCCACCGGGAGTTCATCCGGCGGCATGATGACCGACGAGATGCTGGCCCTCTACCCTGACGTGTTCAAGGCGGGCGCGGCCTTCATGGGCGTTCCGTTCGGGTGCTTCGCCGACGCGGCCGACTACCCGCCCTCGACCAGCAAGTGCACCGGCGGGAGCATGACGAAGACCCCGCAGGAGTGGGGCGATCTCGTGCGGCAGGCCTACCCGGGATACGCCGGGCCGCGGCCGCCCCTCCAGCTGTGGCACGGAACCAGTGACACCCTCGTGCCGTACCAGCTGCTTCAGGAGGACATCAAGCAGTGGACCGACGTGTTCGGGGTGAGCCGGACACCGACGTCCACCGACACGCCGCAGGCAGGATGGACGCGGCAGCGCTTCGCCGACGTGTCCGGCACGACGGACGTGGAGGCGTACAGCGTCCAGGGCGCCGGTCACTCTCTTCCGTCGAGCGGGATGGCGGGATACGCCATCCAGTTCTTCGGTCTCGCCGGGAGCCCGGGTACCACCCCGCCGGCCGGCGGCACCGGGTGCAAGGTGACCACGGCGGTCAGCTCGTGGAACACCGGAATGACCGAGAACATCACCATCACCGACACGGGCGGTTCCGCGGTGAACGGATGGTCGCTGAAGTTCACCCTCCCCGGCGGGCAGACGATCACCAACGGGTGGAATGCCTCCTACACGCCGTCGAGCGGTCAGGTGACCGCGACCAACGCGGGTTTCAACGGAGCGATCGCTCCGGGGCAGTCGACGACGATCGGCTTCCAGGCCACGCACACCGGCGACACGGCCGCGCCGACGGCCTTCGTCCTCAACGGCGCGACCTGCGCCACAGGCTGATCTGACCGGCCGGACACCTGGCGGGGCGGAACTTCAGGTCTCCGCCCGCCGGGCGAGCGATGCGGAAGGGGGGAGGGGCTCACAGCCGAGAGGTCGGACTGCCCCCTGCTATGTCATGAACAGATCAAATCACCAACGTTCGCCTACGAGAGGATCAGGACGTCCCCATGCGCAGACGAAGCCTCAACCACAGGCACATCTCAGGGGTGTTCACCGCCAAGTCGCCCCATGAGACCCGCGGTTACGACCAGCTGCCGTGGCGGCCGGGCGTCCGCACCCTCCAGCGCTGACCCCCCGGCGCACCGGTAGGCACGCGATCCGCCGTGTCCTCTCCGTCCTCTCTGTCCCCGTGAAGGAGAATCCATGATGTTCCAGGTCCTGGGCGGATTACGCCCACGAGCGGTGCTGGCGGCAGCCGGCCTCGCCACCGCCTGCGTCGCCTTCCTGGCCGCGCCGCCGAGTGCCCATGCGGTGGACGCCGGGTCGCTGGGGGCCACGGCGGCGCAGTCCGGCCGCTACTTCGGCACGGCCGTACCCGCCGGCAAGCTCGGTGACTCGGCCTACACCGGCATCCTTGACCGCGAGTTCAACGCGATCACCCCGGAGAACGAGATGAAGTGGGACACGACGGAGCCGTCCCGCGGATCGTTCAACTTCGGCCCCGGAGACCAGATCGTCAGCCACGCGTCCGCCCACGGGCAGCGGATGCGCGGCCACACCCTGGTCTGGCACAACCAGTTGCCGAGCTGGGTCGGTTCGATCACCGACGCGGCCACGCTGCGCAGTGTGATGGACAACCACATCACCACCGAGATGACCCACTACAAGGGCAAGATCTATGCCTGGGACGTGGTCAACGAGGCGTTCGCCGACGACGGCAGCGGCCGGCAGCGCAGCTCGGTGTTCCACAACGTGCTCGGCGACGGCTTCATCGAGGAGGCATTCCGCACCGCCCGGGCGGCCGACCCCGCGGCCAAGCTCTGCTACAACGACTACAACATCGAGAACTGGTCCGACGCCAAGACCCAGGGCGTCTACAACATGGTCAAGGACTTCAAGTCCCGCGGTGTGCCCATCGACTGCGTCGGCTTCCAGAGCCACTTCGGCTCCAGCGGACCGCCCGCCAGCTTCCAGACCACTCTGGCCGACTTCGCGGCCCTCGGCGTGGACGTCCAGGTGACCGAGCTCGACATCGCCCAGGCGTCCCCCACCGCCTACTCCAACGCCGTCAAGGCGTGCATGAACGTCTCCCGCTGCACAGGGATCACCACCTGGGGCATCCGGGACAGCGACTCCTGGCGCTCCGGGGACAGCCCCCTCCTCTTCGACGGCAACGGCAACAAGAAGCCGGCCTACAGCGCCGTGATCACGGCCCTCGGCGGATCCTCGACCGGAGGCGGCGGGGGGTCCACCGGCGCGCTGCGCGCGGTGAGCGCGGGCCGGTGTCTCGACGTGCCGAACTCCACGACGACCGCGGGGACCAACCTGCAGATCTGGGATTGCAACGGGCAGGCCAACCAGACCTGGTCCGCCACCTCGGCCAACCAGCTGACGGTCTTCTCCGGCGCCTCCCAGCGCTGCCTGGACGCCTACGACAACCAGACCACCCCGGGAACGAAGGTGGACATCTGGCCGTGCAACGGCGGTGCGAACCAGCAGTGGAGGCTCAACTCGGACGGCACCGTCACCGGGGTCCAGTCCGGACTGTGCCTGGACGTCACGGGAGCGGCCACCGCCAACGGCACCGGTGTCGAGCTGTGGACCTGCAACGGCCAGAGCAACCAGAAATGGACCCTCGGCTGACCTTGACGTGACGGCAGCCGCCGCCCGGTACGGAAACCGCTGCGCCGACACGGTGGCGGTACCCGTGCGGACCACCCCTGCGGCCCGGTGACGAGTCGGCTCCGCCCCGATCACGGGACGGAGCCGACTGCCTTACGGACTCGGAGATGTCGTACTCGGGGGATCGTCCACTCGTTGCGGAACGGACGGGAGGGCCGGTCGCGCCGAGACGACCGGCCTGTTCGGGATCAGTAGCGGGTCCACTGCTGGTTGCTGCCGCCGTTGCAGGTCCACAGCTCCAGCAGGGTGCCGTTGGCGGTTCCGTTGCCGGTGGCGTCCAGGCACAGGCCGGACTGGTTGCCGGTGATCGTGCCGTCGGCGTTGAGTTTCCACTTCTGGTTGCCGCCGCCGTCGCAGGTGTAGATGTCCACCTTGGTGCCGGGGCTGGTGGCCTGCCCGGCCGCGTCCAGGCAGTCGCCGCCGTAGACCCGCAGCTCACCGGTCGACGTGCTGGTCCACTGCTGGTTGCCGCCGCCGTTGCAGTCCCACAGCTCCACCTGGGTTCCGTTGGTCTGGGACTGGTTGGGCACGTCCACACAGCGGCCGGAGCCCACGCCGGTGATGGGGCCGGTGGTACCGCCGCCCGATCCGCCCGGGCCGGGGGTGATGGACAGGTTGTCGAACTGTGCCGTCTCGCCCTGGCCGGTGGCGTAGCCGACCTGTCCGCCCGCGTAGCCGTAGTCGTCGGCCGAACCCACCCTGGCACCGTCGATCGAGGCGGTGATGGTGCTGCCGGAGAAGGCGAGTGACAGGGTGTGCCACCGGTTGGTGCCGATCGCCGCGGTCGTTCCGTGTGCCAGCGTGGTCGCGCCGCCGCCGGTGTCGGTGCGGAGGACCGACCAGGCTCCGGTGTCGCTCACGCGCAGGTGGTAGGCGTTCAGGCCGGCGGCCCCGCTGTAGCTCTGGGTGTTGGCCCGGCCGAGGAGTTCGGCGTATCCGGACTTCTCGAGAAGGACGTCGGAGGAGACGGTGTAGTCGCTCCAGCCGAGGTCGCCGAGCAGGGCGTGCGGATCGGTGAGCGGGTCCCAGGTGATCGGTGCCTGCGCGCTCATCTGCCGCACGCACTTGCCGCCGCGTCCGCCGCCGCAGGCCGTGACCTCGAAGGCGCCCTGCCAGTCCATGAGGTACTTCGCCTCGGCGCCGGTGGTGTAACCGTCGAAGGTGTCGCCGTAGGGCAGGCTCATCGCGCTCCGGGCCGGTCCTGCGGCGCTCCCCTTGCCCTGGCCCGTGGTGGTGGTGATCGTGTAGACACGGCCGGGCTGCACGGTCAGGCTGAAGCCGCCGTTCGACGGGGTGATGTCGGCGGAGTGCACGAAGTAGTCGGCCTGGTTGGCGGAGTTGACATTGGTCGACCACACGTGGACGGTACCGGTGGACAGACCGCCGGTGACGTTGAAGTTCAGCGTCTGGGCGCCGGTCGCGTCCATGGTCTCGATGACCGTGGAGTAGTCGGACCTGTTCGTGGACTTCAGCGAGACGTAGCTGCCGTTGCCGCGGTTGCCGCCGATGTAGCCGCTGGAGGAGTCGAGGTACTGCCAGCCGGGGGCGGTGAACTGGGTGGTCTGGGCCGTCACCCAGGCGTTCCTGCCGATCGCGTAGTAGCCGGACCACGGCTGCGGGGTGAGCGCGAGACCCATGGTGGGGTACGGCAGGTTCGGCGTGAGCGCGGCGACGACGGGCCAGTTGAGGTACGCGGTCATCTTGCCGTCGATGTAGCCGCGGTTGATGCCGCGGGCCATCGCGTTGGCTCCGGAGTTGTAGTCGTCGGAGCCGTTCTCGCTGGCCCACAGCTGCTTGCCGGACGACGTGGCGGACGACGGGACACCGCAATCGGTCTGCGCGGAACGGTAACCGCAGGGGTAGTGGGTGCCGATGATGTCGACCGAGGAGGAGAAGGCCGGGTCGGAGTTCACGTCGTTCGCGATGGACCAGTCGGAGTCGGCTCCGACGATCTTGATGCTGCCATAGCCGTTGCTGTCGAGCGCCGCGCGCAGTTGCTCGTACCAGGAGACGTTGTAGCCGCGCTCGTTCCATCCGCCCAGGTAGTCGATGGTCAGCCCGTGCTGCTTGGCACAGCCCAGCCAGGAGACCAGGTAGTCGATCATGTCGGTGGACCAGAAGTTGCCGTTGCCTATCCAGCCGGGCGCGCCCCAGGCGAGGCCGTACAGCTTGATGTTCGGGTTGCGGGCCTTGGCCTGCTCCATCAGCCACCACTCGTAGCCCCGGCCGCAGTTCAGGTCCCCCCGCGTGTGCTCGTGGCTCGGTTCGGCCCCCGACGTGGAGTTCGTGTCACCTCCGATCTCGGTCTTGAGGATCTGCAGGGAGGCGCCGTAACCGGGCCGGAAGAGGTAGTCCAGGATCTGGCCTCGCTGCGGCTCGGGATAGTCGATCAGGAGCCTGCTGTTGCCGCCGCCGCCGCTGATCGCGCCCACTCCGTCGAACGTGCGGCCTCCGGAGGAGCCGTTGATCGTGATCGAGTCGGCCGCGTGGGCCGGCTCGGCGATGCCGGTGACCATGCCGCCGGCGGCCAGGACGAGGCCGACGAGCACGGCCGTCGACGTGCGTAAGCGCCGGAGCAACCGGCTGAAAGCTGACACGTGGTTTCCTTTCGGGGGCGAAGGTGCCTTGCCTGCGAGAGCCGCTGCTGCCGGTTTACGGCTCGACGAGGGCGCGCGCCGTCGGTTGCCGAGGCGCCTGGGGGGCGTCGAGGGAGATCACGTGGCGGTCCTCCGGGCCGGCCTGAGGACCGCCGCCTTCCCCGCGTATATGGTCCGGCGTCAGCGGTAGTCGGCAGCGGTGACGTCGGACTGCACCGCGTTGTCCGTCGCGTCGGACGGGTATCCCGCGACGACCGCCCCTTCGTAGAAAGTGCCGGCGCTCAGGTTGGCGCCGCCGCCTGGCTTGCAGCAGTCACCACCGCTTCCCAGCACGATGGCCCCTTGCTTCTTCATGGGGCTGTAGCCGCTGGGCAGTTTGCCGTCCCACACGGTGGTGAGGCCACCGGACTGCGCGTCACCGCCCTTGAGGGCGAATCTCGACGTGCCGTCGTTCTTCAGCATGGCGGTGACGAACTTGCCGGTGAAGGCGCGCTGGCCGGTGTTCCAGGACTGGCTGCCCCCGGAGTAGAGACCCCATTCGAGGTCCGCCTGGACCCAGGGTCCGCTGCCCGAGCAGCCGCCGAACCAGCACTCGGTGCCGAAGTTGATCGCGTCCATGGCACCGGCGGCGTCGGCCTTGCGTGTCGTCTCACTGTTGCCGTAGTCGAAGCAGCAGCCGTTGTTCACGTGGGTGCCGCTGGTGACCATGTACGCGCCCTCGGGCGCGCTGCCGGTCGGCACACCTGTCAGGTGGCCGTCCCGCCAATAGCTGTTGCCCGGGTTGATGTACAGCGAGTACGCCTTGGTGCCGCCGGCCGTCAGCGACTCCGAGGTCGCCTTCGCCGGACTGCTCTGACTCGATCCGGGAACCTGTGCCGAGCCCTGGTACCACAGGTCGTTGCCGTGCCCCGACTGGTCGTAGACCACGGTGATCACGCAAGCGGTGCCCGAGCAGAACGAGTCCTGCGCCGCCGCGTTGGCGTAGCCGCCGGGCGCGAGTACTCCGATGTCCCTGGTCGCGTTGTCCGACGAGCGCCTGACCTGGTACAGGTTGCCGCTGTAGGAGGCGTACAGCGCGCGGACCGTACTGTGCGCGGCCACACAGGGCGTACCGCCCGCGGCGTAGATGTCGCAGGAGTGCGGGCCGCCTGCCGACGGCGGTGTCGTCGGCGACGACACGCTCCATTTCTGGTTGCTCTGGCCGTTGCAGGTCCACAGGACGACCGCGGTCCCGTTGGCGGTGCCGGCCCCGCTGACGTCCAGACACAGTCCCGACTGCACTCCTGTGACGGACCCGTCGGAGTTGTGCCGCCACTGCTGGTTGGACTGGCCGTTGCAGGTCCAGATGATCACCTGGGTTCCCGGCGTGGTCTGGGCGTTGGAGGCGTCCACGCACCGGGTGCCGCCCATGGTCCTCAGCTCACCGGACGACGAGAACTCGAACGCCTGGTTCGCCTGGCCGTTGCAGTCCCAGATCTCCAGGGCGGTGCCGGCCGTGTCGACGCCGCCCTTGACGTCGAGACACCGGCTCGAGGCCGAACTCACCAGCGGTACCGCCGCCGCGGACGCCGGCGCCGACCATGTCAGCGCCGTCGCCAGCATCGTGGCCAGCAGTGCCATCACACAGGCGACGGCGGCTGTCGGGGAGCGGCGTCTTCTCACCGCGGCGCCCCGGTGGGAAACGGCTAACGGAAGCATTGTCCTGATCCTCACAGGCTTGGGGGACAAAGGGGGTGAAGGGGGCGGAGAGCCGGCAGGGCCCGGGCCGGTGATCAGCCACGGGTCCACTTCTGGTTGCTGCCGCCGGTGCACTGCCACAGCTGGACCATGGTGCCGTTGGCGGTGCCGTTGCCGCTGGCGTCCAGGCACAGGCCGGATCTGACGTTGGTGATGCTGCCGTCGGAGTTGAGGTTCCACTGCTGGTTGCTGCCGCCGGTGCAGTCCCAGATGATCGCCCGGGTGCCGTTCGCCGTGCCGTTGGCCTCGTCGTCCAGGCACTTGGTGCCGTAGACGCGAAGTTCCTTGGCGCCGGTTGGCGTCCACTGCTGGTTGCTGCCGCCGTTGCAGTCCCACAGTTCGGTCTGGATGCCGTTGGCCTGGCTGAGGTTGGGGACGTCCAGGCAGCGGTTGGCGTTGCCGTTGCGCAGCGCGGTGGCCTGGCCCCCTGCGGTGGAACCGCCGCCGTAGGCGGCCGCGGTGATGGCGGCCTGCACCGCGTTCTCGGTGGCGTCCGACGGGAAGCCCGCGGTGATGGCGCCCTCGAAGAACTCCCCCTGCCCGGACACGCTGTTGTCACCGCCCGTACCCAGCAGCAGGGAACTGTCGGTCTTCATGGGTGAATAGCCACTCGGTAGTCCCCCGGAATAGGTGGTGGTCAGCCCGCCGTTGGTGGCGTCTCCGTATTTCAAGGTGAAGTTGCTCGTTCCGTTGTTCTTCTCCCAGGCACTGACGAAGGGATGGTGGACGCCCTGGTTGTCGGGGTCCTTGTTGGAGCCGCTCCCGGTGTGGAACATGCCGTTCTCCAGGTCGGCCTCGACCCAGGGGCCCGTGCCGACGCAGTTGCCGAACCAGCAGGCATTGCCCCAGTAGATGGCGTTCATCGTGGCGTTACCGGTGTCGGTGTGCGTGTTCTCGCCGCTGCCGTAGTCGAAGCAGCACCACTGGTTGGTGTAGTTGGACGAGGTCACCATGTAGATGCCCTCGGGCTGGGAGCCGGTGGGGGCACCGCTGGCGTTGTCGATCCGGTATCCCACGCCGGGCGTCACCTTGACGCCGAAGACCTGGTGGCCGCCGGCGGTGACGGGCAGGGCCGCGGCGTCGGCACCCACGTCGGCCCCGCCCGCTCCCGGGCCGCTCCAGTAGCCGCCCCAGGAGATGGGCATGTCGTTGTGCCGGCTGCTCTGGTCGTAGATCTTGGTGATCGTGCAGGAGGTTCCGGCGCAGAAGGAGGTCTGGGCCGACGCGTCGGCGTACCCGCCTGCGGACAGCAGACCCACGTCGTGGTACGCGTGGTCGGAGGCGCGCTGGACCTGGTACAGCGGTCCGTTGTAGGCGGCGAACAGCGCCCGGGTCGTGGAGTGCGCGGCGATACAAGGGGTGCCGCCGGCGGCGTAGATGTCACAGGGCAGCGTTGCCGCCGCGGCCGCCGTGACCTTCGCCGTCCGCTCGGTCGGGCCGCTCGCGGCGGCCCGACCGCCAAAGAACACCGCCGCCATCACCAGGACCAGCAGGACGACGCCGAGGGGTCTGACGCGGCGTAAGCCGGTGAGGGGGAAGGACCTGCTGTCGTACATGGATGCCTCCTTCGAAGGAGTGGGGGGACGACGGCGGCCACGCGGGCCGGCCCCGGATCGGGCGTACACGCCCGGGGCCGCTGCCGGACGACGAGCGGCAGGGCCTCGTGGGCACGAGAGCGTCTCAGGTCGTCCACACGGGAAACGGTGTGCCGAGGCCGTCCGGGCCCCGGAGCCCGGAGCCCGGACGGCGATTCCTACGGCAGTTCCGGCAGGCTCAACTCAGGTTCCACCGCTGGTTGTCCTGTCCGTTGCAGGTCCACAGTTCGGCCAGCGCACCGTTGGCGGTGGAGCCGCCGGTGACGTCCAGGCAGAGTCCGGACTGGACCCCGGTGATGGTGCCGTCGGAGTTGATCCTCCACTGCTGGTTGGTCTGGCCGTTGCACTGCCAGATCTCCACCTTGGTGCCGGGCGCGGTCTGGTTGTCGTAGGCGTCAAGGCACATCTGGGAGCTGCCCGAGTAGACGGTCAGCTGCTGGGAGGAGGTGTGCGTCCAGAGCTGGTTGGCTCCGCCGCCGCAGGTCCAGATCTCGACCTGGGTGCCCGCGGTGGTGGCCGAGTCGGGTACGTCCAGGCACTTGCCGGCGCCCACCGCGTGGATCTCGCCGGTGGCATCCCCGCCTCCGGTGCTGCTGCCACCGGCGACCCGGTACATGACCACCCCATGCGCCGGGACCGACGCGCTGATCGTGCCGGAGGTGGTCGATGTCGCCCCGGACCACAGGTCGGTCAGCGTGTAGCCGGCGGCGCCGGTCTTGCCGACTGCGTTCGCGGTGGTGCTGATGGTCGCGGTCGACCCGGTCTCGTTGAACAGGACGACGGACACGTCGCCGTTCGCGAGCGGTTTGGCCAGGACGTCCAGGCCGTTCGAGGAGGACACCATGGTTCCCTGCCTGCCCAACGAGTCCTGGTCCACCGCGATCACACGGGAGTTGGTGTAGGTGGCCAACGTGGCGGAGGAGGCGGAGGTCAGGTTCGTGCCGGCGATGAGCGGGGCCGCCATCTCGGCCCACAGGCTGAACTCCGAGCGGGCCTCGGTGTCCGACAGGCCGCTGTTGCCGACCTCCAGCATGTCCGGGTCGTTCCAGTGGCCGGGGCCGGCGTAGGAGGCCAGACCCACGTTCGAGTGGAAGATCGAGAGCATGCTGGAGTAGCTCGCGGTGATGTCCCCGGTGGTGCGCCAGCTGTTGCCGACGTTCGCGCCCCAGGTCCACACGTTGTCCTGGCCCCAGTTGCACAGGCTGTACAGGATGGGCCGGCCGGTCGCGGCGAGGGCGTCGCGCATCGCGGTGTAGCGGGTCTGCGCGGCCACTCCGTTGTTGTTGCAGTTGTCGTACTTCAGGTAGTCGACGCCCCAGGAGGCGAAGGACTGGGCGTCGGTGGTCTCGTGACCGAGACTGCCGGGGTAGCCGGCACAGGTGGCGGTGCCGGCGTCCTCGTAGATGCCCAGCTTGAGACCGAGCGAGTGGACGTAGTCGGCGGTCCCCTTGATGCCGTCCGGGAACTTCGCCGGATCGGGAACCAGCCGGCCCGAGGAGTCCCGGGAGTGCGTCATCCAGCAGTCGTCGATGTTGACGTACGTGTAGCCCGCCGCCTGCATGCCGTTGGTGTGCATCGCCTGCGCGGTGGACTTGATGAGCGACTCGGAGACGTTGCAGCCGTAGGCGTTCCAGTCGTTGAACCCCATCTGCGGCGTCAGCGCCAGGCCGTTGCCCAGCGCGGCCGCGGGCTGGGCCGTACCGACAGCGAGCAGGGGGAGCGCGAACGCGAGAAGGGCGCCGGCCGCTGTGAGCGCTAACATCCGCGACCGGCGCGCCAGATGGCGCAGCCTTCGTCGTGCGGGGGGAATGTGTGCGGGCATCGTCCGTGGACCTCCGGAAACGAGTTGCTCCTGGGAGCGGAGCCGGTGGGGCGCAGGGGGTGGTTCACCCGGTCACCCGTGCACGCGCGGGAGCCGGGTTGGTGCACCGTCGGAAGGCGTGGCGCAAGCGGTCGGCTCCAGGACGCGCCGGGGCCGTCCGTCGTTCTCGGGGCCAAGTCCGCCTTCGTCGAGGTGGGATCGCTCCAGGGTCACACCTCTACGGTCGGCAGTCACGAACTCCCGGGGGACGTGATCTCACGTGTCGCTCTCCGACGGAAAGTGTGCGTAATTCCAAATGAAATGTTTGCTGTTGTTGAAAAGGAGGCTGGCACACAGCGGGGGCGGACTCAAGGGTCTGGACGGCATTGCCGTGGGCTTGCGCGAGGAGGTCTGGATTCACCCCCCGGGCGCGGCGTGCGGTCGGCGCCCGTCCCGGTGCCGGCTCCCGGCGGCGCGAGGACGCAGGGCCGTGCCGCTTCCGGCGTCGCGGCGGTGTCGCGTAGTGCCGGGGGGTGAGGGGTAGAGGACGGGGGTGAGGACGGCGGGGGAAGAGGGGCTGGAGGCCTCGCGGGTCGCGGAGGTCCTGGTGGCGGGGCAGGGCGGTCCGCCGGGGCGGCGTGGGTCCGGGTACCGGGTCGGGGAGCGCTGGGTGCTGACGGCCGCGCATGTCGTGGCGGGCCGGGAGGCGGCGGTGCGGGTCCGGTTCGACGCGGACATGCCGGGGGAGTGGGGTGCCGACGCCCGGGTGGTGCTGTGCGCCCCGGCCGCCGATGTGGCGCTGCTGGAGATCACGGCCGTACCGGACGGCCGGGGCGCCGTCGAGCCGCCCCGTTACGCCGCCGTGCCCGACGAGGACGTGGTGCTGGCCTTCAGCGCGATGGGGTTCCCCCGCTTCAAGCTGCGGGAGGACGCCGGGGACGGCGCGCCCGGCCGGTACCGGGACTCCTGCCATGTCGCCGGCTCGGTCTCCGTGCTGTCCAACCGCCGTGAAGGGACACTGGAGTTGGCGGTCGCGGTGCCGCCCGGTGACAGCGAGCCGCACCGCTCCCCCTGGGAGGGCATGTCGGGCGCGCTCGTGTGGTGCGGGGGCGCGGTGATCGGCATGGTGGGCGCGCACCACCGGTCCGACGGCCTGGGCAGGCTCGCGGCGGGCCGGGTGGAGCGCTGGTACGACGCGCTGGCCCCGGCCGAACTGGCCCTGCTCCGGCGCTGCGCCGGGCTGCCCCCGCGCGAGGCGCTCGGCACCGCCGACGGAAGCACGGGACGCCGCCCGGTGACCGGCCTCGCGGGGCTGCCCCCCGACCTTCCGCTGCGTGAACTGGCCGAACTGGTGGACGCGTTGACGGCCGTACCGGCACTGCGCGGCGGCAACGGCATGGGGCTCGTCCTGGACGGCATCAGCGACCGGGTGGCGGCCAACAGTCCCCGCGACCCCCGGCTGCGGATGGACGTCTACGGCATCGTGCGCACCTGTCTGCGCTATCCCGGCACCCTCGATCAACTCCTGGAAGCCGTACGCCTGCTGGAAGGCCCCTCGGTCGAGATGGACCGGGTGGACGACGCGGCGGCCCGGCTCGCCCGGCGCCGCGGCTGACTCGAACTCGCGGGCCCCGACAGGTCGCAGGGTTGCGGGCCGTGCGGCGCTGGGTCATGCTGGTCGAGACATCGGTAATGCATAACTCGTAGGTATGGGAGGGGACTTGGCAGCCGTGGAGCATCCGATGCCTGCCATCGAGTCCGGCCTCGTCGATCTCTCGGGCATCTCCCTCGAAACACTGCGCTCCATGGAGGGCGGCACGTTCACCGAGTCTCTGGAGCAGCTGCTGCACCACATCGACGGCCCGCAGGCCATCACGGTGTCATACAGCCCGTCCCGCTTCGACTGAGCGACGAGGTGATCAGCAGGGTGCTGTGGGGGACACGTGGCCGCTGATGCCACGACCACGGGGGAACAGACGGGGGAACACCTCCCGTTCCACCGGCTTTCGGCAGCAGGTGTCCGGGCCCTCGCCCACGGCGAGGGCGACGGCACGGTCATCGCGGAACTGCTGCGCGCGGAACGCAGCCGCAGGCTCCTGCTGCTGAGGGCGCTGCGCAACGGACTCGACCGGGGCGGCGCGCGACCGCAGGACCTGGCCTGGTTCGCCGAGGCCTGGGACCTGCTGGAACACGCCCAGCGGCAGGCGCCCGAGGTGTGCGAGGACGTGCTGATGTCCCCGAACACCGGCATGTGGGTCTCGCTCGCGGTGCGCCGCATCCGGGGCCGGCCCTACGAGAACGCGCCGCACTGGGTGGTCCTCGGCCATCTGGCGGCGCTCGCGGCGGCGGTCGCGGCACGGGCCGGGCTGGACTTCTCCATCACCGTGCCGGTGCGGCGCGGACTGGTGCCGCTGCCCACCCTGGGCTGCGCGGTGCTGGACGCCCCCGAGCCCTGGGGCACCGCGAGGGTCACCGGACGCGAGGGGCGGCTGTGGGTCACCGGGGCGGCCGGCGAGGTCGAGGTCCCCGCCGACCGGGAGCGGCACGGACGGGACTGGATACCGGTGCGCCGCACGACGCTGGAGACCGGGGCACGGGCCAAGACCGTTGTGCTGGAGGAGCTGGACCCCTACCGGACGTTCCCCCACCCGAGCGAGCCCAGCCTGCTGTCCCCGACCGAGGCGGCCCACTGGGAGTCGCTGCTCGCCGAGGCATGGCGGATGCTGCTGCGCGACGAGACGGGGAGCGTCGAGGCGATGCGGACCGGCCTGATGTCGGTGGCGCCGACACCCAGGAGAGAAAGGTTTCGGCCGCACAGCAGCACGGCCGGTGACGCGTTCGGCGGGGTCACGGCGTCCCGGCCGGACGACGCCGCCCAGCTCGCCGCGACCCTGGTGCACGAGTTCCAGCACACCAAGCTGGGCGCCCTGATGCACCTGGAGCCGCTGAGCGAGGCGGCCGACCCCGAGGGGCCGGACACCCTGCTCTACGCCCCCTGGCGCGACGACCCGCGCCCGCTCGGCGGACTGCTCCAGGGCATCTACGCCTTCTTCGGCGTCACCCGCTTCTGGCGCGCCCACCGGCACAGCGCCGACCCGGCCTACGCGCCCCTCGCGCACTTCGAGTTCGCGCTGTGGCGCGCCCAGGTGTGGGCCGCGCTGACCACGGTGCGCGGACACGAGCGGCTGACCCCGCTCGGGCGGTACGTGGTCGAGTGCCTGACCGAACGCTGCGCCGAGTGGATGGCCGACGAGGTGCCCGCGACGGAGCTGCGCCTGGCGCGGGAGGCCGCGGACGACCACCGGGCCCGCTGGCGGGCCCACCATCTGCGGCCCCCGGCCGAGGCGGTGGAGGCGGCGGTCCGCGCCTGGCACCGCGGCGATCCCCGCCCGCCGACCGCCCTCGCGGCACCGCCCCTGCTGGTCCCCGACACCGCGGTCCGCTTCATGGACGGCGCCGCCGTCCTGGCCCGGCACCGGCTCGGCGATCCGGACGGGGCCTGGCGCGACCCCGGGGGAGCCCGGGCGGTGGCGGGAGCCGACGCGGCCGAGGTCCTGCTGGCCCGCGACGACCACACCGGAGCGCGCGCCGCGTTCACCGCCCGGCTGTCGGGCGGGGACGCACCCGTGTCCGCCTGGCCCGGCCTGGGCCGCGCCCTCGCGCACGACCCCGCCCACCAGGCCGCCGCCCGGCTGCTCCTGCTCCACCCCGAACGCGCCCGCGCCGTCCACGACGCCCTGCGAACACCGGCCGGCCACCGCGTGGACCCGGTACGCCTGGCGTCCTGGCTGGGCGCCTGACGCTTTCCGCGCGCGTGGCCGTCCGGCTCGGGCGAGCCCCGGCCCGGGGCGGCCGCCGCGACCACCGGGGCCGGGCGCGGTCCCGTGACCGTGCCCGGCTTCCGTCACGCAGGCCGGCGGGGCACCGCCCCGCGCGGGCTCACAACGGCAGCGGGTCGATGTCGCAGTTGGCTCGCTGACGGTCGCGGAACTGCACCGTGGCCGGGTGGCGGGTGCCGGAGTCGGACTGGAGGCGGGGGGCGTCCAGCACCCGTTCCATGCGGGTCAGGGTGTCCTCGCGCAGCGCCGCGCACGCGGCGTCCTCGCCCACCGCGAGGAGGTCCAGCGACAGGTTGGCCGCGCAGGCCAGCGTCGTCGGGTGGTCCTCGCCGTACGCGACCCGGCACAGGGCCAGGGTGTCCTCGCCCCGGCGCCGCGCCTCCTCGGGCCGGCCCAGCGCGGCGAGGTCGCTCGCCAGGTTGATGGCGCAGACGAGGGCCAGCGGGTGCCCCGCGCCGAGCCCGTCGGCGAGCGAGCCGAGCGCCGCCTCGTCCAGCCGCCGCGCCTCCTCGGGCTGCCCGAGCAGTCGCAGGGTGACGGCGAGGTCGACGTCCGCGGACAGGACGTGCGGGTGGTGCGGGTCGTAGATCTGCCGGTAGCCCTCACACGCCTTGACGCCCCGGGTGCGGGCGGCCTGGAGATCGCCGTTCTGCCGCAGCGCCATCGACAGGGCCAGCGCCGCGGCCAGCGACTGCGGGTGCGTCTCGCCGTACCGGCGGGTGAACTGGGCGTACGCTTCCGTGGCCAGCTCCAGCGACCGCGCGTGGTCGCCGGCCTTGCGGGAGGACTCGCTGAGCTGCCGCTTGGCCTCGATGGTGGCGGGGTTGCCCTGACCGAAGACGTCCTGGTAGGCGCTGAGCATGGACTCGTGCAGCGCGCGCGCACCGACGTAGTCCCCGGTCTCGCGCACGTCGATGGCCACGTGGTTCTCGGAGTGCAGCGTCCGCCGGTCCTCCCGGCCGTACAGCCGCAGCTTCAGCGACAGGGTCCTGCGGTCGAGTTCGAGGGCCCCCTTGAAGTCACCGACCAGGCGCAGGCTCACACAGAGGTTGTGGGCGATGTTGAGCGTGGTCGGGTCGTCCTCGCCGAACGCCCGGTGCGCCCGCTCGTACGCGGTCCGGTCCAGCTCCGCGGCGGTGGCGAACCTGCCCTCCACCCGGCGTACGGCCGCCTCCAGCTGGAGTGCGTCGAGGGCGTCCTCGCGGTTGTCCTCGCCGTCGGCGGGGGCGGTGCGCTCGTACACCTCCCTGAGGTGGAGCACCAGCCGGGCCGCGTCGTCGAACCGGCCGACCACCCAGTACATGAAGCACAGCCACTGCCCCATCAGCAGCGTCTGCTGGTCCTCCTCGCCGAAGATCTCCAGCCAGGCCCGCCACGCCTGCTCGGAGAAGTCCAGCGACACGTCGTGGTCGCCCCACCAGTACAGGTACTGGGCGATGTTGTGCACGAGCTGCCGTACCCAGGGCTGGTCCGAGCGGATCGCGTCGGCGGCGATGACATGGCTGTACAGCTCCGCGTACCGGGGCCAACTCGTCGGCTCCATCGGTGCCTTGGGGTCGGCGGCGGCCAGCAGGGTGTGCGCCCCGTGGCGCATCCGGACCTGCTCCTCGGGCGTCATCCGGTTGTTGAGGACGAGCTGCACCAGGCGGTGCATCTCGATGGAGTTGGTCCGGTGGTCGATCCGGGCCAGCGAGTAGCGGTTCACCTCTCTTATGGCGCGGGCCAGCCGGATCGGGTCGTTCAGCGCGGCGTCCAGCTCGGGGAAGATGCTGCTGTTGCCGAGGCCGGAGAAGATCGACCGGGAGATCGGGTCGGGCGCGAAGTAGGAGCACAGCTGGAGCAGTCGCAGCGCGGCGGGGCTGCGGGTCTCCAGGTGGTCGAGGGAGACGTTCCAGGCCGCGGCGACGGGCAGTTGGTAGTCCGGCGGCGGGGCGACCTCGAGGAGTTCCATCCGCTTGCTCTCGAACAGCCGCAGGTACTCGGAGGCGGGCATCCCGGTCTCCGCCCGCCAGGCCGCCGCCTGTTCGAGGGCGAGCGGCAGGTCGCCGAGCGCCTCGGCCAGCGCGTCCGCCTCCTCGTCCCGCAGCGGGGGCCCCGAGCGGCGCAGCAGCTCCTTGCTCTCCTCACGGGTGAACACGTCCACCTCGAGGGAGCCGCCCACCTGCCCCCAGCGCCGGTTGCGGGAGGTCACCAGGATGGTGCCGTGGCCGCCCTGCGGGAAGTAGTGGCGCACCTGCTCGGGGTTGTCGGCGTTGTCGAAGATGAGCAGCCAGCGGGCGTACGGCCGGCCCTCGCGCAGCGCCTCCCGGACGGCGGGTCCGGCGATGTTGGCCTCGGTGGTCGTCACCAGGCCCAGCCGCTGCGCCAGTTCCACCAGGGCCTGGCCGATCTGCCCGGGCCGCTCGGAGGGGATCCACCACACGACGTCGTACTCGGACTGGTGCCGGTAGGCGTACTCGATCGCGAGCTGGGTCTTGCCGACACCGCCCATCCCGTGGATCGCTTCCGGCAGCACCGTGGTGGTGCCCTCCCGCAGCCGCTGGTCGAGCAGCTCCAGCAGGGCGTCGCGTCCGGTGAAGTTGGGGTTGCGCGGCGGCAGGTTCCCCCAGACGCGCGGCTGCGCGGTGCGCTCTCCCTCCACGGTCTCCTGGTGCGGTGTCGGCATCGATGTGGCTCCTTCGGAAACGGTCCGGGATTCCGGCTCGGCGGCGTGTCCTGCCGCCGCCGAGGCCGAGGCGGGGGGCACGGATCCCGTGGACGTGCGTAACGGCTTTTCCAGGCTGA
This sequence comes from Streptomyces misionensis, assembly GCF_900104815.1. Lineage (NCBI taxonomy): Bacteria > Bacillati > Actinomycetota > Actinomycetes > Kitasatosporales > Streptomycetaceae > Streptomyces > Streptomyces misionensis. The sequence goes on from NZ_FNTD01000004.1 coordinate 6,766,265, forward strand.
CTGCGTATCGCCGATCGTGCCAGCTCAACACCTTGGCCAACATGGCGGCACGCTGGTCGTAGCGCCCCGACAGCGCGCGCAGAGCGGTCAGCTCCACACGGAGGAAGGCGATGTTGCGGCTGTTGACGCGGGGCATCGCCAGGGTGTCCAGTGGTTCGTCCGGGGAGGGCAGCAGGGCACGGTCCGTCCCGTCCCCCGCCAGTAACCCCCGGACGTCGTACAGCACTCGTGCGGTGGCGCTGCGGCGCCCCAGCGCGAGCAGTTCCTCGCGGACATCGGGGGCGAAGTCGAACAGCACGTCGGCCGGGCCGTCGCCGCTCGCCGGGACGGGCCGGGCCAGTCCGCTCATCAGCAGTTCGCAGACGTGCACCGGGCCGGCGTCCGGGGTGGCCGCGACCACGGTTTGGATGACGGGCAGGCTGAGCGGCGCGGCGGCCAGCCGGGTGGCGAGGGTGAACGCCGTGGGGCTGGCGGCGGCCCGGAAGTCGGAGACCCGGTCGGCGGCGGGCACGGGGCTGTGCGGATCGGGCACGTCCTGCGCCCAGGGCAGCGCGCGGGCCGCGTCCGGCCTGCTCTTCCACTCCCGCGCCGGTACGGCGGACAGGTCCAGCCACTCCGGTTCGGCGCCGGACACCAGCCGGGCCAGCGCGGCGGCCCAGCGCTCGGTCAGGGCCAGCACGGGGACGACGACGGGGGCCGCCCCCTCCGCCCCGGTCCCGGCCACGCCCGCCGCGTCCGCCGGGGCCTCCCGCTCCGCCCAGCACCAGGCGCTGTTGGCCACCCAGGGGCGGGGGGCCCGGATGCGCACCCGGTACACGTCGAGGCCGGTGCGGAACCACAGGTGCGGGGGCAGCATCTGCACCACGGCGACCGGCTGCGCCCGCCCCCAGTCGCGCAGCAGCGGATGCACCGTGCCCAGCCGCCAGCCCGTGGCGATGCCGTCGGTCAGCACCAGCACCACCCGGCGCGCGTCCGCGGGCGCCGGGCCGAGCGGCTCCTCGGCGCACACCTGCGACGGGTCCGTCTCGTCGGTGCCCAGCAGCCGCACCACCCGCACCCGGCCGAACCGCCCCGCCCGCTCCAGTTCCCGGACCAGATCGTCCTCGACCGCTTGGTCCCACACCCGCATCGTGGGATGCGCGTCGACGACGAGCACCGCCTCGGCGGCCTCCCGCCCGAGCCGGCTCAGCACACGGGCGGCCTCCCGGCGGGCCCGTTCCGGTCGCTGTTCGTCGTCATCGTGCATGAGTGCTCTCAAGGCGCCGAAGTGACGGTGAGAGTGCGGTGGAGTCCCGCAGACTCCAGGCATGCGTGACATCCACGGACCAAGCCTCGCAGCGCGGGCACCCCCGAAGCAAGGACGCATGGAGGCTCGCGCGCGGTGCACGCCACGGCACGGCGGGAGCAGGAAGGCGGACGCGGAAGGGACCGGGGCCGGTGGATTCACGCTGGTGCATGTCGGGCACCCCCACTCACGACGCGCGGACGGTCGAAGGCCGCCGGGGCCCGGCCGGCCGCGTCACGGCTTCACCGGCGCGTGGGCGGGACCCGGCGGCTCGGGCTTGCGCTCGGGATCGTCGAACAGGATCGCCAGATGGCGTCCCACATGGTTGTCCCACCCCTCCGGCCCCATGGCCAGTGCCTCCTTGCGCCAACGTCCGGTCCGCTCCAGCAGCCCGGACAGTCCCCGGTCCTGCACGATGTCGGCCACCGCTTCCTTGAAGGCCGGGTCGGAGCAGTCGCCGCGGTGCCAGATCATGGCCGGCACGCCCGCGCGCAGGGCCGCCAGGTACTCCTGCCGGCCGGCCCCGGAGTCCGTGCCCGGCGGCTCGCTGAGCACCAGGCAGACGGCCTGCTCGTCCTCCTTCAGCTCCCGTTCCAGATGGAAGTGGGAGTGGCCCGGGCGGTTCCAGTACGAGTGGGTGTCCGCCGGACGCTCCTTGTACTGGCGCCACTTGTTGTGCCAGGGGCGGTGCCACGCGGCCTTGCGCAGGCGTTCGAAACTGCGGACGAGGACCGTGTAGTCCATCACCAGCGGAGTGGGCGAGCCGGAGTCCGCCTCCTTGTGCCACCACTCGACCGGCTCTCCCAGCAATTCCCACGGAAGGATGAATTCGAGTACGACGGGTTGCCGCAGATCCGACCAGCGTTCCTCGGTCTGCTCGATGAGCGTGTCCACCTTGGCCGGCAGTTCGTCGCGGTGCAGGTGCAGCGTCTGTCCGGGAATGGGGTGCCAGCCCTCGGCGTCCGACTGCCGCCAGTGGGAGAGGTAGTACCGGTCGGGATCCACCCCGTCCGGCTCGAACTGGATCATCAGATAGGCCGGCATCGGCGTGGTCTGCGGCTCGGCGACGGCCCCGAGCCGCCACTCGGCCATCTGGTCCTCGAGATTCCAGACGCGGGCCTGGGCGCGGTTCCAGCGGCGCAGCCGCTCGGCGGCCTCCCGCTGTCCGTCCTCGACCAGCTGGTCGGCGGCCAGCGACAGGAACGCCATGCTCACGGGCAGCTCCCGCGCCGCCGAATTGCCGCCGGCCAGGCGTAAGAACACCGCCCAGCCGGTGTCGCACCAGGGGGGCAGCTCCTGGGTGCGCGAGCGGCTGGCCCGGCGCGCCATCGCCGCCAGCGTGGCCGCGGAGCGCAGTTCCATCAGGTCCGGGCGCAGCGGGTGCAGATCGGCGCCGTCGAAGAAGTCGACCGCCTCCCACTCGTCCACCAGGCGGCGCAGCGCCAGCACGGTGACGGACTGCTGCTCCACATAACCGAGGCAGCGCACCAGGCAGGGCAGTCCGTCGGGGACCCCCGCGCAGCTCTCCACGAGGCGCAGCAGATAGGGGCGCAGCGTCCCGTTCCCCAACGGCTCGACGGGCGTGCCCAGTTCCTGGCTCAGCATGGTCACCAGCAGATCGGCACTGGCCGGGTGCCGCAGGGTGGCCGATTCCTGGAGCACGTCGACGACACCGGCCACCAATTCGTTGCGAACCCGCGCGGGGTTCCGTCCTTCCACCCCCGTGACCTCCGATCGCCACCAGCCGCCAGTCCGTACCCGGTGACGGTGCCGACCAGCGTACGGCCACTGCTCCCGCCACGTCAGGGTGTCGGGGGCGCACGGCGAACGCGCCGCCCCGGCGGTCCGGTCAGCGCTCCCCCTCGTCTTCCTCCCCGGAGATCAGCACCTTTATCTGTGTCCCGTCCGGAGTGACCAGTTTCGGGTGCAGGGTGAGGCGGATCCGCTGGGTGCGCGAGGTCTCCAACCGGCCGTCGGCCCCGGCCTCGACCACCCAGAAGCGCACCTTGCCGCTCGCCCCGCCCTTGCGGCCCACCACGACGTCCGCCTCGATCTCCACCGGTCCGAGCTCGAACCGCACCGCACCGGTCGGTCCCTGGGTCAGGGCGGCGTCCAGTTGCTGGCTCAACTCCCGGATCATTTCAGCGAGTTCGATCACACGGCGATCCTATCGGCGTGCCGGTGGTGCGCGCAGGCCGAAACGGCACCGTGTGCGGCGGCGCGCCGTCCCGCCGTGATCGCTCGCCCTATAATCCACCGATTCGGTGGACAACCCCGCGGAGGTACGAATGGTCGACGCGCACGGACGTGAGCCTCTGAAGCTGGTCGTGGTCGGGGCGGGCGCCTCCGGGATCCTGACCGCCGTCCATGTCGCCGAGGAGGCCGCACGGACCCGCGCGCCGGTGGAACTCACGCTGGTCGACCCCGGTCCGCGGGACGCCGCGGGCGTGGCGTTCTCCACCGCGAACCCGCGTCACCTGCTCAACGTGCCGGCCGGCGGCATGAGTTGCCTGCCCGACCGGCCCGACCACTTCGTCCGCTGGCTGGTCCGCGAGCGGATGCCCACCGCGACCGGGCGGACCTTCGCGCCCCGCCGCCACTACGGCGACTACCTCCTCGCCACTCTCGCCGCCCGCGTCGAACGCGCCCGCGGCCCGCTCGCCTTCCGGCGCCGGTCCGCCCGTGCCGTGGCCTGCTCGGTGCACGGGGGACGGGCGCGGGTACGGCTGTCCGACGGGGCCTGGCTGACCGCCGACGCCGTGGTGATCGCCACCGGCCCACTGGCCGGCCGGGCATCCTGGGCGCCCGCAGAGCTGCGGGAGTCCGGACGGTTCGTGACCGACCCCTGGGCGCCCGGCGCGCTCGACGGACCGCTCGCGGACGGCCGGGAGGTCCTGCTGGTCGGCGCGGGCCTGACCGCCGTGGACGTCGCCCTCGCGCTGGACCGCCCGGGACGCACCGTGCACGCCCTGTCCCGGCACGGAAGACTGCCCCGGCGCCACGCCCTCGTCCCCCTGCCGCCGATGGCCCCGGCCGAGCCGCTGACGGGGCTGCCGCTGTGCCAGCTGCGCCCGGCCGTGCTGCGGCACATCCGGCGCGTGACGGACGAACTGGGCGACTGGCGGCCGGCGTTCGACGGCCTGCGCCCGCTGGTCTCCCGGCTGTGGGCCGGACTCGACGACGAGGAGCGGGCGGAGTTCCTGCGCAGCCACCGCCACCTCTGGGAGATCCACCGGCACCGGATGGCGCCCGAGACGGCCGAGACCGTCACCCGGCTGCGCACCGCCGGGCGGCTGCGCCTGCACACGGGCGAGGTCACGGCGGCCCGGCGGGACGGCGACGTGCTCACCGTGACGGTCACCGGCTCCCGGGAACTCGGCGCGGGCTGGGTGGTGGACTGCACCGGCCAGGGCCTGCGGGTCGTCGAGTCCCGTGACCCCCTGCTGAGCTGCCTGGTCTCCTCCGGGTTGGCCCTGCCCGGCCCGCTCGGGATCGGGCTCGCCACCACCGCCGAGGGGCGGCTGCGGGCCCGGGACGGAGCCGTCGTGCCGCTGTGGACGCTGGGCGCGCACCGGCGCGGCGACCTCTGGGAGAGCACCGCCGTACCCGAAATCCGGGAGCAGGCAGCCGCGTTGGCGCGGACGTTGCTGAAGTCCCGTTCGACGGCCACACGTGCGATCGCGCGTGCCGAGCGCGCCCGTCCGGTGCCGGTGCCCGCCCGGCCGGGGGCCACGGTGTGGCTGACCGGGCTGCCCGGCGCGGGTACGAGCGGCATCGCCGCCGAACTGGCCGCGCGCATACGGGCCGAGGGCCACCGGGTGGAGGTCCTGGACGGTGACGAGATCGGCGCGGGCCTCCCGGCGGGACCCGCCTCCGTTCGCGAGGACCGGGATGCGCGTGTACGGCGGGTCGGCATGGTCGCGGAGGTGCTCGCGCGCAACGGCGTCATCGTCCTGGTGCCGGACCGCGCGCCCGGTCGCGGCGCACGGGACGGCGTCCGGCTGCGTCACGACCTCGCCCGCGTCCCGTTCCTGGAGGTCCACGTCGCCGCGCCCGTGGCGGCCCCCGCCGCCCGGGAGGCCGGAAGTCCCCACACCCGGCGGGCGGCGGGCGCACCGGCCGGCGCGGCGGGCGTGACCGGCCTGGCCGACGACCCGTACGAGCCGCCGGACTGCCCGGAACTGCGGCTGGAGTCCCACTGGCGGACCCCCGCCGAGTCGGCGGACGCGGTGCACGCCCTGCTCACCGAACGGGGGCTGTTCTGAGGGGCCGCGGCACACGTTCCGCGGGCGCCTCGCAAGGGGCGCCGGGCGCGGCTCCACCCTCGGCCGGACGTCACATACCGGCCAGCGATCGTGGCATATACCGGCCGAAAGATTGACAAGCCATAACTCACCTGTTTTTCCCTGCGTTTACCTTCACGCGGGCGAGCGCCCGCGATCAAGTCTGGAAGGCAGGGAACCTATGAAACGGGTTACCCGAAACGGTGTGATCGCCCTCGCGGCCGCCTCGGGCGCGATGGCTCTGGCCGGGACGGCGTACGCCGACTCCACAGCGGACGGGGCCGCGGTCGGCTCGCCCGGGCTGATCTCCGGCAACGGGATCCAGCTTCCGGTGCACGTCCCGGTGAACGTGTGCGGGAACACCGTGAACGTGGTGGGGCTCCTCAACCCCGCGATGGGCAACAGCTGCGCCAACAAGGGCGGCACCGCCACCAAGGGCCACGAGGGCGGTTCCACGACGGGGGGCGGAGCCACGGCCGCCGGAGTGGAGAAGGGCTCGCCGGGTGTCGTCTCCGGCAACGGCATCCAGTTGCCGGTCGACCTGCCGGTCAACGTCAGCGGCAACACCGTGGACGTGGTGGGGATCGGCAACCCCGTCTTCGGGAACCACTCCGAGAACACGTCGAGCACCCACTCCACCCCGCCCGTCACACCCCCGCGGAGCACTCCGCCGGTGCACTCCAAGCCCCCGGCCCGCCCCCAGGCGCCCTCGGTGCCGGAGCCCGCGCCGTCCGTGGCCGTGCACCAGCCGACGGGCGCGCTCGCCCAGACCGGCGCCGACGGCACCCTCACGGCCGCCGTCACCGGCGCCGCCTCCCTGATCGGCGGCGCGGCCCTGTACCGGCGCTTCCGCCCCGGCGCGTCGCGCTGATCCGCACCACCGCACAACGGGAAGGCCCCGTGGGACACGTCCCACGGGGCCTTCCCGTCCGTCGTCGGGAAAGATCAGAGCGCGGCCCGGCTGTCCCGGCGGGACACCGCGAGGAACGCCACGAACGCGACGATCGCCACGGTCCACGACAGGGTGACCGGGCCCAGCCCCCAGCCGAGGCCGCCGCGGCCCGTCGGCAGGGCCATCCAGTCCGCGAGCGAGGCGCCCAGCGGGCGGGTGATGACGTACGCGGTCCAGAAGGCCGCCACCGCGCCGAGCACCCCACCGCGGTGGGCGACGGCCGGGACGCAGATGGCCACCGCGAACAGGACCACCGACCCCAGGTACCGCAGTCCGATGCTCGCCGTGAGGTCACCGGCCGCGGTGCCCAGGGCGAAGGTGGCGAGCACGGCCGCCCAGTAGAAGCACTCGCGGCGACGGGTGCGCACGGTGTGGATCGACAGGGTCCGCTCGGTGGCGTACCAGAGCGCGAAGACGGCGGCCAGGGCGACGAGGAAGAGCGGAGTGGACAGGGTGTACGGCACGCCGAGGCCCACGTGGAGCACGTCCGCGGCCATGGTGCCGAACACGCTGACCATGACGATGGCCGTCCAGTAGATCCAGGCCACGTAGCGGCGGACGGCGAACTGGAGCACGAGCGCGGCGACGAAGGCGACGCCGCCGAGACCGACCGCGGGGATCGGGCCCAGCACCCGTGCCAGGAGGTCGGAGGCGGTCTCGCCCATGCCGGTGGTGAGGACCTTGACGATCCAGAAGTAGACGGTGACCTCCGGCACTTTGCTCGCGCTCTCGCGTATGCGCGCGCGTGCGTGCCCGGCGGGCCGCCGGTCGAGGACGTGCTCTGTGCTCATGCCCCGCACCTTCGCACGCGCGCCCGCCCGCCCCCCAGCCCCCTTTGCCATTGTTTTGGGGCTTCTGGTGCAGCCGTTGCCCGAGCGCCCCGCGAACCTGAACGCAACCTGAAAGCGTCACCGAAACCCCTGGTCAGAGGGGTGTGAGCCGGGTGAAGATCGTCGGTTCAGCCGTCGGAGGTCCGGGAGGCCGGCGGCGGCAGACAGATGCCGAGCCGGGCGCAGCGCGGTCGGCGTGGTGCGGCAGCGTGATCAGGGGCGCCCGGAACCGTGCGCAACTCTGCCCCGGTCGGCGGACCGAGGTCTGGCCGGCGCCTTGCAGAAACCTCGCGCGCACGGGGAGCCGGTGCCGGACCGGGTGGGCGGTCCGGCACCGGTGGTGTCAGAAGGCCAGGCCCACGTGGGCCAGGGCCTGCTTCAGCAGTACGCCGTGGCCGCCCGGCATCTCGTTCTGCACGGCGGCCGACGCGGCCTCCTGGGGGCTGAACCACACCAGGTCCAGGGCGTCCTGACGCGGACGGCAGTCACCGGTGACGGGGACCACGTAGGCGAGGGACACCGCGTGCTGACGCGGGTCGTGGTACGGCGTGATACCGGCCGTCGGGAAGTACTCGGCGACCGTGAACGGCTGGAGCGAGGCGGGCACCCGGGGCAGGGCCACCGGGCCGAGGTCCTTCTCCAGATGGCGCAGCAGCGCGTCACGGACCCGCTCGTGGTGCAGCACCCGCCCGGAGACCAGGGTCCGGCTGACCGTACCGTCCGGGCCGATGCGCAACAGCAGCCCGATGCTGGTGACTTCGCCGCTGTCGTCCACCCGTACGGGCACGGCCTCGACATACAGGATCGGCATCCGGGCCCTGGCCATCTCCAGCTCGTCCGTGGTCAGCCAGCCGGGTGTGGTCTCGGTCATGTCAGACATTGCTTGATCATACTTTCCGGGTGGGGCGGCCGCGGGGATCGCGGACCGGTTCGGACACGGGTGGTCCATAGATCCTGCGGGCGTTGTCGCGGCCCGTCCAGGTCGCGATCCGCAGGGCGTCTGGCAGGGTCAACTCGTCGGCGTCCACCCGGCTTTGCAGCAACTCGGCTAGGCCCAGGCGGAAGCAGAGGGCGCCCAGGTGGTGGAATTCGGCCAGCCCGTACGCGTCGGAGCTGTACAGCAGTTTGCGGAACGGGGTGATCTCCAGGGCCTCTTCCAGCACCGCCCGGGCCCGCGCCGGACCGGTGTGGTGCAGGGCCAGCCCCACGTCCAGGTACACCCGCTCGAACACCGCGGCCAGGTAAGCGGCTTGACGCTGGTACGGCCAGCAGTGAAGCAGCAGGACGGGGATGGTGCCGGCGACGCGGTGCAGCCAGTCGGTGAGCAGCGCGGGGTCCGCCCGGTGCAGCCGTACGTCCGCGTCGCCGAACCCGGTGTGCAGTTGCAGGGGCAGACCCAGGTCGACGGCGGTCCACAGCAGGTGACGGACCAGGACCGGGTCCGCCAGCCGGCCACCGCCGGCGGCGAGCCAGCGGCCGGCGGCGACGGTCACCTCCGCGTCCGCGGGCCGCCGGGGATCGAGGGCGAACCCGGTGCGGTAGGCGGCGACCGACTTCACCGCCACCACTCCCGGCCGCCGCACCGCCGCCTCGGCCGCCGCGCGGAGGGCGGCCGCGTACTCGCCGGCCTCCACGCCCCGCGCGGCCACCGCCTCCGCGAGCTGCTCCAGCCGAACCACCTCGCACGCCACCGCGCCCGCCGCGCGGGCCAGTTCGGCGGGGGAGGTGACGGGGTGCGGGGCGTAGCCGGTGTCCACGCAGAACGTCCCGACGCCCGCGGCGGACAGGAACCGCCGGTTCACCTCCTGCCCGCCGAGCGCCGTGCGCCGGGCCACGTAGGCGTCCGGCGGCGCGTGCCGGGGGAGGTCCAGCAGGGGTGCCGAGTGCCGTCGTACGGCGATGCCCACCGGGCTGTCGAAGGGCGAGACGCCGGGCCAGGCCGCGCCCTCGGTGAGCAGGGACTCGAACTCGTGGAAGGCGAGGTCGGCGGTCACCGCGCCGTGGCAGTGGTGGTCCACCAGCTCCAGCTCGGCCAGCGCCTCGTGGACCGGCCCGGTGGGCGCCATGCTCAGTACGTCCAGCGGTAGGCCGCCGCCACCTGAGCGTCGTCCAGGCCCTCGACGGCCGCCGCCTCGCCGAGCCGCACGGCGCTCACCGCGTCCGCGAGGACCGGTCCGAGCGCGGCCCGCAGCACCTCGTCGCCGCGGAACTCCCGCACCGCCTCGGGCAGCGACGCGGGCAGCCGCCGCACCCCGAGCGCCGCCGCCTCGTCCGCGCCGTAGCGGGCCGGGTCGCCGGTGATCTCCTCGGGGAGCCGCAGACCGGCCGCGAGTCCGTCGAGTCCGGCGGCGAGCAGACAGCCGAGCGCCAGATGCGGGTTGGCGGCCAGGTCGACCGGCTTCACCTCCAGGTTGGCGTCCTGGTGCCGGCGGCCCGTGGTGCCGGTGACCAGGCGCAGCGCCGCCTCCCGGGTCTCGCGGCCCCACGCCGTGAACACCCCCGCCCACTGGGAGGGGCGCAGCCGCAGATAGCTGGCCGGGCTGGGCGCGGTGACCGCCGTCAGCGCGGGCAGCCGGGCGAGGACGCCGGCCGCGAAGGACTCCGCGTCGGGCGTCAGGCCGTACCGGCCCTCGCCGCCCGCGTGCAGGTTCACCCCGTCGCGCCAGCAGGACAGGTGCACATGGCCGCCGTTGCCGACGCTCCCGGCGAGGACCGCCGGGGAGAACGACACCCGCAGGCCGTGCCGCCCGGCCACCGCCCGGATCGTCTGCCGCACCAGCAGGCTGCGGTCGGCCGCCGCCACCGGGTCCAGCGCGCCCGTGGACAGCTCGAACTGCCCGGCCGCGTACTCGGGGTGGACCTGGTCGACGTCCACGCCCTGGGCGGCGAGCGCGGCCAGCAGGTCGGCGAGGCAGTCGCTCAGTTCCACCTGCCGGATCGCGCCGTACGCCGGTCCGGACACCGCCGGCACGAACTCCCCGGCGGGCGCCGAGCCGAGCCCGAGCGCCCACTCGACCTCGATCGCCGCCTTGAAGCCGAGCCCGTGCCGCTCGGCCGCCTCCGCGACGGTACGGCGCAGGAAGGTGCGGGCGCAGCCGGGGTGCCGGTCGCCCTCCTGGGTGATCCGGTCCACCGGCGCCCACGCCCAGCCGGGCTGTCCGGCCAGCACCACCAGGTGGTCGAGGTCCGGGTAGAGCCGCAGGTCGCCGTCGGGGGAGCCGAGGACGTCGGTGGTGACGACCGAGTCGTCGGCGAGGAAGGTGTCGAACACCGGGGACATCCCGACGCCCCAGGAGACGGCGGCCTCCAGCCGGGCCGTCGGGATCGTCTTCACCCGGGTGACGCCGGCCGTGTCCACATAGGCCAGGACGATGCCGCGCACCCCCTGGGCGGTGAGGGCGGCGGTGAGCGGGGCGACCCGGCACAGATCGGCGGGGCGCCCGCCGGGCACGGGGTCGGCAAGCGTGGTCATGCGTCTCCTCCGCGGGCTCGGCCCGTCAGGCGCGTCAGGGTTTCACGGCGACCGCGCCGAGCTGCGGCACGGCTTCGGCGCCCGGGCCGGCGCGCCACTGGGAGCAGGGCACCAGGCCCGGTTCCACCACGTCGAGGCCGTCCAGGAAGGAGGCGATCTCGGCGCGGCCGCGGGCGGTGATCGGCGGGGTGGCGTGGGCGTTCCAGAACTCCATCGCGGCGGCGTTGCCCTCGCCGCCCGCCCCGGGGTCGGTGGTGGGGTGGGTGAGCACCAGATGGCTGCCGGAGGGCAGCGCCGCCATCAGCCGCCGCACGATGTCCCGGGCCTCGTCGGCGTCCAGGACGAAGTTCAGGATGCCCAGCATCATCAGCGCGACCGGCCGGTCCAGGTCCAGGGTGTCGGCGGCGCGCCGGAGGATGGCGTCCGGGTCGTGCACATCGGCGTCCACGTAGTCCGTGACGCCCTCGGGGGAGCTGGTCAGCAGCGAGCGGGCGTGCACCAGCACGATCGGATCGTTGTCGACGTACACCACCCGCGCCTCGGGGGCGATGCGCTGCGCGATCTCGTGGGTGTTCTCCACGGTGGGCAGGCCGGTGCCCACGTCCAGGAACTGCCGCACGCCCTGCTCGGCGGTGACGAAGCGCACCGCCCGCGCCAGGAACTCCCGGTCCGCGCGGGCCACTTCCCGGATCACCGGGAACATCCCGGCGACCTGGTCGCCGACCCGCTGGTCCACCTCGTAGTGGTCCTTGCCGCCGATCCAGTAGTTCCACACCCGGGCGTTGTGCGCCACGGAGGTGTCCAGCCTCGCCGGTCCGGCCGTCACGGCGTCACCGTCGGTCACGTCACTCGCCCCTCTCCCGTGCGGATGGCCCGCCGTCATTGTGCCGTTTGGTGATCGCCCTGTCCCGGGATCCGCGCACGGTCGGCGGTTCGGGGCAGCCGGAGGACGTTCCGCCCCATGGGGGACACTGGGTGGGTACCCTGACCCCCGCCCGGAAGCAGGCCATGCCCGTCACGCCCACGCCCCTCCTCGACATCCCCGGTCTGCCCGCCGGTCCCGTGGACATCCGCCTCGTCGTCACCGACATGGACGGGACCCTGCTGGACGACGCCAAACGGATACCGGACGGCCTGTGGCCGATGCTCGCCGAGCTGCGCCGGCGCGGGGTGCTGTTCAGCCCGGCGAGCGGGCGCCAGTACGCCACGCTCGTACGGCAGTTCGAGGACGTCGCCGACGGCATGGTGTTCATCGCGGAGAACGGCACCTATGTCGTGCGCGACGGCGCCGAGCTGAGCTCGGACCCCCTGGACCGCTCCGTCGCGGCCGGGGTCGCCCGGGCGGTACGGCGGCTCGGCGCGGACGGCGGCGACGCGGGCGCCGTCGTCTGCGGCAAGCGGGCCGCGTACGTGGAGCGGACCGACGAGGCGTTCCTGGCACAGGTGCGCCGCTACTACGTCGAGCACCGCGTCGTCGACGACGTCACCGCGGTGGACGACGACTTCATCAAGGTCGCCGTCTTCGACTTCGGCTCCGCCGAACGCTCCACCGCCCCCGCGCTCGCCCCGTTCGCCGACACCCACCAGGTCGTCGTCTCCGGCGAGCACTGGGTGGACGTGATGAACCGCACCGCGAACAAGGGCACCGCCCTGCGGGGGCTCCAGCGCGCCCTCGGCATCACCCCGGCCCAGACCATGGTCTTCGGCGACTACCTCAACGACCTCGAGATGCTCGACGCCGCCGACTGGTCCTTCGCCATGTCCAACGCCCACCCGGAGGTCATCCGCCGGGCCCGCCACCTGGCGCCGTCGAACAACGACAACGGGGTGCTGCGGACGATCGCCCGGGTGCTGGGGCTGTAAGCGGCGGCGCGTCCGCCGGCGTCGAGGGGGGTGCGCGTCGATACGGGAGGCGACCGGGTCGAGGCGTAGGCGGCGGCCGTGATCGCGGCGGCCGCGGGGCGTGGTCACGACGCCCGTTGCAGGCAGTCCTCCGCCACGCCCTTGTCGAGCGCCGCCCGTACCAACGCGGCGGCGAGGACGGCGGGTTCGGTGTCTCCCGCCAGTTTCGTCAGCTTGGCGGGGTCCTTCGGCAGACCGAGGCGTTCGGCGCCGGAGAGGGCCTTGCCGTCCAGGTACGGGCCCAGCTCCCGCCAGACGCGCTGGGCCTCGCGCAGGAAGATGTCCGCGCCGGCCGGGCCGATGCCGGGCTCCTCCTGGAGGAGCCGCTTCAGCTTCCCGGTGTCGCCGTGCGCCTCCTCGTGCAGCCGGCGCAGATCGCCGCCCCAGCGCTCGTCCAGCTGCTCGGCGCCGTCCCCCAGCTGGGTCGCCGTGCGCTCGTCGTAGCGCCGGTAGCCGCCCCGGCCCAGCGCGTCGACCCGCTGCTGCCAGTCCGCGTCGGCCATCCGGCGCGGACTGTCGAGCCGGTCCTCGTGCAGGGCGCGGGCGGCGGCCACCGCCACCGAGGCCCGGATCCTGGCGCTGAGCAGGAGCGACAGCACCAGCAGCCGGTACAGCGGCTGCGGGGTGTCCGCGAGCCGGATGCCCGCCTCCTCGGCGTAGGTCCGCCCGTACGCGGACACCAGCTCCCGCACCACCCGCTCGTCGCGGTTCACGGCCCCGGCTTCAGCGGATCGTGGCCCAGCGTCATCAACCGGTGCCTGCGGCGGGTGTCCTCCGGCGCCCGCTCGGGCTCCGGCTCGTTCTCCATGTCCACCAGGTCGCCGACGGTGTCGACGACCTCGTACATCACCCGGACGTCGTCCTCGGTGAGGTCGGTGCGGCGCTTCTGGAGGATCGCGAGGACATGCCGCCCGGTCTCGGTGCCGGCCTGGTCGGGCAGCGGCTCCGCCGCCACCTCGGCGTCCCGGACCCTGAGCCAGGCCGCGAGTTCCGCCGAGGTCATGTTGACCACGCGGTGGAAATCCTCCCACAGCGCCTCGGTCTCCAGGGCGTCGGCCATTGGGGCTCCCCTTCCGTACGAGAACTGTCGGTGGCGAGATCCGTCAGCGCGGGTGGTTCTCCGCCTCGAACATCCAGCGCTCCTTCTCCAGATCGGCGGTGATGCCGATCAGCAGGTCCTGGGTCACCGGGTCCGCCTCCTCGGTCGCCGCGATCCGCTCGCGCAGCCGGCCGATGGCCGCCTCCAGCGCCGACACCATCAGCTCGACCACCTCGGTGTCGCGCAGCCAGCCCTCCTTCGCGCCGGGCAGCGCGAACGTGGCCGCGATCGTCTCGGGCCGGCCGTCCGGCGGCACGCCCAGCGCGGCGGCGCGCTCGGCGACCGTGTCGGAGTGGGTGCGCGCCGTCGCGACCACCTCGTCCAGCTGGAGGTGGATCGAGCGGAACCGGGGGCCGACGATGTTCCAGTGCGCCTGCTTCCCGACCAGCGACAGGCCGAGCAGATCGACCAGCGTGTCCTGGAGCGCGGCCCCGGTGACCCCGAGCGCCTTCTCGGACAGCGTGCTCTTCACCACGGTCATGGTGCCTGCGTCCCCTTTCGTCAGCGTCGTACGGCTTTCGAATCCTCCGTACGATCTCGTCCGAAAGGGCGGGTGCCCAGCGTCGGCGCGCGCAAACAGCCCAGCTCAGCGGGGCAGTACCCGGTCCAGGAAGCGGACGGTCTCGGCGAAGGCCTCGTCCTTCACCGTCTCGTGGAACACCTCGTGCCGCGCCCCGGGGAAGATCCGCTCGGTCAGATCGCCGCCGCTGAGCCGCTCGACGCCAGTCCGGCTGCCGGGCAGCGGCACCAGCCGGTCGTCGTCCCCGTGCAGCCACAGCAGCGGCAGTCCGGGCACGGCACCGGCCTCGGCGACGGCGTCCAGGGCCTGGACGAACGCCTGGAGGGTGGGCCGCTTCATCGGGCCGTGCCAGACCAGTGGATCGGCGGCGTACGCGGCGCCCACCGCCGGGTCGCGGGAGAGCGCGGACGGGCTGACCGGGGTGTCCGGGATCTCCGGCAGCGCCAGCAGCCGCCCCGGCAGCTCCCAGGCGCCGATCACCGGCCCGGACAGGATCAGCGCGCGCAGCCGCGCGCCGTACCGCTGGGCGTAGCGGGCCGCGATCAGCCCGCCCATGGAGTGGCCAACCAGGACCAGCGGCAGCCCCGGATGGGCGGACTCGGCCAGCTCGGCCACCGCGTGCAGATCGGTGACCACGTCCTCGAAGTCCTCGATCAGCACCCGCTCGCCGGCCGACCGGCCGTGCCCCATGTGGTCGGGCGCGTACACGGCGGCTCCGTGTCCGGTGAGCACCGCCGCGAGCGGGTCGTAGCGGCCCGCGTGCTCCCCGTACCCGTGCGCCAGCAGGGCGAGGAAGCGGGGCGCGGGGTGGGGCCACTCGCGGACGGCCAGCTCCCCACGGGTGCCGTCGAGGGTGTGCGCGCGGACGTGGGGCATCTCTCCTCCTGCGGCCTCGGTAGCTCTCCGGAGGATCTTCCCAGGGGGCCGTCCCTGGGTCTATAGTCCAAAACTAGCAGTGCTAATTAAGCGTTGTCCCGGTCGTGCTGATCCACAGCGTCGTAGGTCAGGAGTCGAACCCGTGCGTCCCGTCCACTTCGCGGCCGCCCGCCGCACCCCCATCGGCAAGCTGCGCGGAGCCCTGTCGTCGGTGCGTCCCGACGACCTCGCCGCGACCGTGATCCGTCACCTGGTCGCCGAGGTGCCCGCGCTCGACCCCGCCCGCATCGACGACGTCTACTGGGGCGCGGCCAACCAGGCGGGCGAGGACAACCGCAACGTCGCCCGGATGGCCGTCCTGCTCGCCGGGCTGCCCGAGTCCGTGCCCGGCGCCACCGTCAACCGGCTGTGCGCCTCCGGCCTGGAGGCCGTCACCGCCGCCGCCCGCACCATCGCCGCGGGCGAGGCCGACATCGTGATCGCCGGCGGCTCCGAGTCGATGAGCCGCGCCCCCTTCGTGCTGCCGCGCCCCGACGAGGCCCTGCCGCAGCGCATCGAGACCTTCGACACCCGGCTCGGCTGGCGCCTGGTCAACCCCGCCATGAAGGAGCTGCACGGACTGCTCGCCATGGGGGAGACCGCCGAGGAGGTCGCCGAGCGGCACGGCATCTCCCGCGCCCGGCAGGACGAGTTCGCGCTGCGCAGCCACCAACTCGCCGCCGCCGCCCGGAAGAACGGCCACTTCGACGACGAACTCCTGCCTGTCGAACGGCCCGACGGTGTGGTCGTCGAGCAGGACGAGTGCGTCCGTGAGGACACCTCGCTGGAGAAGCTGTCCCGCCTCAAGCCGGTCTTCCGTGCGGGCGGCACGGTCACCGCGGGCAACGCCTCCCCGATGAACGACGGTGCCGCCGGTCTGCTGCTGGTCAGCGAGGAGGCCCTGGCCGAGCTGGGTCTGGAGTCCCTCGGCCGCTACGTCGCCGGCGCCTCCGCGGGCGTCCACCCCGACGTGATGGGTCTCGGCCCGGTCCCCGCCACCCGCAAGGCGCTCGCCCGGACCGGCTGGGAGATCGGCGACCTCGAGGAGGCCGAGTTCAACGAGGCGTTCGCCGCCCAGGCCCTCGCCTGCGTCGACCAGCTCGGCATCGACCCCGGCCTGGTCAACCCGACCGGCGGCGCCATCGCCCTCGGCCACCCCCTCGGCTGCTCGGGCGCCCGCATCCTGACCACCCTGCTGCACCGCATGCGCCGCACCGGCGCACGGCGCGGGCTCGCCACCATGTGCGTGGGCGTGGGGCAGGGCACCGCGATGCTGGTCGAGAGGGACTAGCTTTCCACGCTTCCCGTCAAGGGATTGGTACCACCGTCGGCCCTCCCGGGCCGCAGCAAGGAACGGAGCAGCACCCCATGGCAACCCTGTCCGTCGCCGCCATCCTGGCCGAGAACGCCAGGCGCCGCCCCGCCAAGACCGCCCTCGTGGAAGGGGACCGGCGGCTGAGCTTCGGCGCGGCCTGGCAGGCGGCGCTGGCCCAGGCGGGTGCGCTCACCGGCCTCGGCATACGGCCGGGCAACCGGGTCGCCCTCATGGCACCCAACACCGCCGAGTTCCCGCTCGCCTACTACGCGATCGCCGCGGCCGGCGGTGTCGTCGTCCCCGTGCACCTGCTGCTGTCGGCCGGCGAGGTCGAGCACGTCCTGAAGGACAGCGGGGCCTCGCTGCTCCTCGTCCACCCGGCGCAGGCCGGGACCGGACGCGCCGCCGCCGACGCCGTCGGCGTCCGGGTGGTCACCCTGGGCGAGGAGTTCGACCGGCTCGCCGCCGAGGCCGAACCGCCGGCCTCGTACGCCACCCGGGCCGCCGACGACCCGGCCGTGATCCTCTACACCAGCGGCACCACCGGCGTGCCCAAGGGAGCGGTGCTCAGCCACTTCAACCTGGTGATGAACGCGACCGTGTGCGCCTTCGACGCCAACGACATCCGGTCCGACGACATCGCCCTCGGCGCGCTGCCCCTGTTCCACGCCTTCGGCCAGACCGTCTCGCTCAACTCCACCTGGCGGGCGGGCGCCACGCTGGTGCTGCTGCCCCGCTTCGACGCGGCCCGCGCCATCGAACTGATGGTGAAGGAGGACGTCAACACCTTCCACGGCGTGCCCACCATGTTCGTCGCGCTCGCGGGCGCCGCGGCCGACGCCGACGTGCTGCCCGAACTGCGCGTGTGCATCTCCGGCGGGGCCTCGCTGCCCGTCGCCGTACTGGAGCGGTTCGAGGCCGCGTTCGGCGCGCGGATCTACGAGGGGTACGGGCTGTCGGAGACCTCGCCGACCGCCACCGTCAACCAGCCGGTGTTCGGCACCAAGGCCGGCACCATCGGCCACCCGTTGTGGGGCGTCGACGCGGAGATCGCGCGCGCCGAGGTGGAGGGCCGCATCGAGCTGCTGCCGCCCGGCGAGCTGGGCGAGGTCGTCATCCGCGGCCACAACGTCTTCTCCGGCTACCTCGGCCGCCCGGAGGCCACCCAAGAGGCCCTGGTCGACGGCTGGTTCCGCACCGGCGACCTCGGCACCAAGGACGAGCAGGGCTTCCTCCGGATCGTCGACCGCAAGAAGGACGTCATCATCCGCGGCGGCTACAACGTCTACCCGCGCGAGGTGGAGGAGGTCCTGGTACGGCACCCCGCCGTCGCCCAGGTCGCCGTCATCGGCCTGCCCGACGAACTGCACGGCGAGGAGGTCTGCGCGGTCGTCGTCCCGGTGCCGGGCAGCGCCCCCGACGCCGCCGCCCTCACCGAGTGGTCCAAGGAGCACCTCGGCCGCCACAAGTACCCGCGGCGCGTGGAGTTCACCGACGAACTGCCGCTCGGCCCCAGCATGAAGGTCCTCAAGCGGGAACTGCGGGCCCGCTTCACGGACTGACCGACCGGCCCCCGCCGGAAACCACCGACGCGGGACCGATGCGTGGCCCTAGCATCGGTCTCCGCATGAACATGATGACGCTCTGGCACATATCCGGCTGGGAGTTCGCCGCCCTGGCCCTCGCCGCCCTGCTCGTCGGCTTCTCCAAGACCGCGGTGAGCGGGGCCAACACGGTCAGCCTCGCCGTCTTCGCCGCGATCCTGCCGGCCCGCGCCTCCACCGGCATCCTGCTGCCCGTCCTGATCGCCGGCGATGTGCTCGCCGTGCTCACCTACCGGCGGCACGCCCACTGGCCCACCCTGTGGCGGCTGTTCCCGGCCGTCGCCGTCGGCGTGGTGGTCGGCACGGTGTTCCTGCTGTGGGCCGACGACGGGATCGTACGGACCTCGATCGGCGCGATCCTGCTGCTGATGGCCGGGGTCACGCTGTGGCGGCGGCGCGGGGAGGGCGGCGCGGCGGAACAGAAGCCGGACGCGGTGACGACCCGCTCCGGCCGGCTCAAGGCCCGCTCCTACGGCGTGCTCGGCGGGTTCACCACGATGGTCGCCAACGCGGGCGGCCCCGTGATGTCGCTGTACCTCCTCTCCGCGGGCTTCCGGAAACTGGGCTTCCTCGGCACCTCGGCGTTCTTCTTCCTGATCGTCAACGTCTCCAAGGTCCCCTTCAGCGCGGGACTCGGCCTGATCGACGGCCACTCGCTGCTCCTCGACGCCGCCCTCGTGCCCTTCGTCGTGCCCGGCGCCCTGTTCGGCAGATGGGCCGTCCACCGGATCAACCAGCGGCTCTTCGAGCAGCTGGTGATCGCGGCGACGGTCGTCGGCGGGGTGCAACTGCTGGTGGGCTAGGACTCGTTCACGCCGCCTAAGAGTCCCAGCAGCGCCGGTACGTCCGCGAAGGAGTCCACGACGTGGTCGGGGGTGCCGCTCGCCTGCTCCAGCGCGTCCGGCTGGAACTTGCCGGTCCGCACCAGCACCCCGGTGAGCCCGGCCCGCTGCGCCGCGAGGACGTCCGTCTCGACGTCGTCGCCCACCATCAGCGCGTGCCGCGCCGGGACGCCGAGCCGGGACAGCGCCGCCTCGAAGAAGGCCCGCGACGGCTTGCCCGTGACCTCGGCCTCGACGCGGGCGGCCCGTTCGAGTCCGAGCAGGAACGCTCCCGAGTCGAGCTGGAGGCCGGCGTCGGTGCGCCAGTACAGATTGCGGTGCATGGCGATCAGCCGGGCGCCGCGCTGGAGATGCCCGAAGGCCCGGTTGAGCGCGGTGTAGTCGAACTCCGGGCCGGCTCCGCCGAGTACGACCACCTCGGGATCGTCCTCCACCAGGTCGACCCCCGCGAGATCCGCGGCGATGTCCCCGCTGTTGAGGAGCAGGCAGCGGGCGCCCGGCCAGTGCTCGGCGAGATACGCGGCGGTCACGGCCGGCGCGGTGAGCACGTCCCGCTCGCCCACCTCGAACCCGGCCCGCGCCAGCGTCCCGGCGATGGACGCCCGGGTCCGCGACGTCGTATTGGTGACCAGGGCCACCGCCGGCCCGGCCGCCCGGACCCGGCGCAGCGCCGCCACGGCGCCCGGCAGCGGCCGCCAGGACACGGTGAGCACACCGTCGATGTCGACCAGCAGGGCCCGCACGGAGGCGAGGGACCCGGCCCCGGCCCCGGCGGACCGCACGGACTCCTCGGACTGCATGCCTTCGACGGTAGCGGCCCGACGGCCCGGCCGCCCCCCGTCACCTCGTAGGCTCACCCCCATGTCCCCGCAGCCCACCGAACCGCGGCCCGGGCCGCCCGCCCGGTCCGCCGCGCCACCACCGGCCCCGCCCTGCGCGCCGGGCGAGCGGCCCCGGCACGTCCTCGTCCTCGGCGGCACCGCGGAGGCCCGCCGGCTCGCGGCCGCGCTGGTGGCGCACCCCGCCAAGATCCGGGTGACGACCTCCCTGGCCGGCCGGACCACCCGGCCGGACGCGGTGGCGGGAAGGACGCGGACCGGCGGCTTCGGCGGGGCCGACGGACTCGCCGACTGGCTGCGGGCCCACCACGTGGACGCCCTGGTCGACGCCACCCACCCCTTCGCCGAGACGATCACCGCGCACGCGGCCCGCGCGGCTGCGGCCACCGGGGTGCCGGCGGTCGTGCTGCGCCGCCCCGGCTGGCGACCGGTACCCGGCGACCGCTGGCACGACGTCCCGTCCCTGGCCGGGGCCGCCGAGGCACTGCCCGGCCTGGGCGACCGGGTGTTCCTCACCACCGGACGCCTGGGCCTGGCCGCCTTCGCACACCTGACGAGCCACCATTTCCTGGTGCGCTCGGTGGAGCCACCGGACCCGCCGCTGCCCCCGGACACCGAAGTGCTCCTGGCCCGCGGCCCCTTCACCCTCACCGGCGAACGCGCCCTGCTGCGCACCCACCGCGTCGACGTCCTGGTCACCAAGGACAGCGGCGGCGAGGCCACGGCCGCGAAGCTCACGGCCGCACGCGAACTGGGCCTGCCGGTGGTCGTCGTACGCCGCCCGCCGCTGCCGCCGGGCGTGGCGGCGGTCGCGGACGTACCGGCCGTGCTGCACCGGCTGGGCGTGGACCAGGCGTGAGCGGTCCGCCTACCGCTGCCCGGGGTTCCTCCGCAGCAGGTAGGTGTCCATGACCCACCCCTTGCGCTCGCGGGCCTCGGCGCGCGCCCGCTCGATCTCCGGGCCGGCCTCGGCGAGCGGTCCCGAGATGAGGATCTCGTCCGGGGTGCCTATGTAGGCGCCCCAGTAGATGTCGATGTCCTCGTCCGCGTACCGCCGGAACGCCTGGTGGGCGTCGAGCATCACGACCACGTCGTCCACCCCCTCCGGGAAGCCCTCGGAGAGCCTGCGCCCGGTGGTGATCTGCACGGGCCGGGCGACCCGGTTCAGCCCCGTGCGGTGCCGGGCGACCAGCGCGGAGACGCTGCTCACCCCCGGGACCACGTCGTACTCGAAGGCGACGGCGCCCCGCTCCAGCACCTCCTCCAGGATCCCGAGCGTGCTGTCGTAGAGCGCCGGGTCCCCCCACACCAGGAAGGCACCGGTCTCGTCCTCGCCCAACTCCTCGGCGATCATGCGCTCGTAGATGCCGGCGCGGGCGCTGCGCCAGTCCCCGACGGCCGGTGAGTACGCCGACCCGCCCGCCGCGCGGTCCCGCTCCGGGTCCCGGGCCTCGACCACCCGGTAGGAACCCGCGGGCAGATGCGCGTCCAGCATGTCCCGGCGCAGCTGGGTGAGATCGCTCTTCGCCTCGCCCTTGTCGAGCAGGAAGAACACGTCCGTGCCGCGCAGCGCGCCGACCGCCTGCAAGGTCAGCTGCTGGGGGTCGCCCGCACCGATACCGATGACATGAATCTTTCGCACGCCACCGAGTCTGCCGTATGCCACCGACAACGCCTCCCCCGCCTCCGGACGCGGCGGCTCAGGGGCCGAGCCGGGGCGCCTCGGCCACGGCGTCCACGGGCCCGGCGCCCTCCTCCACCCGCCCGGCCAGCTCCCGCCCCCAGCGCACGATCCCGGCCAGATCCAGCCCGTACGGCCGGTCCTCGCCCCGCCCCCGCTCCCACTCCTCGACCGCCCCCGCGCCTCGCCGCAACAGCCGTGCCCCGCCCACGGCGTTGCCCCGGGCCGCGTGCGTGAGGCCCACCGCCAGCTGGGCCAGCCCACGCCACAGCGCGCGCTCCTCCTCGGGCCCCGACTTCCAGGCGTCCTCGAACACCTCGTGCGCGTGGAACGGCCGGCCCGCCTCCAGCAGCGCCTGCGCCTCGGCCACCGTCTCCCGCGGCGCCCGCACGACACCCTCCGGCTGCCGCGGCACCCCCCGCTCGCCGTACGCCAACGGCCGCCCGAGCCCGTCCCGGGGCCGCGCACTGCGCGCCCGCCCCTCCCTGTCCCGGTCCCGGCCCGCCGACCCGTCCGCGTTCGTCATACGACCGATTGTCCCCCGCCCCCGCCCCGGCCCGTTTTCGGCACACCCCCGCACGTGCGGTAAAGTGCTCTTCGCGTGATGACGCGGGCCACCGCGAGTCGACGCATCGGGACGTGGCGCAGCTTGGTAGCGCACTTGACTGGGGGTCAAGGGGTCGCAGGTTCAAATCCTGTCGTCCCGACTTGAGAGAGTCGCAGATCAGGGCCGGTTTCGGAGAAATCCGAGACCGGCCCTGACCATGTTCCCTCAGTTCGCCGCCGTCCCCACCCGCCTCGTCAGATGCGCGGGGGCCTCGACGTCGTTCGGCAGGAGGGGGTCCGGTCGCAGTTCGCCCCAGGTGGTGTGCAGGGGGAGAACGCCCGCCCACAGGCCGAGTTCGGCGTCGGGGCCGGTGCCGTCGTCCGGGGCGCCCTCGCGGATCTTGACGGAGGCCTCGTCCAGGGAGAGGGCCAGCAGTGCCGTCGCGGCGAGTTCCTTGCGGCTGGGGCGCCGGGCGTAGTCCCACTGGCCGGGGGCGGCGTGCTCGGTCAGGCAGCGCAGGCCCGCCAGCTTCTCGTCGGGGTCCGTGACCAGGCGGGGCGTGCCGAAGATCATGGCGCTGCGGTAGTTGACCCCGTGCTCGAAGACGGAGCGGGCCAGCACGAGTCCGTCGATGTGGGTGACGGTGACGCAGACGGTGGCGGCGGGGGAGGCGAGCATGCTGCGGCCGGCCACCGAGCCGTGGAGGTACAGGGTGGTGCCGTCCGTTCCGTAGACGGTCGGCACCACCATCAGGGTCCCCTCGACGTCGACGCCCAGGTGACAGACGAAGCCCGCGGCCAGGATGGCGTCGAGCCGGTCGCGGTCCAGGCTTCCCTGCTCCCGCAGACGGCGGTGCCGGGTGCGCTCGGTGACCGGCAACTGCCGTTCGGGGGTACCGGAGTTCATGGGCGCTTCCCTTCCGGGGCATGGCGAGGTGACGACGACGGGGAAGAGTACTGATTCCGCCGAAGAAACGCCATGGATCTTCGTAAATCGTCGGAAGAGAGGGTTGAGGCGACGAGATCCCTTGTGCTGGTCGGGTCAGCGGAGGCCGAAGTCCGGGGCGGGGCGGTCCGGTCCGAACAGCCGGGCGGGCACCGCGTCGGCCAGCACCCGGTACCCGGCGGGGTTCAGGTGCAGATGGTCGCCGACGTCCAACGACGGCAGCAGCCTGCGGGGTTGGCCGGGGTCGCGGACCGCCCGGTCGAAGTCGAGGACGGCGTCGAAGCGGCCGCTGGTGCGGATCCAGCGGTTGACCGCCTGCCGGGCCGCCTCGCGGTAGCCGTTCGGGTCGTCGTAGCCCGTGTTCCCCCCGAAGGGCGTCAGCGTGGCGCCGTACACGGGGATGCCCTGCGCGTGCGCCCGGACCACGATCTGGTCGTAGGCCGCGAGCAGGTCCGCGGTGGTCTGCCGCTGTGCGGCCTCGGTGGGCGCGGCGGTGCCGATGTCGTTGACGCCCTCGAAGAGGATCAGCCATCGGACCCCGCTCTGCGCCAGCACATCGCGGTCGAAGCGGGCCAGCACATTGGGTCCGAGGCCGTCGTTCAGCACCCGGTTGCCGCCGGCCGCCTGGTTGAGGACCGCGACCCCGGCGGTGCGGGGCGAGGACCGCAGCCGGGCGAGCAGCTGGTCCGTCCACCGGTCGTTGCCGTCGGTGGTGGAACCCCGGCCGTCGGTCAGCGAGTCGCCCAGCACGACGGCCGCCGCGGTGGTGCTCTTCGACCAGACCTCCACCCCGCTCAGGAAGTACCAGTGGGCGGTGGTGGCGGCCCCGCCCAGGTCCGCGTCGTCCACGTGGTCCCCGGTCACCAGGTAGGAGGTGGTCCGGGAACCGGGGTGCGAGGTGATGTCGTCCGACGCCTGGCCGTCGGCCAGATAGAGCGTCACCGTGAGGTTGGAGCCCGCCCGCAGGTCGAAGTCCAGCGGGTCGGAGACGGCCTCGGCGCCGACCGGGACCACCGTCGAGGAGCGGCCGTCGAAGGTCACCTTCCGGGTGGTGCCCGCCTGGACGGCACCGGACCCGGCGCGATTGCCGTCCGGGAGCGCCACCGACACGGCGGTGATGGGCAGCGCCGCGCCGCCGAACGCGTTGGAGAAGCGCAGCCGCAGATGCGTACCGCCGACCGAGACGTGCACGGTCTGGCGCACCGTGCTGTCGGCGAGGACCCGGCCCGGCTGGGTGAACGGCGCCGGGGGCATGTTGCCCGGCTCGGTCAGCTGGGGCATCGAGGTCCAGGTGTTCACCCAGTGTCCGGCCGCGGCGACCTGGGCCGTGCTCGTCGTGCGTTCGCCGCCGGCCGCGGAGGACGTGGCGACACCGGTGACCGTGAGCACGGCCGCGGCGGCCAGGCTCACCAGGAGTGCGGATGTTCGGGCCATGACCTGTGTTCCCTCCTTCAGCGCAGCCGGAGGCTCTCGGGCGGGCCGAGGTAGCTGGGCTTGAGTCCGCCGGTGTCCACGACGAGGTTCTGCAGGACCACCGTGGGGTCGACCATCCAGAACTTCAGCACGTGGAGTCCGGGCCGGGTGATCCGGTGCGTGGTGGTGGTGACGTTGACGTTGTCCGAGGTGTTCCGCTGCCACTGCATGTTCATCGTGCCGTCGTCGGAGCCGGTGACCTTGGTGATGTTCACCGGCTGCGGCCGGTCGTCGTCGAAGGAGACGGCGTAGGTGAGGCCGTCGCTCGCCAGGATGTTGTTCCTGGGCGACAGGTACGCGGACACCGTGACCGGTCCGGTCGTGAAGAGCGTGACGGGGTACTCCAGCCGGGGGCCGTCGCCGCCCGGTGTCTGCCGGGGCGCGGTGACCGGGAAGGGCTCCATGCCCGAGCCGGTCCGGCCGATGCCGGGGATGCGCCGCCAGGAGACGACGCCCCCGCCGTGGGCGCTGCCGTAGTGGTCGGCCTCGATGGAGACGCAGCCGCCCGCCTCGACGAATCCGCTCAGGCTGCGCCGGGGCACGTCCGGGTTGTCCACCGGGACCCGTACCGTCACCTGCTCGCCGCCGGGGCCGGTGACCGTGACGGGCACACTCCGCCTGCCCTTGGGCGCGCGGGCCCAGTCGGCCCGGACGGTGACCCGCACCTGGCTGTCGACCCGCCCCCGCGTGGCGTCGACGGTCAGCCACGGGACGCCGGTCCTGATCCGGTAGTCGAAGGGCGTCGTCCCCCGGTTGAAGATCTCGATGTACGGGACCGGTCCGGTGGCGTACGGGCTGAGCGCGGGCAGCGCGCACTCGGCCGTGGAGCCGGGCCACGCCTGGTCGGAGCCGTCGACGGCGACGCCCATCCGGGACCCCGCGGCCGGGGTGATCCGCTTGACGGCGGGGAAGATCACGTCGGGGATGGCCGCGTTGTCGATCTGCGGCTGCTGCCAGGGGGCGTCCGGGCCGTACCGGGCGACATCGCCGTAGTCGATGTGCGGCTGGGTCTGGAAACCCTTCCACTTCCCGTCGGCCACCGTGTTGTTGAAGCGGTCGGCGAGCGCCTTGTCGGTGCGGAAGTACGACTCCGCGGCCGACGCGAGCGAGTTGGCGGCGGCCCGGCCCTGGGCGGCGTAGAGCAGGTTGGTGAACTGGGCCTGGCGCAGGGCGTAGAGGTTGGCGGTCGCCTTCACCGGATACAGCACCAGCTCGTAGAAGCCGTCCCGCCGGTCAGCCGGCAGGGCGGACTCGATGCGCTCGGCCGCGGCGGACAGCTCCCGCCACTCCTGCGTGACCCGTTCCATCTCCTGGTAGTTGGTGATGCTGAACGGCGTCGCCTGGTCGTCGTAGACGACGGCGGAGGGGTCCGTGGCCAGGTCCTTGTCCGGGTCCACGGTGATCCTGCGGTTGAGCAACTCCGGTTTGCGGCGGGCCTGGAGATGCCCGTACGTGCCCAGGACGGCGGCGATGGCGCCGGCGTGTTCGGACCCGAAGTTCTGCCGGGCGTAGTGCTCCAGCCACTCGGTGACGTTCTCGACCGGCCACCGGGCGGGGTCCCAGGCGTAGTCCAGGAAGAACTGGGTGGGCAGCTCGTTGCTCTTGAGGTCACCGGAGTTGACGATCCACAGCTGCCGGATGCCGTAGGTGTAGGCCTGGTTCAGCTGGTCCCAGACATTGGCCAGGTTGGCGGTGTCGACCCACTTGTAGTTGCGGCCGGCGCCGACGTAGTCGAAGTGGTGGTAGAGGCCGTAACCCCCCTCGCGCGGCGGCAGCGACGGGCTCGGCACCAGGCGCAGGTTGCCCCAGTTGTCGTCGGTGAAGACCACGGTCACGTCGTCGGGCGCCCGCAGCCCCTGTTCCCAGTAGCGCTGGACCTCCTTATAGAACGTCCACACCTGCGGGGTCTCGGACAGCGGCTTGC